>VBOX01000014.1 GCA_005893265.1 Candidatus Eiseniibacteriota bacterium | reverse complement strand
CCCCGGCGCTCCGGGAGGATGGAGGGGGAAGCCGAAGAACACGAGCCCCTTCACGTCGGGGAGACCGTCCTCCGCGGAGGCTAGAGAGGTCATGCGCCCACCCATCGACTTCCCGCCCGCAAGAAGAGGCAGGTCGCCGGCTGCGGCGTGCGCCGCGGCGACTGCCGACCGGACGGTAGCGAGCAGAACGGGCTGCGGGTCGGGACGTGAGGTCCGCTTCTCCATGTACGGGAACTGATAGCGGAACGTCGCGATTTGGTGAGAGGCCAGGGCGGCCGCCGCATCATCCATGAAGTGATGCCGCATGCCGGCGCCGGCACCGTGACCCAGCACCATGAGCCAACGCGCGGAGTCGGGAAGCTCGAGCAGCGCGGAGACCTCGCCTGAGGAGCGGCTCGCCTGGAACCGAAGCTCGGTTGCGGCGGTCACGAGCGTCCCCTCCTCCGAGCGGTCCCCTTCCGAGGGGCTCCCTTCCGGGGGGTTTCCTTCCGGGGGGTTTCCTTCAGGGCGGCCCCCGGATCCATCCGCCGCTCGATCCCCGCGATTGCCGCAGCCACGTCCACGCCCTCCCCGAGGACCTCGACGATCGGATCGGCCATGCTCTCGAAGCGTTTCGGCAGCGTCTTGATTGTGAATCGCGCCGGATCGAGCCGCGCCGTGACCTCGTCCCAGCGCAAGGGACACGAAGCCGGCGCGCCGGGCAAGGGACGCACCGAATAGGGCGCCACGATCGTATTGCCGCGCCCGTTCTGGCCGAAGTCCACGTAGACCTTTCCGCCGCGGCCTTTGATCGCGCGCGCCACGGTCGAGATCTCGGGAACCGCATCGACGGTCAGCATCGCGAGGAGGCGGGCAAACGTGCGGGTTTCCTCGTGTGTGTAGCGGCGCCCCATCGGGATCAACACATGCAGACCGGTCGCGCCCGAGGTCTTGATGTAACTCGGCAGCGTGACATCGTCGAGGATCGTCTTCAGGGCGCGCGCCACTTGCACCACGTGCGCGAACGGCGCCTCTTTGGGATCCAGGTCGAGCACCAGCCAATCTGGTTTCTCGAGTGAGCCGACACGCGCGCTCCAGACATGGAGCGGAATCGTGGCGAGGTTGGCGACGTATCGCAGCGACTCGAGGTCGTCGATCACGAAATATCGGATGTCGCGCTCGGTGTCGTCGGAGTGAACGGTCACCGTTGGAACCCAGTCGGGCACGAACACGGGTGCGTCCTTCTGGAAGAAGGACTTGCCCGTGATGCCGTCCGGATACCGCGTCAGCACGACCGGGCGGTCGCGGAGGTACGGCAGGAGCAGCGGCGCGACCGACTCGTAGTAGCCGATCAGGTCGCCCTTTGTGTAGCCCTCCGGCCAGAAGACCTTCTTCAGATTCGTGAGGCGAACCTCGCGGGTCGCGGCGGATGGAGAAGGGCGGCGGACGCCCGTCGCCTCACGAACGGGCTTCTCCGCGCGCGGCGCGGGATCTCCATCTTCCATGGGCCCCTCCGTGAGCCGCAGCCGCTCTTCGGGGCGGCAGTCCTCGGGTTTCTTGTCGGGCCGCAGTCCGATGAACGTCGGGTGCCTGAGCCCGCCATCGTCGGTCCACTCGGTGAAGCGTATCTCGCATACGAGCCGCGGCTCCACCCAATGATTCCCGCGCCCGCTGGGGCTGCCGACCTCAAACGGCGAGGTCGCGCGCCGGAGCGGCTCGAGAGCCTGCGCGATCTTCTCGAGCCCCGCCGTGTCGAAGCCGGTGCCGACCTTGGTCACGTAGACCAGCCGCGTCCCCTCGTACCGTCCCACGTGGAGCGCGCCGAACCGCGCGCGCGAGCCCTGAGGCTCGGTATAGCCGCCGATCACGAACACGTCCCGGCGGTCGCACTTGACCTTGATCCAGTCGGCTGAGCGGCGGCCGGAGTACGGGCTCATGAGCCGCTTCGCCACAATCCCCTCGAGCCCCATCTCCGACGCCGCCGCGAAGAACGCCTCGCCGTGCTCGAGCACGTGGTCGCAGCGCTGAACGGTTCCTAAGGGCGGCAGGACCCGGGCGAGAAGCTCCTTCCGTTGAGCGAGCGGGAGCTTTCGGAGGTCGTGCCCCTCGAGGTTCAAGCAATCGAAGAACATGCCTCGGACGGGCACGCGTGCCCTCGCGGCCTCGATGTCCCGCGGACGCGTGAGCCCCATGCGCGCCTGGAGACGCTGGAAGCTGGGGTGTCCGCCTTCATCCTCGGCAACGATCTCGCCGTCGAGCAGGAATCGGGGCATGGCGAGGGCGCGCAGCGCGTCGGCGATCTCGGGATAGCGGCCGGTGATGTCCTCTCCGCTTCGGCCGGTCAGTTGGACCTCATCGTCCTTGCGCCAGGCAAGCACTCGCACGCCGTCGTACTTGATCTCGAAGCACCACTCGGGGCCCGAGGGAGGATGCGTGGCCAGAGTGGCCAGCGTGAGCGGAACCTTGCGCGCCGATGCGTTGCCGCTCGGCGCATTCAGGGACCGGACCCGATCCCGAACCGCGGCGACCGTGCCGGGCACGTCGCGCATCTCCTCGACGGTCAGGCCGGAGATCACGGACTCGGGATACCGATCGATCGCTTCATACTCGGTCGCGGACCCGTCGGCCTTCTTGAGAAGCAGCCACTCTTTCTCCTTCTTCCCCATGCGCACGAGAGTCCATCGGCCCCGCAGCTTGAACCCGAACAGCTCCAGCTCCATCTTGCCGCGCGCATATTGCTCGAGCGGATCCTCGGGCTTGAACGAGCGGAACCAGCCGCGATCCCATACGATCACCGATCCAGCGCCGTAGTTGCCGGACGGGATCACCCCCTCGAAGTTCCCGTACTCGAGCGGATGATCCTCGACGTGCACCGCGAGCCGCTTCTCCTCGACACGGGTCGACGGCCCCTTGGGCACCGCCCAACTCTTGAGCACGCCCTCCAGCTCGAGCCTCAAATCGAAGTGCATGTTGCGCGCCCAGTGCTTCTGCACGACGAAACCGGGGCCCGCCGCGGGAATGGCGCGGCCGGACGGGGGAGAATCGCCCGCGCCAAACGGTTCGGGCGTGCGGACGGGATCGCGCTTGCGGCGGTAGTCTTCGAGATGGGGGTCGCGGGTTTTACTCACGGGATGGCCTCGGCGCCGGCCCCGCGGCCTTTAGGCCGAGGCCTGAGCGGTCGATATCGGACTTGGCGTTGAGTATAGCAGAGCATGGTGATAGCCTCGTGCTACCCAGTATTGGAGGGACTGAGCATGCCGCCACATTCCGTAGGATCGGGGGTGCTGTCGTTTGGCCTCGTCTCGATCCCAGTCAAGATGTACACGGCCACCTCGTCGGCTGGAGTGTCGTTCAACCTGCTCCACGAGAAGTGCGGTAGCCGAATCAAACAGCAGCAGGTCTGCCCCGTCTGCAACGAGGTCGTCGACCGCTCGGCCCTGGTCAAAGGGTACGAGTTCGCAAAGGACCAGTATGTGCGCTTCACCGAAGAGGAGCTGAAGGGGCTCGAGGGCGAGGCTTCGAAGGTCATCGACATCGCGGAGTTCGTACCGCTCGAGCAGGTCGACCCGATCTATTTCGAAAAGACGTATTACCTCGGTCCCGATAAGGGCGGCGAGAAGCCCTACCGCCTCTTGTCCGACGCCATGATCAAGACCGCGCGCGTCGCGCTCGCGAAGTTCGTCATGCGCGGGAAGGAGAGCCTCGTGCTCATCCGCCCCAGCGAGGACGGGTTGATGCTCCACACGATGTATTTCGCCGATGAGGTGCGGGATTTCGGCGAGGTCGACAAAGGGGCGAACGCCGCGATCAAGCCCGGGGAGCTGGATCTTGCCAAACGCCTCATCGACGAGCTCTCGGGGGCGGAGTTCAAGCCCGAGAAATACCAGGACGAGTATCGCCAGCGCGTCCTTTCCGCCGCGGACTCGAAGGTCGAGGGCAAGGAGGTCACGGCCATCGGCCCGCAGGTTCAGCGCACGCAGGTGATCGATCTCATGGACGCGCTCAAGCAGAGCCTCGAGAAGCGCGGCCCCAAGGCCGGCCAACCGGAGGGCAAGAAACCGGCCGTAAGGGCGAAGCGCACCGAGCCTGCCGCCAAGGAGAGCAAGCGAGCGTCAAGGTAGCTGGGGAGGCGGTGGAGCATGGACGCGACGAAGCACTTTTCTACCCGCGACACGGCCCGGATCCTCCAGTCCACTGAAGCCAGGGTCAGGACCCTGGCACGCTTGGGAGGGGTCACCCCGGAACCCGGACCGGGCGGCCGTCCCGAGTTCACCTTTCAGCAGCTCCTGCTGCTCCGCACCACCCGGGGCCTGCTCGAGGCCGGGATCCCGGCGCGCCGGGTGCGGCGCATCTGGTCCTCCCTCCGACGGCAGCTCGCGGGAGACCTGCCGCTCACGAGCATACGGATTCTCGCCGACGGCGATCGCGCCGTCGCCTGGGACGGGAACGCTCCCTGGCAACCGGACTCGGGCCAGTTCCTGCTCGAATTCGATGCCGGAGAAATCCCCGGGACCGGAGAGGACGCGGGAGGGGGTCCGATCCGGACGGACACCGGCGAGGCCCCGAGGCTTTCGGCCGAGCAATGGTTCCATCTTGGGTGCGAGCTCGAGAACACGTCACCGGTCGAGTCGCGGCAGGCGTACATGCAGGCCCTTCAGGCCGACCCGCACTTCGCCGACGCGCATCTCAACCTGGGCAGGCTCGATCATGAGGCCGGCGAGCTCGGCAAGGCAGAGGCGCACTACCGCGACGCCGTGCGATGTGCCCCCGAAGACGCGACCTGCCACTTCAACCTCGCCGTGCTTCTCGACGACCGGGGCCGCCCGGAGGATGCGATTCTTGCCTACGAGCAGGCGATCGTGCGCGACCCGGACGCGGCGGACGCCCACTATAATCTCGGGCTGTTGCTGGAATCACGGGGCCGCCGATCCGACGCCATGCGGCACTTGATGATCGCGCGGAACCTGTACGCGTCGGCTGGTCGCGGAAGCTAAGAGAGAAAACGCCGCGCGCTTTCGACCAGGACGCGGGCGCACGTCACAACCGACTCCGCATCGACCCACTCGATCGCCTCGTGGGCACCGGCTCCCGTCGGACCGTAATTCACGCTTGGGATCCCTGCCGCAGCGAAAACCGCCGCGTCCATCCAGTACCCGACGCCGGTCTCCTCAGGGACGGCCCCAGCCACCGCCGCGATCGAGTCACGCGCGCACTGAGCGACTCGGGCGTTTCGATCGGTGAGCAGGGGAAGACGGGAGAAGCGAAGCGTGACCTCCGCTTCTTCTCCGATGCCGCGCACAAGATTCTCGATCTCATCGATCGCCTGCTCCGGGGTCTCGCCGGGCAGCGTGCGCCGCTCCACCTGCATCCGGCACTCGGGTGCGTAGGTCGAGACCCCGACGCCACCCTCGATGAGCGAGCAATGCATGGACGCCGGGCCGACAAGAGGGTGGACCCGTCCCCGGAGCTTCAAGGAATCGAACTCCTCGAGCGCCGCGATGATCCGCCCCATCCGGCCGATCGCGCTCCGGCCCAGATCCCAGCGGCTGCCGTGGGCCGCCCGACCCCGCGTGACGACATCGACCCAAACGAAGCCCTTGTGGGCCAGGATCAGCTTCCCTTCGCTGCCCTCCGTGAGAATGCACCCGTCGGCCGTGTGATTCCGGACGAAGCGCTCGGCACCCTCGCTCGCGTATTCCTCGTCGGCGACGAGCGCGACCAGGATCCGGCCACCCAATCTTGTACGCGCCAGCGCCGCCGCCGCGCACATCACCGCAGCGACGCCGCCCTTCATGTCGTAGGATCCGCGCCCGTAGACGCGGCCTCCGTCTACGCTGGGCTCGAACGGAGGGATCGTCATCCCGGCCGTGCCGACCGTGTCGAGATGCGCGCAAAGGACGAGCGCGCGCCCGTCGGCATCCCCCACCTCACCCACCACATTCGGACGGCCCGGAGCGACCTCGTCGAGCCATGCCTTGATGCCCCGAGCCTGGAGCCACCCGGCGGCGAATGCCGCGATCTTTTCTTCCCCGTACGCTTCCTCCGCCGCGACTTTGGGATTCACGGACGGAATCCGGATGAGGTCGCGCAGAAGGCTGACGACCGCCCCCGGGGAGAGTGGATCCTCCTTCATCTCGAGAAGCCGCCCGTTGCCGCACCGGGAGAGAAGGGCCTCGTGCCAGCGCTCGTCCGCATGGAGCGCAGCCTTCCAGTAACAGGCCCCGTCCACAAGCACATAAAGAAAATCGCCCCGCGGGCCGAAGCCCGACGGGGCGAAAGCGTTACCGATCGAGTCGGTCTTGACCGCTCGACTACTGTCCTAGTTTCACTCCTACTCCCACGCCGCTCGAGGCGCCCACGCTCGTCTTTCCTGCGGCCGCGCTCGTCTTGGTGGTAGCGCCCACACGGGCTCCGCTGTGGATCATGGCAGCCTTACCGTCAGCCTTCGTCAGCCCCGTCGCGACTCCCCCCTCGCTCTTCACGGCAGCAGTAACCTCGCCCAAGCGGAGGTTGAGCCCGTAGGCGATCTGACCCCACCCGAATCCCGACCGGTGCAGCGAAAAGAGGTGCTCCGTCGTCAATGGGGTCTTTGCGTTCGCAAGCAGCGTGTGAGCGATCACAAGGTCGCCCCAACCGGTGTTGAGCGTGTTCTGCTCCGCCATGAGGGTCTCGCTGGTCATTCCGAACTCTGCCGCTACGCGATCCGCCACGACGGCATGTCCCTTCGCGGTCGCCTCGGCATCGATCTCCTTGGAGATCTCCGTCAGCTTCTTCTCCACCGCCTCGCGCGTCTTGGCGGGAGCGCCCTTCGCTCGGTCCCGGACCGTCTTGAGAGCGGCGTTGGCGTCCACGCTTGCCTCGGCGGTTGTCGCCGTTTGCGCCTGCGTTTCTGCATGCACCTGGGCTGGCGCTGCAGGCGGCTGCGCCTCGAGGGTGCTCTGTGTACCCGTGGTGGTGGAAGCGGCGCCGGATGCGGCCGGATCTCTTACCTGCCCGAATGAGGTCCCCACTGAAGCCAGGACCAGGACCCCGCCCAACAAAGCACCGGTGATCGATTTCATCTTCAACCTCCTTTTCGCGCGCAACAGATGACTCCGCTGCGCGCTGTGGGACCCCCCGAACTGCTCACGGAAACAAAAACCGAACGCCAAACTGGCTTGTGGCGGTGACACGGTTCTCGGTTCTCGACTCCGTGACCGAGCCCCCATTTCCTAGACCGCCGGTGATCGGTAGTCCTCCTAGGATTCCACCGCCCGATGGGGCCGACGACGACGTCGTCATGACGTTGCGGCCGACGTCGACCTCGCACAGGAACTGGACCCGCGAACCGGCATGCCATGTTCCGGCCATCATCCCCTGGGCGGTCGTAGCGCCGCCGTCCCATTTCCCATACGAAGATCCAACTTGCCCCGATACGCCCCGGGCGATCGGGACGCTCAACTCAACTCCACCAGCGTCAAAGTTCCCCGCGGAGTTGTCCTGGGCGCGGAGATAGTAGGCCCCAAGAGTCACCTCCGAAGTCAGGTTGAGCTCCGGACCAGCGCGCACTCGCCATGCGCGGTAGGCGCGGTCACCGATCGTGCGCAGGCCGATCACACGAAGCCGGGATGCGGATGTGATCCGCGGGCCCGCATTTGCAAACCCGCTGATGCCCGGCCCGACCGAGCTGTCGCCGAACCGGACCGCAGCGACCGTGAAATCCCCTGACGCGAGGTCTGCCGACCCGAAGAGGAGCGCGCTTCGATAGGACTGAGCTTCCGGCCCAGTCTCATAGTCAACCCCCGCCCCGCCCGTCATCGTCCCCGCGGTGACGGGACGAACGGCGAGGAACGCCGCGCCCGCGAACACCAAGCCCCTCAGATATCGCGTTCGCATGGGGCGCGCCTCCCATCTTGTAATCGGCGCGAGCTCGCCCCGTCTTGAGCGAAATGCTGCGTCAAGGGCTTCACGTCCGCGCGGTCCGGTTGACGAACTCCGGGGCCGCGGCTCGATCGGACCAGCCGCCAAAGCCACGGTCAATCTTCGACATAAAGAGCCTATCACCGGCACTGGCGGGGGGTGGCTCGATCGAATCCCGCTTAAGCCAACGAAGCCGATAGCCGATACCTATTTCATTATGCGGAAGCGTGATACCGGCAAGTTGGGGCGGGGTGGACCAGCTCGCGTGACCGCGATCGGAAGAACTCTCCTGGTCGCGATCACTTCCCTTAGTTCTTCGCTTGCGCTCGCAGCGTTACCCAACGCCACGCACGCCGCCACGGTGAGCGGGTCGCAGACCTTTCAGACCCTGCTCCCGGGCCAAACCAACGCGCTGTGCTTCATGCTGACGATCAGCACGTCGCTCCCCGTGACGCTACAGGGGGTCCGGTTCACGAACAAGTCTCTGGGGCCGGGCAATCAAAGCAAGCTCGACGCCGAGCTGGGACAGCCGCGCATATACCTCGACGACGGCGACAAGACGTTCAATCCGGCCGCAGACGATTCCCTCACCCAGACCGCTGCATCCGGCGGCGTTCTCCGGTTTTCCCCACTCAACGTGGCGATCCCGGCGTTGGGATCGGTTACGCTCTTCGTGGTAACCGACATTCCCCTCCAAAACGTTCGCGATAGCGACAACCTCGATCTCTCCATCCAGGGCCCATCGGACTTGACGTTCAGCCAGCCAACCACGACGGACAACGCCTGGCCGGTCGAACCGGCGGGATCGATCGTCCTGGATGGCGCCTCCGCGGCACAGATGCCGGTCGTGGCGGTTGGGCCTGCAAGGCTCCTGGCGGGTTCGATCGATAACCTCGCCTTCGATGTCTTGCTTCCACCGAACGGATACAAGGCGGATCGACTCGAAAAGCTGGCCATCATCAACGAAGGGACCGCGAAGGCCGGATCGGACATCGCGGCGGTCGGTGCATGGGCGGACAACGGAGACTCCCAGTTCGATCCGACCTCGGATCAACTCCTCGGAAAGCTTCTCTTCACCGGGGACCGCTGGCAGCTCACCGGGATCTCGCAGAATGTGACGTCCGGCGGCCTCCGTGTTTTCTTCTCGGTCGATCTCGGTGACTTCGCCACAGACGCGAATACGATCCGCCTCGCGCTTCCGCCCCCACCGGACGTCGGTGTCGGGATGGCGAGCGCGAATGACGGTCCGCTCGATCGGATCGTGGACAACCCGTATCCCCTCGACATCAGCACCGCCGATCGGATCACGCTGGCCGCGGCGCCCGTTCCGTCTCAGTCCGCGTCTCCGGGGCGGAGGGACGTGCCGCTGGCGCACATCGTCGTCGAAAACTCGTACGCGAACTCACGTACGCTCTCCGAGTTCGCCTTCACCAATGAAGCGTCGGGTCCCGGGTCGATCCCTGAACTGGACTCCGAGCTCGGCCAACTGGCGCTGCGGTTCGACGGAAACGGTGACGGGGTGCTGGGCAGCCTCGCGGAGGATCCGCTCCTCGGAACGGCGCGCTTCATGGATGGCGAGGCGCATTTTGGCGGCCTGGCCTGGCCGCTCGCGCCGGGCAAGAAAGGGGAGCTCTTCCTGACCGGTGATTTGTCCCTCTCCGACGCAAGAGACGGGGACGTCCTTTCCGTCTCGGTTCGCGGAGCGTCGCAGGTCCGTTTTGACGACTCCACCCGCATTTTCGCGAACTGGCCGCTCGACTCCGGCGCCCGAATCACCGTCGACGGAATGGTCGCGGCACAAATCGCGGTTTTTGAAACTCCTGCGACGACCCTCGGTCGCGGCGAGGGCCCGGCGCGGGTCATGGATCTCCTCCTCCCCCGGAACGGTTACGACGACGACGTCCTCGACGGGCTACGCCTCGTCAATCTTGGAACAGGCGGCCCCGGCGACATCGCCGAGCTCCGCCTATGGGGTGACGGCGGGGATGGTCAGTTCACGCCCGGATCCGGGGACGATCGTGATCTCGGACCGCTGACCTGGCAGGCGGATCACTGGCAAAGCGCGGTGCTCGCAGAGGCGCTGGCCGGCGCGGGAGCGCGGCTCTTCGTGTCGCTGACGGTTTCCGCCTCTCCCGCCGATTCCGCCACCGTCCGCCTCGCAATACCCATCGGCGGCGTGACCGTGGGCTCCGGAAACGACGGGCCGCTGGATGGCCCGGTCGCGGCTCCAAACGGCGTTCTCCTGAGCAATGCGCCGCTCCTTGCCTCGATCGAGATCCTGCCGCACGCCAGCACGATCGGGCAGACGGTGAATGCGATCATGATCGTGCGAAACGCCGGCAGCGAGTCGGTGAACGGTATCGCGCCTTCGGCCCTTTCCCCCGCCGGGAGCGGGAGCCTCACCCCCGTCTCTGGTCCGTCTCCGCCGTCCTTTGACTTGGCACCCGGCGCTCAGGACTCGTTCCTCTGGGTCTACACGGCTGCCGGCGCCGGCGACGTGCGGCTGACGGGAAGCGCCGGAGGAACCGGTTCGCCCAGCGGTGCCCCGCGCAATTCCCTCCCCACTTCTTCGAACACGCACCAGGTGTTCACCAGGACCCAGAGCCTGGACTTCACGGCGACCTCGTCCTTGCCCGCATCGGTCAACGGCGGACAGACCGACGTCGCCGCGATGACGCTCATCTTCAACAACCCCGGCGGTCCCGAGTCGTCCCCCGTTCGTCTCCTCGGGCTGCGCGTGCAGGTCGAGAACGGCACCGGAGCCGGGATCGTCCCTTCCTCCATCGTGAGCCAGGTCGTCGTGAGCAACGGAGCGGAAGTAGTCCTGCGCAAGTCCTCGATCGAGTCTTCGGGCACTGAGATCGACCTGACGTTCGCCTCCCCCGTCTCGATACCCGCGGGGGAAAGCGCGGCACTCACCATCGCGCTCGACATCGCGTCGTCCACGACGGTGCCCGCGTTCCGGCTCGCGATCACCGACAGCACCGTCTTCTCGGCGCGGGACGCTTTGAGCGGCGCGCCGGTCTCGGTCGCACTGCAAGGCGGAACCTATCCGGTTTTGACCGCGGTGGCGCGGGTGGGGTCACAGGCAACCGAGATCGACGTTGCCGCCGACACGGTCGTTGTCCACCGTGTCGGGCGGGGCCAGGCCGGCGTCGAGCTTCTGCGCGTGCGCCTCGAGAGCCCAGGGGTCGCGGGCATTACGTCCGATGTCCGCGTCTTCGGCTTCTCGGTGGTGGTCGAGGACACGAACGGCGCGGCGGTTCCGAGGCCTGCGGATTTCCTCAGCTTCCTGCGCGTCGAGACACCGTTTCAACTTCTGGCCGCCCGGGTGCTCTCGCCGAGCGACGGTCCCGCGCTCGCCTTGACGCTGAGTCTGCCGCTCAACGTTCCCGCGAATGCGCTGGTGGATCTCTTCATCCGCGGCGACGTCTCGAGCGGAAGCCCGCTGGGAGCGGTCCGCCTCCGTCTCCTCGATCCGCCCACGTTTGACGCGCGGGACGCGAACACCCGCGATCCCGTTCCGGCGGTCTACGCCGGCGGCCAGGTCACGGGAAACACGGTTGTCGTGGAGGGTCGGGCGGATACGCTCCGCGTCGAGGGAACTCCCCTCTTCCCGCAGAGGTCCACGGTCGGGACCGCCGATGTGCGGGCGATGAGCGTCACGCTGCGCCATCCGGGCTCCGCCGGCACCGCGCGGATCGCGATCGATGATTTGACGATCCAGTGCCGGGACGAATCCCGCCGCCCCCTGGTGCCTTCGACCTATCTCAGCCGGGTTGCCGTGATCTGGAACGGCGTGCCCATGGCCGAGGTAACGAATCCGCCCTCTTCAGGAGGCAGCGTGACCATTCCGCTTCCACGCCCCCTGCTCGAGCCTTACGACAGCGTCGCCGTCGAGCTGGTCGCCGATTTTTCCGCGGCGGCGCCGGTGGGATCGATCGAGTTCATGATCTTCTCGGACGGGATCCACGCGGAAGACGCGAATCTGGGAACCGCGGTCGCCGAAGCGCCGAGCGCCGGCTCAGAGCTGCCTCTTGTGTCCGGCCTCTGCCGCCTCGAGTCACCTCCGCGGGAGCTTCTCGTGGATCTGGTGAGCCAGATGCCGGCGGCCGTGGCACCGGACGGCCGTACGGTTGTGGCCGGCCACCTGACCCTGAACAACACCGCCCCTCAAGGCTCGGACTCGATCCTGGTCGACCACCTGGTATTCCGCGCCTCCGACCAGCAGGAGGCCGCGGTCCCCGTGGGTAGCGCCGCGACGCGCGTGGAGATCTACCGGCAGGGCACCCTTTGGGCACAAAGCGGCGCCCTCCTGCCCGACTCCACCCTCTCGGTGATTCCGGCACCCACGCCCTTGCGCGTTCCGCCGGGAACCATCACGCTGGAGGTGCGCTGGATCACGGCGGTCACAGGATATCCCTCGAGCTTCCGCCTGGGATGCGACGCCTCGGGCATCGGCGTCGTTCAGCCCTCGAGCGCGCTCTTGCAAATTAGGATCGCACCGGCCCAAACCGTCGCGTTTCCCATATGGACCGGTGCCGGAGTGTTCGCCACCGCCACCCTACATGACAGCTACTCGAACTTTCCGAACCCGTTCGCGGCAGGGCGCGGTGCGACCGCGTTTGCCTACTACCTCCGCGACCCGGGCCGGGTGACGCTCAAGATCTACACGCCGGCCGGCGACGGGGTCGCGACGTTGCTTCTCGATGCCGCGCGCCTGGCAGGGATGAACCAGAGCGATCTCTGGGACGGGCGGAATGGGAACGGCAGCGTCGTCCGAAACGGCGTCTACGTCGCGGAGCTCACGGTCACGTTCGCCGACGGTTCCCGAGAGCGCGTGCGCCGCAAGGTGGCCGTCGTCCGATGAGACCGACCACGGTGCGATGGGCGAGATGGATCTACCCACTGGCCGTACTGCTCTCAGGGATCTCAGTCGCCCATGCGGCCGAGGACGGCGGGACACGATCCATCTTCGCGTCGGGCGCGGGCAACCGCGCGCTCGGCATGGGGGGCGCCTTCGTCGGCGTCGCGGACGACGCGAGCGCGATGATCTGGAACGCGGGCGGTCTGGGCCTCATTCAGCGTCTGGAGCTCCAGGCCACCCACTCCGGGTACGTCGATCTCGAGTCGCGAGAGGACTACCTCTCCGTCGTGCTTCCGAGCTGGCGGTGGGGCACGGCGGGAATTTCGGTCCGCCATTTCGGAATCGACGGAATCGAGAGCCGCGACGACGGAAATGTTCTCCTGGGCGACAACCTCTCGAACTCGGAGACCGAGATCGCCCTGGGTTTCGGGAGACCCGTTTCGGAAGCCGTCAGCGTCGGGGGAACGGTGAAGCTCCAGCGTCAGAGTCTGGCCGGCTTCAGCGGGAGCGGCCTCGGCGCCGATCTGGGCGTTCTGGCGCGCCCCTCGGCCTTGCTGCGAACCCCCGCGGAGTGGATGGAGCGCCTCACCTGGGGCGTCTCCGTCCGAAACGTCGTTCAACCATCCATCCGCCTGGACCAGGAAAGCGTCCACGATCCTAGCGTGATTCGAACAGGGTTCTCCTACCAGCACCCATCCATCGCCGGTCGGCCGGCGCTCTTCACCCTGGACCTCGAGAAGTCTCGGGCGGTCACGACCAAGGTGCACGCCGGCCTCGAAGTTCGGGTGCACCCTCTCCTCGGGATCCGAACCGGCATAAACGGCGGCCGTCTGGCCGCGGGCATGGCCGTCGCCTGGCGCGATTTCGTCGTGGACTACGCCTTCGGGGATGGGGACCTCTCGAGCGTCCATCGCGTCGGCATCTCCCGATCCCTCGGGCGCACGTTGGCGCAGCAGCGGGAGGCGGCCTCACGCGCCCAGGAAGCGGACATTCAGGCGAAGCTCGACGAAGCGTTTCAGATACGCCAGACCCAGCAGCTCGAGGATCTGCTCGCGCGGGCGAAGGCCGCCCAGGCTGACTCCGACTTCGACAAAGCTCTGGAGGTCCTCGCGACGATCGCGATCCTCTACCCCGGCCAACTGGAGGCGCGGGCGCTCGAAGCGCTGTGCCACCGCGAGAAGGGGCGCCAGCTCGAGGCCCATGGTGACTACGCCTCGGCTGCCGCGGCATTCGGGCGCGCCGTCGCGATCGCTCCGGACGACACGGCCGCCGTGGCGGGACAGGTCCGCGCCCGGATCGCGGGAGACCGCCTTGCCGCACGGGGCGTGATTCTCCGGAGGCAAGCCCGGAGCGATTCGGACACCACGGCAGCGAATTCCCCGGACACGAGCCCTACCGTCGCCGGGGCTCACGCGATTGGGAAGACTTCCTCCAGGAAGAGCGCCGGAGCGCCGGAGCGGCGCGTGGAGGTTGAATCCCACCGTGCCGCGGCCCCGGTCCCGGAAAAGCCGCGACTTTCTCCGGAACGTCAGCGGGAGGTCGAGAAACTGTACACGGCCGGCCTGGCCGCGATGTCGGAGCGCCGGGTCGATGACGCCCTCCGGTACTGGGAGCTCGCGTGGTCCATGGACCCGGGCTACAAGAGGCTCGCGGAGTACCTGAAACGCGAATACCTCATCCGAGGCATGGAGTTCTTCGCCTCAGGCAAGCTTGACGATGCGATGTCCTATTGGCAGAAGGCGCTCCAGATGGACCCGACCGACACGCGCGCGGCCAGCTACATCGCCCGCGCCCGCACGCAACAGGCGCGGACACGCGAGCTCACGGGCGAGGACCGCTGATGGTACGCACCGTTGGCAAACCCGTCTTCAGCATCCGCTGGATCGTCGCCGGGACGGCGGCGGTCCTCACCACCCTCGCGGTGCTGGGGGTGACCGGCGTCATGGAGCGCAGGACGCGAAACGTTCTCGCGGACGAGATCGAGACGCGCCTCTTGCTGGAGGCGCGGAACCTTGCCCTCGCGAGCTCCAGCGCCCTCCTCACCGACTACCCCGAGCTCGTGCTCGCCCCTTTGCTGAAGGAGATGCAGGCTCGGCAGCGGGAGCTGGCGATGATCGTCGTACTGGATCGATCGGGGATCATCCAAGGGCATCCGGACGTTCGGCGCATCGGCACCAGGTTCGCGTGGCCCAATGGGCTTCGGCGTATCCCGTTCCCAGCACCTCGAAGGCGAAACGAATCGCTGGAGGGCAATGGAACGATCCTCCTGGTCTCGGCCCCCATACTCGACGCCGACGGGCGCATCCTTGGAACCGCGCTCGTGGGCATGAATCGATCGCACATCGAGCAGGCCATCAATCAAATCGGGAAGCAGCAACCGCTCATCCTTGTCGCCTTTCTGCTGACAGGATTCGCAGCCTCGTTCTTTCTGATGTCGATCCTTCTCCGCCCCATCGCCACCCTGCGCTCCGGTATCGAGCGAATCGGACGAGGAGACTTGAGCACGCCCGTCAAGCTGGCGGACAAGACCGAGTTCGGACTGCTGGCCGAGGCGGTCAATGAGATGTCCTCCGCCCTGCGCCGGGCACAGGGAGAAATGGTGGAACGCGCACGGCTTGCTCACGAGATGGAGCTAGCCCGGCAAATCCAGCGATCGCTCCTTCCGTCGAAGCCGACGGTCGCCGGGGAATTCATCATCAGCGGCGAGCAGTGGGCCGCCGCCGAGGTCGGAGGGGACTATTTCGACGTGCTCTCCCTTCCCGACGGAAAGATCGCCCTGGCCGTCGCGGACGTGTCAGGCAAGGGTCTCGCCGGATGCCTTGTGACCTCGATGATCTTCTCCCTGCTCCGGGCGTACCACTCGACTCACCCTTCCCCCGCCTCCCTTCTGGTCGCTCTCGATGAGCGTCTTGGGGAGATTCTCCAGCGCGGCAACTTCGTCACGATGTTCTACGGTGTTCTCGATCCCGAATCGGGCCGGCTGGTCTACTCCTCGGCCGGGCACAACCCCACCCTTGTTTATCGGAGGGACGCCGGGCTCGTGGAGTGGTTCCGGTCCAAGGGCATCCCGCTCGGAGCGATTCGCGGAGGCGCAATCCGGGGGACGCTGGAGGACTCGGTCCTTCATCTGGCAACGGGGGATGTCCTCGTCCAATTCACGGACGGGATCAACGAGACGGTCGCCCCGAAGGATCAGGAACAATTCGGCTTCGAGCGGATGGAGAGGGTCGTGCTCGACGCGGCCCGCGCCGGGGCTCGCGAGGTCCTGGACAGGCTGCACGGCACCGTAGGCGGATGGCGGGGAGACGCCCTGCCGATGGACGACGAAACGGTGCTCATCGTGAGCCGTGAGAACGCCCCCGATCCGGAGCGGCTGATCGCGACGCGGGCTGGGGATTCCGTCTCTGACGCCGCGGCGGCCCTTCGCCGCTTCGCGTTGGCGGAAGAGCGCGGGACCTGTCTGCGACTCCAGGCGGATTTCGACGCCCTGAACCGGGTGGACGAGTGGCTTGAGCAATCGGAAATCCTACGCGGACTGCCGAACTCGGCCGTCGAAATGTTGAACCTCGCCCTCTACGAGGCGTGCGCCAACGTCGTGGAACACGGATATGACGAGGATGCCACCCAAACCTTCGAGCTCTGGTGGATTTCTGGGTCCGGAAACGGCATCACGTCTCCGCGCGGATCTTTTCTCATCCGCGATCGGGGCAAACCCTTCCGACCGGAATCCTGGAAACCCACGAACTTTCGAAACCCGGCGGCCCGGAAACGCGGCCGCGGCCTTGGGCTCGACATCATCTATCGGACGATGAGGGAGGTCGCCTACCACCCTGGAACGGAGCTGGGAAACATCACCGTCCTGGATTGGGACCCCCTCATGATCCGCACCCGGGAGCCGGAGACCCGCCATGTATCACAGTGAGGAAGCTGGGAAGGGCGTAGGACACTGGGAGAGGAACGGGGTTACTCCTTTGTCGCTGTTCAATTTGGTGGGGAGATTACCGATGATCGAGAGCGAAGGGGGGCTACGATGAGCAACGACTTGGAGATCTCGCGAATGGCCAGAATCTCATCTTGAACCTGGCTCAGGTCTCGTTCATGGGATCCAGCGGCATCGGGGCCCTCCTCGTGCTGGTGGAACAGTTTCAGGAGCAGGCCGGAACGGTGCGCCTGGTCGCTCTCTCCCCGGCGGTGCACTCGGTCGTGACCCTGCTGAACCTCGATCGCTTCCTCACCATCGACCCCACGGAAGGCGAGGCGCTTGCTGAGCTCGAGGCATGAAATGAAGGGCGCCGGCGCGGAACAGAAGGACGTCGCCGCGGGCACCCAGAACCTCAATGGAAGCGGGCCGGACGCCGAGGTGCGCTCCCGATTGGACGCGGTGTGGGAGCTGGCGAACGACGCCTTATTCGCCGTCTCCCTGGACGGGATCATCGTCGCATGGAACAGGGCCGCCGAGAGAATCTACGGCTATCCAGCACAAACCATCATCGGGAAGCCCTTGTCGCTCCTCGTCCCCGAGGACCGGCGCCACGAGCTGGAAACCACGATCACCAGCATCGCGCGCGGCGCCACGATCGAGCACTTCGAAACCATCCGGCTGAGGAGCGATGGCGTTCCGATCGATGTTTCCCTGTCCATCGCCCCGACGCGGGACGAGAAGGGCCGGGTGACCAGCGCCCTGGCGGTTGCCCGCGACATCACCGCGATCAAGCAGGCGCTCCGGCAGGCCGAGGTGAGCAGCGTCAAGCTCAGCGAGCGGGAGGCCATGCTGCGGCGGGCCCTTCTGGCGCTCCGGAAATCCCTCGAGGAAACGAAATCCACGCAGCTCCACCTCGTGCAGGCCGCGAAACTCGAGTCGATCGGCCGACTCGCGGCTGGAGTCGCACACGAGGTCAAGAACCCGCTCGCGGTGATCCTGTTCGCGATCGATTACCTCGCGGAAACAGTCCAGAGGCCGGACGCGAATATGGTCGGTGCCCTGAACGACGCGCGCGAGGCAGTCTTGCGCGCCGACTCCGTGATCCGCGGATTACTCGAGTTCTCCACGGCCACCGAGCTGACGGTCAGCAAGGAGGATGTGAACTCGTTGCTCCAGAAGGCGCTTCTTCTCGTCCGGCACGCGCTGACCAAGTCCCACATATTCGTGGTCGAGGAGTTCGCGAGCGACCTTCCCCCGGTCATGCTGGACCGAACCAAGATCGAGCAGGTCTTCGTCAATTTGATGATCAATGCGGTCGACGCGATGCCCTCCGGGGGAACCCTGATCGTCCGGAGCCGTCGCGAGCAGCTGAAGGAGCCGGGACCGGACGTCGGCTACCGGCGGAGCGATCCGTTCCGTGTCGGACAGACCGTGATCGTCATCGAAATCGAGGACACCGGTACGGGCATCGACGAGGCCACCCGGTCCAGGCTCTTCGATCCTTTCTTTACGACCAAACCCCCCGGTCGGGGCACGGGGCTGGGCCTCGCTGTTTGTAAGCCGATTGTCGCGCTGCACGGAGGCACGATTCGCATCGGCAATCGGGAAGGCGGCGGGGGCGCGCGAGCCACGGTTATATTCCAAAGTATCAGACCCTAGGGTGAGGATTCCGCCCATGGATAAGATCCGGGTGCTCTTGATCGACGATGAGCCGAGTTTCACCCGCATGCTCAAGCTGAGTCTCGAGCTGCGCGGGCGCTTCGAAGTGAGGGTGGAGAATAATGGAGCGTACGGGCTGAAGGTTGCTCAGGACTTTCTGCCCGATATCATCCTGCTGGACGTGATCATGCCCGATGTCGACGGCGGGGAGATCGCCTCAACGATTCGGGCCGATAGGGTCCTCAAGGACACACCGATCGTGTTCCTGACCGCGGGGGTCTCGAAAGAAACGACACGGGCGAAGGGCAACGTCATCGGCGGTCAGAAGTATCTCGCGAAGCCGGCCACCGTGGAGGAGATTATTCGCTGCATCGAAACCGAGCTGAGGAAGCCAGGGGGAGTCGCACCCGGATCGTCCGCCGTCCCGAAATCATGATCGGCGCTCCACGTGGCTCAGCATCTCCGCAACCGTGCTGACCAGCTCGGATGTAGCGACCGGCTTCGTCAGGTAGGCGTCGGCGCCGTGGCTGTACCCAAGTAGCTTGTCCTTCGGCTGGTTCAACGCCGTGAGCATGACGACCGGCAGGACCCAGGGGCGGTAGAGACGCCTCAGCTCCACGCAAACTTCATAGCCGCTCATGTCCGGCAGCATCAAGTCCAGGACCACCAGATCCGGCCAATGCTCCGCCGCGACGGCGATCGCGGGCTTCCCTTTCCCCTCGGTCCTTACCTCGTAGCCCGCCCGTTCCAGATGGTTCTTGACGAGCCTTGCCAACGCGTCCTCGTCCTCGACGACCAGAATCCGTGCCCGGGTCCTTTCCCTTCCGGACCTCAAGTTCTCGCCCAAGGGTAACCCTCCGGGGATTGTCATCCAACGCGGCGGCAACTGTCGATGGGGGGGCTTGAGACAGTGCGCCTACGATTTATCGGAAGATTCCGCCGGGGGGATTAGGGGAAAATGAGCGGAGAGCGCGTGCGGATTACGACGTGGAGATCTAGCGCCCTACCGGCTGGGCCTCAGGGCGATTGACAGACCGGCGGACGTTCTCATCGCGCCCCGAGCCAACCGAGACAAGTCGGATCGGCACGCCCGCGAGCTCCTCGACGCGATCCAAGTAGCGCCTCGCTTCGCGGGGTAGGTCGTCCCATTGCCGCGCGGTGGTGGTGGGCGCGCGCCAGCCCGAAAACGCCTCGCAGATCGGCCGCGCGGCGTTCAACTCCGCAAGGGACTCCGGCATTTCCGAGACTCGGCGATTTCCGATCTCGTATTCCACGACAATCTTGATTTCGGGCATCGCGTCGAGCACGTCGAGCTTGGTGATGACCAGCTGGGTGAGCCCGTTGACGCGCACCGCGTGCCGGATCGCGACCACGTCGAACCATCCACAGCGCCTGGGGCGCCCGGTGGTCGCACCGTACTCGTTTCCCTCCTCCCGGAGCTTGGCGGCCAGCTCTCCTTCGAGCTCCGACGGGAAGGGACCGTTCCCGACGCGGGTCGCGTATGCCTTCGCGACGCCGATCACGTCGGTGATGCGTGTCGGGCCGATTCCTACCCCGGTGCACGCCCCGCCGGCGATCGCGCTCGAGGAGGTCACGTAGGGATAGGTTCCGTGATCGAGATCGAGGTGCGTGCCCTGCGCGCCCTCGAGCAGGACGCGCTTCCCTCCCCGCATCGCCGCGTCGACCGCGTGGGAGACGTTCACGGCCATGGGCCGCAGCAGCGCGTCGTCCTTCGCGCACCGCGCGAGTACCGCCTCAAAGGGCTCGAGCGGAGCATCCGGTCCCAGGAGATGCACCGCCCGTTCTCGCAGGCGCCGCACGCGCTCCTCGCGGATGCCAGGATCCAAGAGATCGGCGACGCGCAACCCGACGCGACCTGCCTTGTCGGTGTAGGCGGGTCCGATGCCGCGCCCCGTCGTTCCGATCCGGACGCTCTCCGGTCCGCCCTCGGTCAGCTGCTCCAGAGCACGGTGGTCGGGGAGAATAATGTGCGCCGACATGGAAACGAAAAGCCTGCCGTCCACCCGCACGCCCTGCTTGAGGAGAGTGTCCCGCTCGTGACGGAGCGCGTCGCAGTCCACGACGACCCCGTTCCCGATGTAGCAGATCGTGTTGGGACGAAGGATTCCCGAGGGGATCAAATGAAGGATGAATGTTTGATCGCCGACGACCACGGTGTGACCGGCGTTCGGGCCGCCCTGATACCGCGCCACGACGTCGGCTTCCTCGCTCAGGAGATCGACGATCTTCCCTTTTCCCTCGTCGCCCCACTGGGCGCCGACGACGACACGGCAGGACATGCGCGGACGACCTCCAAACGAAAAGACCGCGAGTTTGGCTCTCGCGGCTGGTACGGAAGCGACGAACACCTGACCCTATCAGAGACCGTGGCGGGGGTCAACCACCGGGCTCAGGGGGTTGCTCCTCAGCGTGTCCTCAGCCCAGCCCGCCGTTCATGCGGAAGATTTGGAGAAACATCTGGAGGGCTTCATCCAGGCCTTGCGCCGTGGGTGCCGAAGGCAACCGCTCGCGGAGGGCGGCGACCGGCCGGTACAGGATCGGGTAATCCGCGGATTCCAACAGGGTGAGGTCGTTCAGGCTGTCCCCCATTCCGATCACCTTGAAGCCCGCGCCCTTCATCCCCTCGACGACCCGCGCCTTCTGGCCGCGGATTCTGAGCTTCCAGCCGGCGATCCGGCCCTGGCCGTCGACCTCGAACTGATTCGCGAACAGGTTGTACCCGCCGAGACGCTCCATCACCGGCTCGGCGAACTCGTGAAACGTGTCCGAGATGATCATGACCTGGCACTGTCTTCGGATCCGATCGAGGAACTCGTGCGCCCCCAGGTACGGCCGCACCTCGTGGGCCACCTCCCGTACTTGCGCGAGCGTCAGACCGGAGCGATTCAGCGCGTCCACGCGCCGCCTCATCAGGTCCTCGAAATCGGCAACGTCGCGCGTGGTGAGGTGAAGCTCCTGGATGCCGAAGTGGTGCCCCAGATGGGGCCAGATTTCCGGCGCCAGGACGCCTTCCAGATCGATCGCGGCAATCATATCCGCCTACGATACCAAAAAGAGTGAGGGGAAGCGTTACCGCTTCCCCTCGAAACCTCCGGTGGACTGTTGGGATTCGCCAGCAGGCACCAGGCTAGGGCGCTCTAGATGCCGCTAGCTACAGCCACCTCCGCAGTACAGTACAACCTCTATGCCATACGTGTGCACTGGACCACCTCCTTTCCGCGATATCTGAATGCTCAGGCCCACCCGGCAGATCTGTCAACGGGAAATCTTCACGCCCGCCGGAAAAGTCGCGGCCGCTCCCCGGGCCCGCCCTACCCGATCGCCCCGGTTTCGCGCAGCTTCCCGAGGAGGAGCTTCACGATCTCCTCCCCGACCGCCTCCTGCGCCTCCACCGTCGCGGCGCCGATGTGGGGCGTCACGACGACGTTCGCCCGCTGCACGAGCGGCGAGGCGCCCGGCGGCTCCTGGGCGAAAACGTCGAACACGGCCCCGCCCAGGTGCCCCCGCTCGAGAGCGTCGAGCACCGCGGCCTCGTCCACCAGCCCGCCCCTCGCCGCGTTGACGATCACCGCCCCGCGCGGGAGGCGCGCGATCTCAATGGCTCCGATCATCCCGCGGGTTTCTGGCAAAAGCGGCACGTGGAGGGTCAGGATCTCCGAGCGCGGAAGCAGCTCGTCCAGGGAGAGCGGCTCCACCTCGAGGGCGCGGGTGGCGTCCTCCGAAAGCAGCGGGTCGTACCCGACACAGGTCATCTCGAACGCCAGCGCGCGCCGCGCGACGGCGCGGCCGATCTTCCCTAAGCCGAGGATCCCGATCGTTTTCCCCCGAAGCTCACGCCCCTTGAAGCCGGTCTTGTCCCACTGACCTCGTTTGAGGGAAGCGTCGGCGGCGGGGATCTGGCGGAACAGGCCGAGGAGGAGACCGAACACAAGCTCCGCGACGGCGATTGCGTTCGCGCCCGGCACGTTGAGCACGCCCACCCCGCGCTCGCGCGCGGCGCCCGCGTCGATGTTGTCGATCCCGGCACCGGCGCGCGCCACCCACCGGAGCTTCGGGGCCGCCTCGATCAGGCCCCGCGTCACCCTCGTCGCCCCGCGCACGACCCAGGCGTCGATGTCCGCGACCAAAGGCAAAAGCTCAGACTCGGAGAGCCCGCGACGCTCCTCGACGGTGATCCCGGGGATGCCGCGGAGGATCGCGACCGCACGCTCGGAAAGCGGGTCGCTTACGAGAACCTTAACCGACACGCGCCGCGGCGGAGGGCTTGGAGCTGCGGAAGGATTCCTGCGCGGCTCGAACTCCAGCGCCCGGCTGGGCCGAGGCGCCGTGGTCGATCAGGGACGCTTCGAACGCTCCCACGAGGCGGAGGATGTCCCCTTCGTCATAGTGGCCGATGTGCCCGAGGCGAAAAATCTTACCTTTCAGGCGATCCTGGCCCCCCGCGATCTTGACGCCGTAGCGCTGCTCCATCGTCTTCACGACGGCGCCCCCGTCCACTCCCTGAGGCACGTGAACCGCGGTGAGCGTATTCGAGGGCACCTCGGCAAAAAGGGAGAGCCCGAGCGCGCGTACAGCCTTCCGCGTCGCGTCGCCGTTCCGCTGGTGGCGCGCGAACACCGGGTCGCGCCCCTCCTTCGCGAGCAGGAGCATGGCCGCCCGCGCGGCGAGGACGAGGCTGATCGCCGGCGTGAAGGGGGTGTCCCCCTTCTCCAGCGCGCCCTTCGCCTTTGCGAGATTCCAGTAATACTTGGGGAGCTTCGATTCTTTCACCAGGTCCCACCCGCGCGGGCTCAAGCAGACGAAGCCCAGCCCCGGCGGGATCATCATCCCTTTCTGGGAGCCCCACACCAGGCCGTCCACGTCGCTGCGGTCGAAGTGGAGGTCGTAGACCCCGAAGCTCGTCACGGCGTCGACCACCGTCGCTACCCCGCGCGCCTTCGCCACGCGCGCCATGTCGTGAACGGGGAAAAGGGCACCGGTCGAGGTCTCGCTGTGTGTAACGAACATCACCTTGGCGCTGGGATGGGCCGCAAGCGCGGACTCAACCTCCTCCACCGTCGCGACGCGGCCCCATTCGACGCTGACGGTGTGCACCGTGACGCCGTACGCCTGCGCGATCATTCCCCACCGCGCTCCGAACTTTCCGCCTTCGACGACGATCGCCTGATCCCCCGCCGACAACAAGTTGACGACGGCGGCTTCCATCGCGCCCGAGCCCGAGCACGAGAGCGTCAGCACCGGGTGCGTCGTGGCGAGATGCTCCTGCATGAGACGCGTGGTCTCCAGGAAGTACTGACGGTATTCGTCGGTGCGATGGTGAATGAGCGGTTTGGCCATCGCTTCGAGAACTTCGGAGGGAACTTCCGTGGGCCCCGGCGTGAACAGCACGCGTTTCATCGACGTCTCCGGTTAAGCCTTCGGCTGAGCGAGGCGGATCAATGCGTGTAAGGCTGGGGTTGCTCTTCCTGGTTGCGGCGAAGATACGTGGAGGACTCGCCCGGTTTCAAGGCCACTTCCAGCACTTCGTCCATGGTCTCGACGAGCTTGAATTGGAGATCGTCCCGGATGAAGTCGGGAAGCTCCCGCAAGTCCTTCTCATTCAGCTTGGGAATGATCACGGTTTTCACGCCCGCCCGCTTGGCGGCCACGACCTTCTCGTTCAAGCCGCCGATCGGAAGCACGTTGCCCAGGAGCGTGATCTCCCCGGTCATCGCGACGTCGTCGCGCGTCGGCACGCCCGTGAGCGCGGACACGAGGGCCGTGGCCATCGCGATCCCCGCCGAGGGGCCGTCCTTCGGGATCGCCCCCTCCGGAAGGTGCACGTGGACGTCGATCCCCTTGTAGAAGTTCTTGTCCAGTCCCAGCGAGATCGCGCGCGAACGGGCGTAGGAGAGCGCCGCCTGTCCTGACTCGCGCATCGTCTCGCCGAGCTTTCCGGTCAGCATGAGCACGCCGGTCCCGGCGAGAATGCTCACCTCGATGTTCAGGAGGTCCCCTCCCGCCTCGGTCCAGGCGAGGCCGGTCGCCACGCCGATACGGGAGCGGCGCTCGATTTGGCTGTCGAGGTACTTGGGCACGCCGAGGAACTTCTGAAGCTGTTTCTCGACGATCCGGAACGTCCGCGCCTTCTTCAAGGTCGCCTTCTTGCGCGCGACCTTGCGGCAGATCGCCGCGATTTCGCGCTCGAGGTTCCGGACACCCGCTTCCCGCGTGTATGCGTTGATGACCGCGCGGATCGCGGCGTCGTTCATCTGGAGATCCTTGGGCACGAGGCCGTTGGCTTTCAGCTCCTTCGGAACCAGGAAGTTCTTCGCGATCTCGACTTTCTCGAACTCGAGATATCCCGGCAGGCGGATGATCTCCATCCGATCGAGCAGCGCCGGCGGAATGGAGTAGAGCGTGTTGCTCGTGGTCAGGAACATCACCTGCGAGAGGTCGAAGTCCACTTCCAAATAGTGATCGTTGAAGGTGTGATTCTGCTCCGGATCCAAGACCTCAAGAAGCGCGGAGGCAGGATCGCCGCGGAAGTCGGTTCCGAGCTTGTCGATCTCATCGAGCAGAAGGACCGGGTTCATCGAACCGGCCCGCTTCATCGCCTGGATGATCCGCCCGGGCATGGAGCCGATGTAGGTGCGCCGGTGCCCGCGTATTTCCGCCTCGTCGCGGACGCCCCCGAGCGACATGCGCACGAATTTCCGCCCGAGCGCGCGCGCGATCGATTTTCCGAGGGAGGTCTTTCCCACGCCGGGAGGACCCACGAAGCAGAGAATTGGACCCTTGAGGCTCCCCGAGAGCTTGAGCACGGCGAGGTACTCGATGATCCTCTCTTTGACCTTCTTGAGCCCGTAGTGGTCCTCGTCCAGGATTTTCTCGACGCTCTGAATATCCGGATTGTCGTCGGTCTTGCTTGCCCACGGCAGGGAGACAAGCCAGTCGACGTAGTTCCGGACGACAGTTGCCTCGGGGGACATGAAGGACATCTTCCCGAGCTTGTCGATCTCCTTGACGGCCTTCTCGTGGACCTCGGGAGGCATCTTGGCCTTCTTGACGGCCTGGACCAGCTCGTCGATCTCGTTTGAGAACTCGTTCTGGTAGCCGAGCTCCTTGCGGATCGCCTTGAGCTGCTCGTTGAGATAGAACTCCTTCTGGTTCTTGTGGACCTGGCTAGGACTCCCTGCTTCACCGCGACCTTCAAGATCAGGTGCGACGCCACCGTGTACGAGAGAAGGACCGGGTTGCCGATGTTGTTCGCGGTCGAGAGCACTTCGTCCGGGACGCGACGGTTCAGGTGGACATAGTCGTTGAACGAGGCGAGCACATTCCGGGTCATCGCCTCGAGCTGGGCGTCCTGCCGCACCTTGTCTTCGATGATCGAGACCGAGGTGGACATGTACTCCGAGCCCTTGAAGAACTTCTTGGCGCGGGCGCGGCAGATCCCCTCGACCAGGACGCGCATCGTGCCGTCCGGGAGGCGGAAGAGCTGCAGGACGCGCACGACCGTGCCGACGCGGTACAGATCCTTCGCGACCGGATCGGGCACGTCGGGACGGCGCTGCGCGAGGACGAACAGGACGCGGTCCTTCTGCACGGCCGCCTCGATCGCGTTCACGGACGGAATCCGCCCCACGAGAAGCGGAATGGTCATATACGGGAAAATAACGACGTCGCGAAGTGGGAGCAGCGGGATCCGGTCCCGGATCTCGAAAACCTCCCCGTCGCGCTCGAGTCGAATCATTCTATTCTTCCTCTTTCCGCTCTTGCCCAGGCTATGCCTCTTTGCGGCGACGATCGCCGCGGAAGGTGAGGATGGGCTCCGCCTTTCGTCCGACGACATCGCGGGTGATCGTACAGCCCACGACCTCGAGCCGCGACGGGATCTCGTACATGAGGTCCATCATCGCTTCCTCGAGCACGGCCCGCAATCCGCGCGCGCCGGTGCCCCGCTTCAGCGCGAGGTCGGCGACGGCTTCCAGACCGTCTTCGGTGAACTCCAGCTTGACGCCCTCCATCTCGAAGAACTTCTGGTACTGCTTCGTGATCGCGTTCTTGGGCTTGGTCAAGATCTCGACCAGCGACTGCTTGTTCAGGGAATCGAGCGCCCCGATGACTGGAAGCCGCCCGACCAATTCCGGAATCAACCCGTAACGGAGCAGGTCTTCCGGCTCCACCAGCGCGAGAAGCTCGCCGATGTTCCGGTCCTTCCGGCTCCGGATATCCGCGCCGAAGCCCATGGATTTCTGACTCACGCGGCGCTCCACGATCTTCTCCAGGCCCTCGAACGCTCCCCCGCAGATGAAGAGGATGTCCTTCGTGTTCACCTCGATGTACTTCTGCTGCGGATGCTTCCGTCCGCCCTGAGGTGGAACGTTCGCGATCGTGCCTTCGAGGATCTTGAGGAGCGCCTGCTGCACGCCCTCGCCGGAAACGTCGCGGGTGATCGATGGGTTTTCCGACTTGCGCGAGATCTTGTCCAGCTCGTCCACGTAGACGATGCCGTGCTCCGCGTTCACCACGTTGAAATCGGTCGCCTGGAGGAGCCGGACGAGGATGTTCTCCACGTCCTCGCCGACGTAGCCCGCCTCGGTGAGACACGTCGCGTCCACGATCGCGAACGGAACCTTGAGGGTCCGCGCGAGCGTGCGCGCGAGCAGGGTCTTTCCGGTTCCGGTGGGGCCGACCAGGAGGATGTTCGACTTTTCGAGCTCGACGTCCTCGACCGCGCCGCCGGAATATATGCGCTTGTAGTGGTTGTAAACCGCGACGCTGAGCGTCTTCTTGGCCCGCTCCTGACCGATGACGTAGTCGTCGAGGACCTTCTTGATCTCCGCCGGCTTCGGGAGAGCGCCCTTGGGCGCCCCCGCTCCGCGATCGGTTTCACCCTCGAGGATGTCGTTACAAAGCTTGACGCACTCGCTGCATATGTAGACCGAGGGCCCCGACACGAGGCGCGAGACCTCGTCTTGGCCGCGCCCACAGAAGCTGCACCGGATGGGGTGAGGCGAGTTGACCCGTTTCTTCATGCGGATGGTGTGCCTTAGCCGACCGGTGCCGGTTCGGGCTTTCTCTCCTTGTTGGGTTCGAGTTTGTGGATGACCTTGTCCACGATGTGATACCCCTTCGCTTCCTCGGCCGACATGAAGAAGTTCCTGTCTGTATCGTTCTCGATCTTCGCGAGCGGCTGCCCCGTGTGCTTGACGAGGATATCGTTCAGCGCGGAGCGCAGCGCGAGGATCTCGCGCGTGTAGATCTCGATGTCGGTCGCCTGCCCCTGGCTCCCGCCGAGAGGCTGGTGGATCATGACCCGTGAATGCGGGAGCGCCGAGCGCTTGCCGTTCGCCCCCGCGGCCAGGAGAAGCGCCGCCATGCTCGCGGCCTGGCCCATGCAGATCGTCGCGACGTCGGGCCGGATGAACTGCATGGTGTCGTAGATGGCCAGACCGGCCGAGACGATGCCGCCCGGGGAATTGATGTAGAGGTTGATGTCCCGATCGGGATCTTCCGCTTCGAGGAACAGGAGCTGCGCGATGACGAGGTTCGCGATGACGTCGTCGATCGGCTGGCCGATGAAGACGATCCTATCTTTGAGCAGCCGGGAATAGATGTCGTAGGCCCTTTCCCCGCGCCCGCTCTGCTCGACCACCATCGGTACCAGCGACATGTGCTCGTTTCCTCCTTGCCTGTATATCGGGTTACGCGACCGCCATCTTAAGCCGGGCCTTCTCGCGGAGCAGCGCGAAGACCTTCCGTTCCGTCAGATGTGCGCGAGCCCGCTCGCGGTGCTCGGCGCTCCGGAGAAGCCGTTCGGTCTCGGGCGGAGGGCCCTCCCCCTCCGCGGCCCCTCGCAGGGCTCCGTCGATTTCCTCGTCCGTAACGGTTACCGACTCGGCACGGGCGATGGCGTCCAAGAGCAGGTCACGCTTGATGCGCCGCTCGGCCATCGGCCGGTATTCGTTGCGGAAGCGGTCCTCCTCCTCGGGGGTCCACTCCTTGCCTTCTCCCCTTAGACGCTGAACCAACTCCTCCAGATACTCGCGGACCATGGATTCGGGCAGCTCCATCGGGTTTCGGGCGACGATTTGGTCGACCAGCGCCTCTTCCTGCTCGCGCTGGGCTCTGAGACGCGCCTCCCCCTCCATGTTCAGCCGGACCCTCGCCCGAAGCTCCGCCAGGTCGCGCATTCCGGCGACCTCGCGGGCGAATTCGTCGTCGAGCGGCCGGACGCGCCGCTCCCGGACGCCCTGGATATCCACGGAGAAGGCGGCCGTACGGCCCCTCAGCTCCTCGTTGCCGAATTCCGGCGGGTAGGCCACCTCGAAGTCGCGGTGGTCACCCGCTTTCGTCCCGATCAGGTTCTTCCGAAACTCAGGAAGGAGCCCCGAGGCCCCCAGCTCGACGAGCGCGTCCTTTTGCTCGGTTTTCCGGATTGGCTTCCCCTTGGCGTTCAGCCGGACGTAATCCACAAGGACCGCGTCCGCCTCCCCGGCCTCACGCTCCACGGGGGCCCACTCCGCCGTCCGCTGCCGCAGCTCATCGAGCGCCCGGTCGACGTCTTGGTCCGGAACCTCCGTCTCCTTGGCCTCAACGTCCAGGCCCAGATAATCCCTTGGTGTAACCTTAGGCCGGATATCGACTTGGGCTTCGTACGTCAGCGGCTTTCCGCGCGAGAAGTCGATCTTCTCGATGGTCGGGTAAGAGATTGGCTCGAGCTTCTGCTCCCGGACCACGGACTCGTAGGAGCGCTTTACCACCCTCTCGAGCACCTCGTGCTCCATGGAGTGACCGAACTGGAGCTCCAGCACGTTCCTGGGCACGTGCCCCTTCCGGAAGCCGGGTAGCTGGACGCGACTGCGGAACTCCTCGACGACGTCCTGGAAAGCACGCTCGAGGTCCTCCGAAGGCACCTCGATCACGAGGAGCTTTCGCCAAGGGGATCCGTGGTCACGTATGTCTACTTTCAAGTAGCGGCTCCCGTTCAAGGTGGTGCGAGAGGGGGGAGTTGAACCCCCACGAGTTGCCTCACGGGATCCTAACTCCCGCGCGTCTGCCAATTCCGCCACTCTCGCGAAGGCAACCCGAGTCTAACAGCGAAGTGGTTGTGGTTCAAGAACATTGCCCGTTCAGGCAGGGGAAGCTGCCTTGGGCGCTCTTTTGGGGGCGGTCCGGACCACCTCCGCGACCCTGGCGACGACCTCATAGCGACCGAAGGAGGGCATGAGGTATGCCCCCTCGACCAAGTCCTTCGCCTTGAGGAGGAGGGCCCGGCACATCTCGACCCCTACCTCGATCCCCTTTTCCCCGGCGTTCCGCATCGCCTCGCGCGCGTGCTCCGGGATATTGATCCCCGGCACCTCGTTGTGGAGAAACTCGGCGTGGCGGTGACTCTGGAGCGGCAAGAGCCCGAGGAGAACCGGGACACGCTTTTTCCCGAAGGCCTCGAGAAAGCGGGTCAGCGGCTCGAGCTCGTAGAGCGGCTGAGTCATCGTGAATTCGGCGCCCGCGTCCATTTTCTGCTGAAAGCGCTTGAGCTCGGCCTCGATATCCTCCGAGGCCGGGTTCACCGCGCACCCAATGAGAAAGCGGGTGGGCTCGCCAATCGAGTTCCCCGCGAGATCGGTTCCCGCGTTGAGCTGGCGCAAGATTCGGATCAGTCCGACCGAGTCCACGTCGAAGACCGCCGTGGCGTTGGGGTAGTCGCCGGCCCGCGGCGGATCGCCGGTCAAGGCGAGGATGTTCCGGATGCCGAGCGCGTGCGCCCCCATGAGATCCGACTGGATGCCCATGAGATTCCGATCGCGGCACGTGAAGTGAAGTATCGTCTCTACGCCGACCTGTTGATAGATCATCGACGCGAGCGCGAGCGAGGACATGCGGACGCGGGCCATCGGGCTGTCCGCCACGTTGATGACGTCGACCCCGGAGCTTTTGAGAAACTGGGCCCCCTCGATCATCTTCTTGGGACGCGCGCCGCGCGGCGGGTCCACCTCCACGCTCACGACGAACTCGTGGTTGGCAAGCTTCCGCGCGAGAAGAGAGCGGGAAGCGGGGTCGCCTGCCGCCGGCTCCTCGACGACGATCTGCGGGGCCGGCGGCACGGGCGGCGGTGCCGACGCGCCGTCCAGGGCGGCGGCCTCCGCGGCACCGGTACCCGGACGCGCGAGCGCCTCGCGCATGCGGCGGATGTGGGCCGGCGTCGTTCCGCAGCAGCCTCCGATAAGGCGCGCACCCGCGGCCTTGAGCCGGATCGCGTAATCCGCGAAATAGTCGGGCGAGGCGAGGTAGAGAAACCGGCCGTTCGCGAATTGCGGGAGCCCCGCGTTCGGCATGACCGAGATGGGAAGCTCGGTGCGGCGTGTGAGACGCTGCACGATCTCGAGGAGCCTCTGCGGCCCGACGCTGCAGTTCGCGCCAAGCACGTTGACCCCGAGGCTCTGCGTGACACGCACCACGTCTTCCGGGTACGCGCCGTAGAGCGTGCGACCATCCTCGGTAAACGTCATCTCGGCGACGAGCGGAAGGTCGGTCACCCGGCGCACCGCTTGAATCGCGAGCTTCATCTCCTCGAGGTCGGTCTGCGTCTCGATGATGAGGAGATCGACCCCTCCCTCGACGAGCCCCTCGACCTGCTCGATGTAGGCCGCGAGCGCCTCTTCCTTCGGGATCGTGCCGAGCGGTGCGACCGGTTTTCCCAGGGGGCCGATGGCGCCGGCAACGAAAACCACTTCCCCGATCTCCTCGCGTGCGTTCCGCGCGAGCTGTGCCCCCGCCCGGTTCACGCGGCGGGCGTCGTCTCCCGATCCATGTGTCGCCAGGCGGATCCGGCTCGCGCCGAACGTGTTCGTCTCGATCAGCTCGGCTCCCGCGCGGATATAGTCGCGATGGATGGATTGGACGAGCGCGGGCTCCTGGAGGTTCAGCAGATCAAAGGATCGGTCGAACGGAATGCCGCGCTCGTAGAGGAGGGTGCCCATCGCGCCGTCCGCCAGAACGACGCCCGCCTCGAGACGCTTGAGGAATGGATTCTTCAAACTCGGCAACTCCATAGGGGAAGGGATGCTTCCATCGCTTGTGACATCGTACTATACTGCGCGGCTTGCCGTGGACGAAATGAGGGAGCGCGCGACTTCATGAACATTCTCGTTTTCGTCAAACAGGTCCCGGACACCGAGACGCGGATCCAGCTCAAGGACGGCGCGGTGGACACGACCAACGTGAAATGGGTCGCGAACCCCTATGACGAATTCGCGATCGAGGAGGCGCTGCGGATCCGAGAGCGCCTCGGCCAGGGGAAAGTCACCGTCGTGAGCCTCGGGCCCGACCGCGTGAAGGAAGCGATCAAGTACGCGCTCTCCCTCGGCGCGGACGAAGGGGTGCACTTGAAGGGGGACGGCGTGGCGCTCTGGGACCCGCTCGCGGTCGCCACCGTCCTCGCGGCCGCGGCGCGAAAGCTTGGCTTCGACCTCGTCTTCACGGGGAAGCAAGGGGTCGACAACGACTGGTCGCAGACCGGGATCATCCTCGCGGAGTTCCTGGATCTACCCCACGTTTCGGTGGTCGTCGGCCTCGAGCTTGATCCCCCCGCGAAGCGGGGCGTCGCCAAACGGGAGGTGGAAGGCGGCGCGGAGACCGTGGAGTTCGAGCTCCCCGCCGTGATCACCGCGCAAAAGGGACTGAACGAGCCCCGCTACGCTTCGCTCAAAGGAATCATGGCGGTGAAGAAGAAGGTGATCCCCGAGTGGACCCTGGCGGACCTGGGCGTTGATCCCGCGTCGGTCGGAGAGGGCGCCGCGGCCATCCGCTTCGTCGATTTCTCGCTCCCGCCTCCTCGACCGGCCGGCAGGATCCTGGAGGGAGAACCCAAGGAGACCGCGCGAGAGCTGGTCCGCATCCTGCACGAGGAGGCGAAGGTCATCTGATGCCCATGTTCGCCGTTCTCGCGGAATTGAAAGACGGCGCCGCGCGGAAGATCACGCTCGAAATGCTGGCCGAAGCGCGGCGGCTTGCGGCCCTTTCCGGGAGCGGAAGCGTCGGTCTCATCGCCCTCGGACCCATGGCGCCGGAGGAAGCCGAACGACTCGCGCACCAGGGCGCCGACCGGATCTATCACGTGGAGGGAGAGGCACTCGCGGGATACGCCGCCGAAGCCCACGCGGAGGGAGCCAAGGCCGCGTTGGAACGCGCGAAACCGGACACGCTCTTCATGGGGGCCACGTCCCAGGGCAAGGATCTGGCGCCCCGGGTTGCCGCGCGGCTTCGCGTTGGGCTCGCGTCGGATTGCACCGAATTCACGCTCCAGAACGGAGACCTCGTCGCCCGCCGGCCCATCTACGCCGGCAAGGCGTTCGGTCGGGTCGCTTGGAACGCCGCGCGGCCCCGGATCGCGACCATCCGACCCAACACGTTCACGCCCTTGGAGCCCGATTCGTCCCGCAAGGCCCAGGTGGAGAAGGTTCCGATCGGACCCGTGAAGGCACGCGCCCGGGTCGCCGGCTTCGAGCGGTCCGAGGGAGAGATGCTCGATCTCACGGAGGCGAACATCATCGTGAGCGGCGGGCGCGCGATGCAGGGCCCCGAGAACTTCGAGCTTCTCCGCAAGCTGTGCAAGGTTCTGGGCGCGACCTTGGGAGCATCGCGGGCCGCGGTCGACGCGGGGTGGATCGACCACAGCCATCAGGTGGGTCAAACCGGCAAGGTGGTCAATCCGACGGTGTATTTCGCGGTCGGGATCTCAGGCGCGATCCAGCATCTGGCCGGCATGTCCTCCTCCCGGACCATCGTCGCGATCAACAAGGACAAAGACGCCCCTATTTTCAAGATCGCGAGCTACGGCATCGTCGGCGACCTCTACCAGGTCGTGCCTCTCCTCACCGAGGAGTTCGAAAGAGCCCTCAAGGAGTAATGGCCGACGGACCCGGCTTACGAAACCTACTGGATGCGGAAGAAGCTACTCCGGCAGGGAGCCCCGCGATTCCCGGTGCGTCGCTGGTGGGAAACCGATCATTTGTGCGAGATCGAGCAGATCTATTTCGACGCAATCCGGACCTCCCCCAGCGTGCTGGACGTGGGGGCGGGCGATCTGAGGATCATGGGCAAGCTCAAGCGCGCCGGGTACGCGGGCGAATACCACACCCAGGATGTGGGAACCGAGGGCGCCTACACCTACCGGGATCTGGATGAGATCCGGCGCCCCTACGGCGCGATCCTGTGCCTGGACGTGATCGAGCACCTCGCCCTGCGGGAGGGGCTCACGCTGATCCGCAAGATGATTTCCCTGCTCCAGGGAGGCGGCGTGCTCGTGCTGCAGACCCCGAACGCCGGCTACATCCCTGACCCGCGATCCTGGGACATGACGCACGTCCAGACCTATAACCCGGGGGACTTGTGGGCGTTCTTGACCTGCGAGGGGCTCGATACCACCGCCTACCGGGTTGTCCTGCGCGATCCGAATCCAGGGCCGATCGTCTCGACGCGGATGGCCATCACCGCGTACGTGAAGCGACGCGTCCTGGGATGCGACTACGCGAACAACATCGCGGTCATTGCCCGGAAGGCCCTTGGGCCCGCGTCCGGGCTCTGACGGCTCAAGTCCCGAATTCCTCGCGAACCCGAGCGCATTTCGCGCTACCGGAAGCCACCTTCTCACCGGTCTCGGCATCGAACGCCTCCGCCTCGGCCGTGATCAGGCGCCCCTTATCCTCGACCACGCGGCTCTCGAATCGGTAAGACTTCCCCGCCCGGAGCGGCCGGAGGAGCCTCGTATGGAGCTCA
>VBOX01000092.1 GCA_005893265.1 Candidatus Eiseniibacteriota bacterium | reverse complement strand
CGGCCCGCCTGCCCTGAAAGAGGCCGCAATCGAGGAGCAACGCTCCCGATCGCCCGGTAAGAAGATGTTTGGATCCGGTGACGGTCCGCGCGGCGCCCCAAAAGGTCACCCTCACGCGTTCAATCTCCCGGGTACAGGTGGATTCCTGCGCTCACCTGGGAAAACATCGACAGCTCCGAGTTCCCCACCTCGGCATAGCCTCGAAGGGAGAAATCCAGGGCGAGCCGTGGCCGCACGAACTTCTCCACACCCGTCCCGACCACGACAAACGGGCCTTCGTTCACGCGCCTGGCCTCTTTTCGCTCGTAGAGCACGTTGGGGCTGGCGATCCCCAGACCTCCCAGGAGGTACGGTGTCCACTCCCGCTCGCGATGGAACCAGACGACCCCTTCGCACGCGACCGTCGTCACGACCAGCTGGCTGTCCGTGGCCTGGAAGGTCGTGCTGACGGGCAGCCCGGCGCGTACGCTGTAGCGCTGGTTCTCGAAGGAAAACCCGAGCGCGGCCCGCGTGCTGAGCATGTAACGGAACCGGACCGCGTATCCGACGCCGTCGTCGAAATGATCGTTCAGCTCGGACGAGCCGCGCACAAAGCCGTACGAGAGCTGCGCCCCCACACTGATGGTGCCCTTGCGCAGCCTCCTCAGGAGCGGCGCCGGCCGGGGCGACACGGGCGCGGGCTGCCGTCTCAACATCGTCTCGCCCGCCCCCGCGCTGGCAAGCCCCCACCGTCCATCGGCCCGCGAGAGGAGCGTTTCGTCTCCATCCGGATTCCAGGGCGTTGCGCCCACCGGCGCCCCGAGGGTCGCGATCGCCAGCCACGCAGCCACGATTCCCGTAAACCGTCGAATCATCAGTCCCCTCCCCGGTGCCGGCTACGGCTAGGCGCGCGGATGAAAGTGCGAATACTCCGAGCGCAGGTAACTACGATCCAAATGCGTGTAGATGCGGGTCGTCTCGATCGAGCGATGGCCCAAGACCTCCTGAACCACGCGCAGATCGCATCCTCCCTCCAGCAGGTGCGTGGCGCACGAATGACGGAGCGTGTGGGGAGAGACCGGCTGATCGATTCCCGCCGCACGGCGATAACGATCGAGCAGCTTCCAATAGCCCATCCGCGAAAACCGCCGGCCAAGGCGCGTCAAGAAGACCGCCCGCTCGCTCCGGTCCTTGAGAAAATGAGCGCGCGCCGCCTCGAGATATCGGACCAGGGCCTGCTTGGCTTTCGCGCCGAACGGAACGATCCGCTCCCGCGAACGCTTACCCATGCATTGGACCAGATCCTCCGTCAGATCCACCTCCTCCAGCGTGAGCCGCACGAGCTCGCTCACGCGCAGCCCCGTCGCGTACGCGAGCTCGAGGAGCGCCCGATCCCGGACCGAGGACGGGTCCTCGCCGCGCGGAGACCCCAGAAGCGCTTCCACCTGCTCCACGGTCAACACGTCCGGGAGCGGACGCGTCTTGCGAGGGGGCCGAACTTGAAGCGCGGGATTCTCCTCCGCGAAGCCACGCCGGCGCAAGAACTCATGAAACGCGCGAAGCGAGGCGATCTTCCTTGCGACCGTGGATGCGGCCCACCCACGACCCTGCATGTACGCCTCCACGTCCTCGACCTTGATCGCCGCCGCGCTGCGCTTGCCGCGGGCGACGAGGAAGGCGTCGTACTGCTCCAGATCTTGGACGTAGGCGCGGACCGTGTTGTCGCCTAAGCGGCGCTCCAGGCTCAAATGCTCCCGGAACTGTCTCAGCCGCTCCCCCAGCACGCTCCGGGCGCCCGCATCCCGCGACGGCCGCGTCGGGGTGCCCTTCATGCGATTCGGCTTCCCTTCTCTCTCCCCCGTTCCCACCCGAGCTCGAGCTGCCCCCGCTCCAGCTCCAGCAGAAAACGCTTCCATTTGAGGCCGCTGGAAAAGCCTCCGATCGATTTGTCGCCGTGGATCACGCGGTGGCACGGGACCACGATGGGAACCGGATTCTTCCCGAGGGCGTTCCCCACCGCGCGCGCCCCTCCCGGAACGCCGATGCGGGCGGCAAGCGTTCCATAGGAGACCACGGTGCCGTACTTCACCCGCCTTGTGACGTCCCACACCCGCCGCTCGAACGGCGAGCCCTCGGCCAGGTCGAGTTTCACGTCGAGCGCCGGCTCGCGGCCCGCGAAGTAATCCTCGAGCGAACGCCGTGTGGGATCGGTCCAACGCGGCCGTTGTACATAGCGGATTCCCAGCGCTCGCGCTTCGCGTGCGGAAGGGGCCTCCCTCTCCCCGAGGCCCAACCCGCGCAGCCCCGCCGAGGTCGCCAGGATCCACACAGGCCCCAGTTCGGTCGTCACGCTCGCCGCGGCAACCTCGAGGGTGTCCCTCACGCGGCCGTCCCATTCGTTGGACCAACCCCCCGCAGAATGCGCTCGGCCATGCGCGGCCCGATTCCGGGCACCGAGGCGATCGCCTCGACCGGCTGCCGCCTTATCCGGTCCAGCGATCCAAACTTCCGCAACAGGAGCGCCCGCCGTTTGGGACCGAGTCCCGGAATCTCGTCGAGCGCCGAGACGCGCGCGGCCTTGGTGCGGAGCGCGCGGTGGTAGCCGATCGCGAAGCGGTGCGCTTCGTCGCGAATCCTCATCAGGAGTTTCACCGCGGGAGAGCGTCGCGGCAGAAGCAGCGAGTCGGGACGGCCGGGAATCATGATCTCCTCGAGACGTTTCGCGAGTCCGATGAAGGGAACCGCCTCGAGCGGGGACCCCGCCGCGGCCTGGCGCGCGGCCTCGAGCTGGCCCACCCCTCCGTCGATCACGATCAGATCCGCCGGCTCGATCTCCCCCGCTTCGACCCTCGCCGCGTGTCGCGCCACAGCCTCCGACATCGACGCGAAGTCATCCTGGCCCGGCACCGACTCGATCCTGAATCTCCGATATTCGGTCTTGAACGGCGATCCGTCGCGGAAGGTGACCATCGACGCGACCGTGTGCCGGCCCTGAATCGTGGAAACGTCGAAGCAGCGGATCCGCCGCGGGAGGTGCGTGAGCCCCAGCTCGCGTTGTAGCTCAAGCGCCTCGTCGAACTCGTTGGGGCGAAGCGGCCTATCCCCATCCCCTTCGGATTCCCGCCCGAGGAGGAGGGAGGCGTTCCGGCGTGCCGTCCGCACGAGCGCCCGCTCCACGGCTCCGCGCGCGGTCCGCACGCGAACCGGCGTCGGTGAGATCGTCGCAAGAACCTGTTCGAGCAGGTTCAACTCGTGCGGCTCGACCTCGAGGAGCACGCTCCCCGGGATCTGCTCCACTCTCGTGTAATACAGCGTGAGAAAGGATCGGAGGATTTCGGCTTCGTCCGCCGCCTCCGTCCCCTGAAGCCACCGGACGTCCCGTGACAGGACCCGGCGCTCACGTACCTTGAGGATCACGGCGCACGCCGCCTCCCCCTCACGCGCGACACCGACGACATCCGCCTCCGGGCCGGTCAGGTCCACCATGCGCTGGCGCGCCAGGATCGACTCTATCCCACGCGTCTGATCGCGGATTCGCGCCGCCCGCTCGTACTCAAGGCGCGCGACAGCGTCCGCCTGCATCGCCTGGAGCCTCCGGACCACGTCCTCCCGTTTCCCCGCGAGAAAGTCGCAGAACTGGTCGACCATCGCGCGATAGTCCGCATGAGACTGCATCGCGATGCAGGGGCCGGTGCAGCGGCCGATGTGGAAGTCGAGGCACTCGCGGTGGGCCGCGATATGCGCGTCGATGTCGTGGCAGGAGCGCATCGGGAAGATTGTCTGCGTCATCCGCAGCAGATCTCGAAGCGCCTTGACCTCGGTGTAGGGGCCGAAGTATCGCGCGCCGTCACGCTCGATCCGGCGCACGAGCGACATGCGCGGGTAGGCTTCCTGCCACGAAACGCGGATGTAGGGGTAGCGTTTGTCGTCCTTGAGCCGGATGTTGTAGGGAGGCTGATGCTCGCGCACGAGGGTGGCCTCAAGGAGGAGCGCGTCCCCTTCGGAATCGACCGCGATGAAATCCAGATCTTGGACCTTGCGGATGAGCGCGACCTGCTTCGGGCCGATCTGGTCGGGGCTCTGGAAGTGTGAGCGAACGCGCTGGTCCAGCCGCTTCGCCTTCCCCACGTAGAGGACCTCGTTCCCCTTCCCCTTGAAGAGGTACACCCCCGGTAGGGTCGGCAGCGAGGCGATCTTCCGCTGCAACTCTTCCGGATCGTGGCCGGCAGGGGGTGAAACGTGGGAAATACCTAGTCGTTTTCGAAGACGCGGGGCCATCCGAAGAAGTATACCACGCCTCCGGCGCCGGTCTCGGATCTTGACATGCCGCTGATCCTCAGATACGGTAACCGCTTATACTTACCTGAAATTCCAACCTGGAGGAGTGAATGCCTCGCCACAAATCCGCTGAAAAGAGAGTCCACACGAATTTGCGCGATCAGAAGCGAAATCTTGCCGTGAAGTCTGAGCTGTCACCATGAATTCATGGTTCACGTCCCCGCCGATCGCCCCGGAATCCGCCTCGACGATCACGAATTCCAGGCCGCACCGGCGGAACACCGCGGCGTAGGCCTCGCGCATGCGATCGTACGCCTCGGCGAGCTGCGCCTCATCGGTATGGAAGCTGTACCCGTCCTTCAGCCCCTTTTCCCCGATGGTGACTCGCAGCGGGACCCCGATCAGGTCGGCATCCTTGAACTTCGCTCCGGGGCGCTCGTCCCGGTCGTCCAAGATCACCTCGACCCCCGAAGCTACGAGACGCGCGTACAGCGCTTCTGCCGCTTCCCGCGTCGGATCGTGATTCATGTTCACCGGCACGATGTGCACGTGATACGGCGCGATCGAGTGCGGCCAGACGATCCCGTTCGCGTCGTGAAGCTGCTCGATCACGGCCGCCACCGTCCGCGTGATCCCGATGCCGTAGGTCCCCATCACGATGATCCGTTCAGTCCCCTCGGCGTCCAGATAGCGCGCCCCCATCGCCTGAGAGTACTTGAGGCCTAGCTTGAAGATGTGCCCGACCTCGATTCCCCGCCCCAGACGCATCCGATCGCCGCATCGCGGGCAGAGGTCCCCCTCACGCGCCGTCGCCAGGTCCGCCCGCTCCACGGCCGGAATATCGCGCTCCACGCGCACGTTGACCAAGTGAACGTCGCGGGCGTTCCCTCCGGTCACGAAGTTCCGGCCCTCCTGGATGCATACGTCGAGAATCGTCCTGAGTTTCCCGGTGAGACCGACGGGACCGGTGAACCCGAGCGGGCCGCCGGTCAGTCGCTCGATCTCCTCGCCCGTTGCGAGCCGCGGCGCGGGGTGCCCCAGCACACGCGAAAGCTTCGCCTCGTTGAGCTCGCGATCTCCGGGAATCACGGCGAGGATCGCCTCGTCCCCGGCGAAGAAGACGAGCGATTTCAGGAGCCTCGCGGGCTCGACCGAGAGAAACGAGGCCACCTCCTCGACGGTTTTCCGGCTCGGGGTGCTCCGGGTTTCGAGCGCGGCCACCGGTTCCGCCGCCAGAGACGCGATCTTGAATTTCGCGCTCTCGGAGGTGGCCGCGTAGCCGCATTGGGAGGAGAAGATCAGCGATTCCCCGGAGTCGGCGGTCACCATGAATTCATGGTTCACGTCCCCGCCGATCGCCCCGGAATCCGCCTCGACGATCACGAATTCCAGGCCGCACCGGCGGAACACCGCGGCGTAGGCCTCGCGCATGCGATCGTACGCCTCGGCGAGCTGCGCCTCATCGGTATGGAAGCTGTACCCGTCCTTCATCAAGAACTCGCGCGCGCGCATGACGCCGAAGCGCGGGCGGATCTCATCCCGGAATTTGGTTTGAATCTGGTACAGATTCAGCGGCAGATCACGATAGGAGCGGATGTGGTTTCGCACGAGATCCGTGATCGCTTCCTCGTGAGTGGGTCCGAGAACGTACTCTCGATCGTGCCGATCCTTCTGTCGAAAAAGCTCCTTCCCATACTTCTCCCAGCGGCCGGTCTCCTTCCACAGCTCGGCCGGCATGAGGATCGGGAGAAGGAGCTCTTGGCATCCCGCCCTGTCCATTTCCTCACGAACGATTTGGGCCACCTTGCGCGTCACGCGCCACCCAAGCGGCAGGATGGTGTAGATGCCGGCCGCGAGCTTGCGCAGCATTCCCGCCCGAACCATCAGCTTGTGGCTGATCAGCTCGGCGTCGGCCGGATCTTCCTTGAGCGTCGGAATGAAGGCTTGCGATTGGCGCATGCGCGTTGCGTGGGTCCTCGTTTAGGGAACGGCGAGCGTCTGCTCGAGCGTGTAGAGCCCGGGCGGCTGGCCATGTAGGAAGCATGCGGCACGGAGCGCCCCGCGCGCGAAGACCGCCCGGTCGGAAACCGTATGAACGACCTCCAGCGTCTCGCCCGCGCCGGCGAAGATCGCCCGGTGGATCCCGGCGACCGTCCCCGAGCGAATCGAATGAATGCGGACCTCGCCCGGCGCTAAGAGCGCGGCCCAGGCCAGCGCGGTTCCGCTCGGAGCGTCCCTCTTGGCGCCGTGATGGTGCTCGACCAGGTCGACCTCGAACAGCGCCCTTGCTGCGCCCGGGATGGAGCGCAGCATCGCGGCCGCGACCGAATTCCCGACGCTCAGGTTGCGCGCGCGAACCACGGGAACCCGGGCGGCCAGCGCCGCGATGCGCTTCTCCTCCGCGTCTCCTAAGCCGGTGGTCGCGCTCACAAGGGCACGCGGCGTCCGCTCGAGCCAGTCGAGAAGTCGCGTCGTGCCCGCGGCGAGGCTCACGTCGATGACCACGCAATCCGCCGGGAGCGCGTCGCGGCCCCCGGCAAACAGGTCCTCGGGCGTCATCCACGCGCACCCCTTCGGACAGCCGAGATCGTCCGGGGACCGCGCCACGCACGCGCGCAGGGAAACCTCCGGAAACTCCGTCAGACAGCCGCGCACCGCCCGACCCATGCGGCCCGTGGCGCCGAAGAGGAGAATCGGGGTGGGAGTCACGCAGCGGTCAGCCGCCCGATCGAACGGGCGCCGCGACGCCGATCCGCTCGAGCGTCTGCTCGATGATCGCGGCGGTCTCGGCCCGGACCGGAACGAGCGGCAGACGCAGCTCTCCCGCCATCATGCCCAGGCGCATGAGCGCGTGCTTCACCGGGGCCGGGTTCGTCTCGAGGAAGAGCGCACGGAATAGAGGCGTAAGCTTTCGATGGATCGTTTCCGCCTCGGCGAAGCGTCCCGCGGACGCGTGCGCGTGGATCGCGTCCATTTCCCTCGGAACCAGGTGCCCCGCGACCGACACGACCCCCCTCGCTCCGACCGCGAGAAGCGGCAGGTAGAGGGCGTCGTCCCCGGCGAGTATCGCGATTCCCGAACGCGCGCGGATCGCGCTCGCCTGTTCGAGCGATCCGCTCGCCTCCTTGATCGCGGCGATACGAGGATGCTCCGCCAGCTTCGCGATCGTCTCGGGGGCCAGAGAGACCCCCGTTCGGGACGGCACGTTGTAGAGAACCATGGGACGGTCGATCCGGTCGGCAACGGCGCGGTAGTGCGCGAGGAGTCCCTCCTGGGTCGGCCGGCACGAGTAGGGGGTGATGACCATCACGCCGTCCGCGCCGAGCCGGATCGCCTCCTGGGAGAGCTCGATCGTTTCGGAGGTAACGGCGGTTCCGGTTCCCGGAATCACCGACGCGCGGCCCCGCGCGGCTTCGATCACGGTGCGAATGACCTGCTCGCGCTCCTCACGCGTGAGCGACGTCGCCTCCCCGGTGCAGCCGCAGGGATAGAGCGCCCGGGTTCCACCCTCGACCACGTGGTTCGTGAGCCGCGCGAGCGCGACGAGATCCACCAACCCGTTCCGGTACGGCGTGACCAGCGCGACAGCCAAGCCCTCGAACATCATCTTGGGATCGGCCATGGCTACTCCTCGGGTTCCGGTGGCGGCTCTGGTACGGGCGCCGGGACGGGCGCCGTCCCCTCGAGCCGGAAGTCGATATGCTCGTACTGCTCCTCGGCGCGGGCATCCAGGACTCCGTCGCGGCGGGTCTCACGCGCGGGCGCCCCGGCGGCACCGCGCATTCGAACCGCTCGCAACCGGTATCGCCCGGGCGGCACGCGCAAGAGATAGTCCCCAGGACCCATCCGCTCCACGAAACGGACGAACGTCGTGTCCGAATCAGCGCGGGCCTCGACCCGGAACCGAGCGGTCGAATCGGGAGAGGTGATCTTTCCCGTCAGGGTCGCGGGCGCGTGCGGATCGACCGCAACCAGGTTGATACTATCGGCGACCGGCCTCTCCGGTGTCAATCGGATCACGGTCGGATAGCTTGCGGCGGCATCCGTCAGCGAATCGAACGCGCCGTTTCGATTGAGATCATAAACGGCGTGGATCGTGAATCCGCGGCCGAGCGGGAGCCCGGTCAAGGCATAGGCGGCGGACGTGTCGGTCTCCGTCGCGTAGGAGGGCGGGGCGTTCGCGAAATCGGGGAGCAGCCCGAGCGACTCGGGATAGGCGCAGATCGGCACGCCCTTGGTCGGGAGCGTCTTGCCCCGGACCACACCCCGAATCCGCCCGGGAGCGAGAGAATCGCCGGTCGAGAACCGGATCGTGACGGGCGAGCCAAGCGGCACGCCGTGCGTGTCCTTTGCCCCGGCGCTCAAGAATGCCTGATAGGTCGTGTTCGCCTGCAGCGGTCCATGGACTCGGAGAAGAGAACCTGGATCTCCGCCTGCGGGGAAACGCGCGTCGTGCTGTCCGCCGGGGTCGTGAGCAGGACCCTTGGAGGCACGGTGTCGATCGGGCCCCCGGACGGGAAGTCCGGTTTCGCACAGCCGCCGGAAAGCGCGGCCGCGGCGAGCGCCACGGCGAAAGCCGCGCGTCGCGTCACCGCCCGCGTCGGCTCCGCGCGGGCCGCGTGGCGGATGCCCCCGCGCGCTTCCCTGTGCGCGGTCGGGCCGCCGGGCGCTTTGGCTTCGATCTCTTTGGCTTCGATCGGGAGTCACCCGAGGACGAGGCTTTCCCCAAGAGGAAATCGAAGAGAATCGCCTTCTCCAGATGCATCCGGTTCTCCGCCTGGGGAAAGATGATCGATTGCGGTCCTTCCATGATGTCTTCGGTGATCTCTTCGCCACGATGGGCCGGCAGGCAATGCATCACGAACGCGCCGGGCTTCGCCATCCGGAGGATCGACCGATTGATCTGATACGGGCGAAAGATCGGGAGACGCTTCTCGCGTTCCGCTTCCTGCCCCATGCTCGCCCAGACGTCGGTGTAGAGCACATCGGCTCCCTGGGCCGCCTCCGCGGCCGATCGCAGCACGCGCGCGCGTCCCGGTCCGGACTTCCCCGCCTGAGCGACCAATTTGGGATCCGGCTCGTAACCCTCGGGGCACGCGACACGGACCTCGAGCCCGAAGAGTCTCGTGGCCTCGATCCACGAGTTTGCCACGTTGTTCCCGTCCCCGATGTAGGCGATCACCGCCCGATCCAAGTCCACGCCGTGCTCTTGCAGGGTGAAGAGGTCGGCGAGGATCTGGCAGGGATGGAGCCAATCGGTGAGTCCATTGATCACCGGGACGCTCGCGTGATGAGCGAGGTCCCGTGCCAAGTCGTGGTCGAAGGTCCGGATCATGATGGCGTCCACGTATCCCGAGAGGACCCGCGCCACGTCGGAGACCGGCTCCCGCGAGCCCATCCCGATCTCACGCTCGGTGATGAAGGCCGAGGACCCGCCGAGCTGGGTCATGGCCACCTCGAACGAGAGCCGTGTCCTCAAGCTGGGCTTGTGGAAGATCAGGGCGAGCGTACGTTGATCCAGCTCATGATGCCGCCGACCCGCGCGAAGATCCGCCTTGAGGCGGGCCGCCGTCGCGAAAAGTCGATCCACGTCGGCGCGGGTGAGATCCGCAAGCGAGACAAGATCGCGCTTCATAGGCTCCTCGAGTGGGGTTCGCGTCGCAGGACCCGGCTCACGCGCGCGGATGAGCGCGGGCGTAGGCCGCTTTGAGTCGGCGCCGGGTCACGTGGGTATAGATTTGAGTGGTCCCGAGATTTTGGTGCCCCAGGAGCTCCTGGACCGCACGCAGGTTCGCGCCCCGGTCGAGGAGGTGGGTCGCGAAGCTGTGACGCAGCGCATGCGGATGGCTGGCCGCGTTGGGACCGAGCGCTCCCAGAAACGCACCGATGTCCCGCTCGAGCGTGCGCGGCGAAATCGCCGCCCCGCGGCGCCCTGGAATCAAATGAAGCGCAGGCGCGGGCAGGATGCCCAGCGCGGTCCAGTAGCGCGCGAGCGTGTCGGCGGCCCGTGCTCCGACGGGAACGACCCGTTCCCTGCCCCCCTTCCCCAGCACGCGCGCGAGCCGCCGACGGACATCGAAGCGGCTCCACGTGAGGCCGGTCAGCTCGCTCAGGCGGAGCCCGGAGCCATACAGCCACTCCGCCGCGACCAGCGCCCGGAGCGCCCGCGTGTCGCCATCTTGGACCGAGGCCGCCGCACGATCCATGAGCTGGTTCAAGGGCAGCTCGGAGATCGCCGCCGGGAGAGGCTGCGGCGTGCTCACCCGCGGGAGCGCGCCGCGCAGGGCGGCGGCCGTCTTTCCGCGGCGCTCCAGATAGCGAAGAAACGAGCGGAGCGCGGCGAGTGCGCGCCCGAGCGTGCGTGCCGAGATGGGGCGGTTCTTGCGGCGCGCCTTCTCGAGCGAGCGCGAGGCCGCGAACGCGGCGAGAAGCTCGGGGGTCAGATCCTCCGGAACCCTCGCCTCGCGCCGAAGCCGCGTGCGCGCGAACACGGCGAATCGCGTCAGATCGTCGCGGTACGCGCGGAGGGTGCCCGCCGAGGCACGCCGCTGCTCGCGCATGTAGTGCAGGAAATCAGTGATCCAGCGTTCCACTCGTGGCCTCGGAAGCTTCGGCGTCGACGCGCGTCTTGCACTTCGGGCACTGGAGGTAGTCGCCTTTCGTCTTGGTACGTTTTTGGACGAGGAGCGGATACGCGCACGAGGGGCAGGCCTGCTGGACGGGCCGATCCCAAATACCGAAGGTGCAGCTCGGATACCGGCTGCAGCCGAAGAACGCCTTTCCCCTCCGCGTCCGGCGCTCGACCAGCTCGCCTACGCTGCAGTCGGGGCAAGGAACGCCGAGCCCTAGCGGGCGCGTCCCCTTGCAGTCCGGGTAGCGGGAGCAGGCGAGGAACTTGCCGA
>VBOX01000013.1 GCA_005893265.1 Candidatus Eiseniibacteriota bacterium | reverse complement strand
GGTAGTCGCCGACCACCCCGCCGAATCTGGCGTGCCAACGTGGATGTTGACCGGCGCCGGAGTGGAGGTGGCCTTCGGAGCATTGGATTCGGCGAGCCGACCGTCGAGCGCGTTGCGGTTGTGCGAGGCGGCGACGCCTACGGCGATCGCGAGAGCGACGAGCAGCACAACAGAGACAATTCGTGTGCGCACGATCTTCTCCTTGAAAAAGGTCGATGGAGAACGTTGGAGCAGGAGAATATCCTATCACGAGATGTTGGGGTGGGTGGCTGTCCGATCCATCAGTTTCTTGGTCCGAAAAGTGAGCGCAGGATCAATCCCTGGTGACAGCATTCATTGTGCGACGAGCAAACTCGGGCAAACGAGACATCGATCTCATAGCCCCTCTCTTCGACTCATATCGCCAGTTTTACGATGAGCCGGCTGACGCGGAGCTGGCCGCCGCGTTCATTGGCGACCGCCTCCAGGCCGAGGAGAGTGTGATCTTCCTCGCGGAGGAAGGCGGGGAAGGGAACGGGGAAGCCCTCGGCTTCGTGCAGCTGTACCCCTCCTTTTCGTCGGTGGCCGCATGTCGGATCTGGGTGCTGAATGATCTGTTCGTTGCCCCAGAGGCCCGTGGGCGCGGGGTAGGGAGGGCGCTCATGGGGGCGGCTCGTGAGCACGCGATTCAAACGGGAGCGAAGAGGTTGACCCTCGAGACGACATCCGAGAATCGCACGGCCTGGTCGCTGTACGAGGATCTTGGTTACGTGCGCCAGAAGGACTCCGTGAGAGTCTACACGTTGGAACTGGGCTGACAGTGATCCCGCTTCGCGCATCGGCAACCGAACCTACACCGGTGGAGGAACTGATCCCATGAGACCCGCTCGGATCTTCACAGCGCTTGGCGCCCTGCTGACCGTCCTTTGCTCCCCCCCGCCATCGGCGATCGGCGCGGGTAACCCCATGACCCTAGTCGGGACCCTGGCCCCGTGGCCGGCGGGGCAGTACTCGAACGTCGCGGCCGACGCGACCCGGCACGTCGCCTACCTCGGGTCGTACGATGACCAAGGCGTTGCCGTGATTGATACCCGGGACCCGGCTAACCCCATCCTGTCCGACCGCCTCTCTACGCACATTACGAGCGAACTCCTGACCTCCGATTCCGCCGATCTCGATCGGGTCGGACGCTACCTGGCCGTGAGCCATCAAACCTGGTCGGCGCCCAGCGCGTTTGAAGGGATCAGCGTCTACGACATCGGCACGGATCCTTACCACCCGTCGCTTCTCCGTCGGATCGCGATTCCAGGCGGTGTTCACACAGTCCAAATCGATCCAGAAGTGGAATCGGGCAGGCCCTATGCTTACGCCAACAGCGAGGGAAATCTAAAGGTCACGATCGTGAACATCCTGACGGGCGCGACCTTGAGCCAATACGCGTCGAGCGAGGGCATCGGTTGCGTCCCACCGCCGCCTTACTGTCAGGGCTTCAACTTCGCCCACGAAGGATTCATCCAGCGGCACCCGCGAAGCGGCCGCGTCCTCGATTACGTGAGCTACTGGGACAGCGGCCTCCGCATCGTGGATGTGACAGATCCCGCCAATCCCATCGAAGTCGGAGCCTTTGATTACAACTTCTTCACCAACGGGCTCACCAGCGGTCACTATGCGGCGCCCACGCCCTCGGCGAACTGGGTCTACCTAGAGGATGAGATCGGCCTCCTCGAAACCGGAGGCGTGCATGTCCTCGACACCAGCGGGTGTGACGGATCGAGCTACTGCACGCCGACGCTGGTGGGGGGATGGCACATCAATGGACACCCTGTACAGGGCGCCGCGCTGAACGCCCTGATCCACAGCGGCAAGTTTGTCCCCGCCATCTTCGCCGCTTTCAAGCGAGCCTTCACGTTCGACGCGCACAATCTTGACGTGCGGGGCGAGAACGAGCTTCTGGCCGCGAACTACGCCATGGGGATCCGACTGATTGACACGAGCAACAAAACCGCGCCGGTCGAGGCCGCATTCTACCTTCCGAACGCGAACGAGAGCGACGCCTGCAAGCAGGATTGCGGCTTCAATACGCGTTTGACATGGGGTTCGTACTTTGGCTCCGACGGCCGGATCTATGCGAGCGATCTCGGGCGCGGACTTTTCATCGTGGAGGAGCGCGTTCGGGGCGCGGCCCACGCCGCCGCCCCAGCCGGCCAGTCCGCCTACGACGCAGCCGGCATGAGCGCCGGGGAAGGTACCCGCGGCAGTGGTTCTGGGGTGCGGCTACGCGCGGTCCCTGGAGAGGGTTTCGCATTTTCGCTCACGACCTCGCGCGAAGGCCCTGTGCGGATCGCGGTCTACGACATACAAGGCAGGCTCGTCTCGGCGAGGGACCTCGGGGCGCTCCCCGCCGGGGTGCATTCGGTCTCGCTGACGCCGCGTGCGCTCGACGGTCGCTCGCCGTCGAGAGGGATCTACTTCGCCCAGGTGGAATCGGGCTCGGGCACTGCGACCGTCAAGTTTGTCCATTAGAGCGTCGGTGGGATGCGTGTTTATGCTCTTGTCGCGCTGAGCTCGTTGCTCTGGAGCGCCGGCTACCCTCGGGAATCCCCGCTGCTGCGACTGGTTGCCGATATTCCGCTACCCGGGCCTGCCGTCCGGTTTGACTACCAGAGCGTGGACACCGTGGCGAACCGGCTCTACATCTCCCATATGAACGCCGGCGAGCTCATCGTCTTCAACCTGGCGAAACGGAGGGTTGAAGGCACCGTGGGTGATCTCCCCAAGGTCACCGGAGTGTTGGCCGTGCCGTCACTCGGCAAGATCTACGTCTCGGTTCCGGGCGAGCACCACGTTGCGGTGATCGACGCCCGCACGCTGCGCGTTCAAGCTCGGCTCGGCAAGATCGGGTTTCCGGACGGCATCGCGTACGCCCCTGACGAGAAGAAGCTCTACGTCTCCGATGAAGCCGGTGGGGGAGAGCTGGTGATCGACTGTGCCTCGGGTCGCGTGTTGACCACGATCCCGATTGGAGGAGAGGCGGGCAATACTGTCTATGACCCAGGGGCAAAGCGGATTCTCGTGGCCGTCCAGACACGTAACGAGGTCGTCGAGATCGATCCCTACACCGATCGAGTGACGGCAAGGCACAAATGGGCTGCCGCGGCTCACCCCCACGGCATGGCGGTGGATGTTGTTCATCGATTGCTCTTTGTCGCCAACGAGCGCGATGCGTCCCTTTTGATGGTGGACTTGAGGAGCATGAAGGTGCTCAGCAGGCACCGGGTCGGAGGAGATCCCGACGTGCTGGCCTTTGACCCGGGCCTGAATCGCCTCTATGTGGCATCGGAATCAGGCGTCGTGTCGGTCTTGACGGAACGGAATGGTAAGCTCATGCACGACGGCGACATGGTCGTGGCCCACGCCCACACCATCGCGGTCGACCCACGAACGCACCTGGTCTATTTCCCGCTCTCGAACGTCGACGGACATCCAATCATGAGAATCATGCGGGCCCACGAGTCTCTCAATAATTAGGTTGCCTCGGCGATTCATCCTGGCCCAGTCTGATAGCATATGAACTCGCTCCGAATGAGCCGATTCCGCAAACATCGCGTTGCTTCCGTGCTTGCGCTGGGGGCGGCCTTTCTAGGTGTTTGGTCGGCGCCGGCCTGTGCTTTTATCTGCGCGAGCCACGACCCAACAGCCGTGACCGGGACGGGTGGGTGCCACCACCAGGCCGGGACCAACCACGCGGCTTCGAAATCGGACCAGAACCACGACTGCCAGGGTGCCACGTGCTCCCGCCTGCAATCCGCCGTCCAGGCGAGCCCACGATCCGAGCTTGTTCCGCCGTCCTCGTCCCTATGGTTCGACATAGCGCCCAGTCCGGCGCAGCACAGTGCGCATCTGATCGGCATTCATCCGTCATGGCCTTCGGCCCGCGCCCTCGGCCCACCGGTTCCTCCTCCTCTCTTCACGGTCCTCCGCGCCTGAGCATTCTCCGCAACTAGCCGCGCTTGGCATGGACGGCGCCTGCGCTCTCGTCATGCGCTTGGCCATGCCGCGGACCGGATTCACCACAAATTCCCAATAGAGGAGGAATCATGTTTGCCCATGCCAGACCGTGGTGGGGCCTCGCGCTCGCGCTGAACCTTGTTTCCACCCGTCCCGCGCTGGCGCAGATGCATCATCACACCGCTTCGGTTCCCGACTCGACGCACCATCATGCGATGCCGGATTCATCCGCGCGCCACGGAGCGCATTCCGATGGCGCGGCCCCGGCCGTCATGCATCACCACGACATGGAGGGGATGGATCGGGCTCAGGGGACGCACACGATGGACCACCACGGCCACATGGCGATGAGCGCCATGTACGGACCGTACCCGATGACGCGTGAAGCTTCGGGGACGGCCTGGCAGCCCGACCGCGCCCCGCACCGCGGTCTCCACGCGATGAGGGGATCCTGGATGCTGATGCTTCACGGGTCCGCCGACGTGGTGCTGGACCAGCAGGGTGGACCCCGGGGCGACGACAAGGTTTTCAGCAGCAACATGGTCATGGGAATGGCGCAGCGTCCGGTGGGACCGGGGAGGCTCGGACTGCGCGCCATGCTCTCGATCGAGCCGGCGACCATCGGTAAGGAGGGCTACCCGCTGCTGCTCCAGACCGGGGAGACGGCGAACGGCCGAACCCATCTCATCGACCGCCAGCATCCCCACGATCTCTTCATGGAGCTTGCGGCCTCGTACAGCATTTCCAGCGGGAATCGGTCGCTTTTCGTCTACGCGGGGCTGCCCGGCGAACCGGCGCTCGGACCGCCCGCGTTCATGCACCGTTTCTCAGGTATGGCGATGCCGCAGGCGCCCATCACGCACCATTGGCTCGATTCATCGCACATCACCTTCGGGGTTCTAACCGCCGGGGCTGTCCTCGGAACGGCCAAGCTCGAAGCCTCGGCATTCCGCGGTCGGGAGCCGGACCAGAATCGCAACGACATCGAGACCCCGAGGCTTGACTCGCATTCATTCCGCCTTTCCCTGAATCCGACACCCGCATGGGCGCTCCAGGCGAGCTATGGAAGGTTGGAGAGCCCGGAGCAGCTCGAGCCCGATGTGGACGTGGACCGCACCACCGCCTCCGCGATATACGCGAAGAGCTGTACCGCGGGCCACTGGGAAACGACGCTCGCTTGGGGCCGGAATCGCAGTCGTCCGGGCCCGACGCTTGACGCGATCGCCGCGGAATCGGCGCTGCAATTGCGAGAGAAGCACACGGTGTTCGCTCGGGCCGAGCGTGTCGAGAAAAACGAATTGTTCCCGGAGGGAGACCCACGGGAGGGCCGCATATTCAACGTAGGCGCGCTGAGCGGCGGATATCGATACGATTTCTCGAGGACCCGGCATGTGGCGCTGGGCATCGGAGTCGTGGGCAGCGTCTCCTTCGTGCCGAGGTCGATACGGGATGTGTACGGCGACAATCCGACGTCTGGGATGGTATTCGCACACGCGGAGTTGAGGTGACGGGGCGGAAATGCGTAGATCAGTGGCCCCGGTCCGGCTTCGTGCTAGGTTGGTAGGTCTATGAGTGACAGGAATGCGATAGCGATCTCCCAACCGGTCCTCGGTGCGTCGCCGGTCAAGGACCCCATTTGTGGCATGACCGTCAAGCCTGGGACTCCTCATCGCAGCGAGTATCGGGGGAGGGTCTACCTCTTCTGCAGCGCGGGCTGCCGGGCCAAGTTCGAATCGGACCCCGAGCGGTTTGCCTCGGCCGAGGTTCCCGAAAGGCACGAGTCGCGGCGCGGCGCGCATCCACCGGGACCGGCGGAGGCCCGGCTCTGGACCTGCCCCATGCACCCCGAGATCATCCGGGATGCGCCGGGGAGCTGCCCCATTTGCGGGATGGCGCTCGAGCCGCTCGTTCCCTCGCGGGACGAGGAGGAGAACCCCGAGCTCACGGAGATGTCGCGGCGTCTCTGGGTTGGTGCCGCGCTGACACCTCCGCTTCTGTTCGTCGCGATGGGGCACTGGATCCCGGGCTGGCCGTTGGCGCGGCTCCAGGAGACTGCGACGCTCTGGATCGAGGTTGCCCTTGCGGCACCCGTGGTCGTGTGGGGCGGTTGGCCCTTCTTTGTCCGTGCCTGGCAATCCATTCGGAACAAGAGCCCCAACATGTTCACCCTGATCGGCCTCGGGGTCGCGGTCTCCTTTCTTTATAGCGTTGTCGCGACCGTGGCGCCGTCCTGGTTTCCCCCGACGTTACGGGATGAGCAGGGCCAGGTCGGGGTCTACTTCGAGGTGGCTGCGGTCATCGTCACGCTCGTCCTGCTCGGCCAGGTTTTAGAGCTGAGGGCGCGGGGTCGTACGGGCGCCGCCATCCGGGCGCTTCTGAGGCTTGCTCCGAAGATGGGGCGCCGCATCCGGGAAGACGGCACGGAGGAGGATGTACCGCTCGATCAGATCCAGGTTGGCGATCGCCTTCGAGTTCGCCCGGGGGAAAAGGTGCCCGTGGACGGGGTCGTTCTGGAGGGAGCGAGCGCCGTCGATGAATCGATGGTGAGCGGAGAGCCGATTCCGGTGGAGAAGCAGCCGGGGGATCGCGTGGTGGGGGCGACGATCAACGGTACCGGATCCCTGGTGATGCGCGCGGAACGTGTGGGATCGGAGACTCTCCTCGCACGCATCGTGCAGATGGTCGCCGAGGCCCAGCGAAGCCGGGCCCCGATTCAGAAGCTTGCGGACCGGGTCTCGCAGTACTTCGTCCCCGCGGTGATCCTCGTCGCAATCGCGACGTTCGTGGCGTGGAGCCTTCTCGGTCCCGAGCCTCGAATGGCGTACGCGCTTGTCAACGCCGTCGCGGTCCTGATCATCGCCTGCCCGTGCGCCCTCGGTCTCGCGACTCCGATCTCGATCATGGTGGCCATGGGGCGCGGTGCGACGATGGGGATCTTGTTCCGGAATGCCGAGGCGATCGAGGTTCTGTGCAAGGTCGACACGCTCGTCATGGACAAGACCGGGACCCTGACCGAGGGGAAACCCAAGCTAGTCGCGGTGGTGCCGGCGGATGGAATCACTGAGACGGAGGTCCTGCGCCTCGCCGCGGGCCTCGAGCTGGGAAGCGAGCACCCGCTCGCGGCGGCTCTCCTTGCGGGAGCCCGGGAGCGGAACGTCGGGCCGGCGCCCGTTCAGGGATTCGAGTCGATTACGGGCATGGGAGTCAAGGGACGCATCGACGGCCGGGCCGTCGCGCTCGGGAATCGGGCGCTCGTGGAGTCACTCGGGTTCGACCTGCGCGACTGGCTGGAGCGCGCCGAGGCAATGCGCAGGGAAGGCCAGACGGTGATGTTCGTGATCGACGCCGGCCGAGTCGCAGGTCTCCTCGCGGTCGCCGATCCGATCAAGGCGACCGCGGCGGAGGCGATCGCCGATCTGCACCGTGAGGGCTTGCGGCTCGTCATGCTCTCGGGCGATAGCCGTACGACTGCGGAGGCAGTCGCGCGGCGCCTCGGAATTGACGAAGTGATGGCCGAGGTTCAGCCCCAGGACAAAGCCTCGGTCGTGAAACGGTTGCAGCAAGAGGGCCACGTCGTGGCCATGGCCGGGGACGGGATCAACGATGCGCCGGCCCTCGCGCAGGCCGATGTCGGGATTGCCATGGGTACGGGGACCGATATCGCCATGGAGAGCGCGGACGTGACCTTGGTACGGGGGGATCTGCGGGGCATCGTGCGGGCCCGGCGGCTCAGCCGAGCGACGGTGCGGAACATCCGGCAGAATTTGTTCTTCGCGTTCGTTTACAACGCCATCGGGGTGCCGATCGCGGCCGGCGTCTTGTACCCGGCGCTAGGGCTGTTGCTTAGCCCTATCTTCGCCGCGGCTGCCATGAGCTTCAGCTCGGTGTCGGTCATCGGGAACGCGCTTAGGCTGAGGACCGCTCGCCTGTAGGGCAGCGGCGCCGTGTTCGTGGCGGCCATTTCACATTGTGGAAGGCGCCTGCCACCTGTCGAGCCCTCCCCTTGACAGTTGATCCGAGGCGCGCTATCAGCTACCGAGCATGAATGCCACGCGCACCAGCCAGGCAACCCTCAACTTGATGAACGGCACCGGATACCTGTTTTTCTCGGGGCTCCTGGATTACGGAGACTGGGCGGTTGTCCGGCGGCCTGCTTCTGCTCGCCGGCGCGGCGCTCAATCCCATAAGTCCGCAGCTGATTCTTTTGTCGGGCGCGAGCAGTGGCTTCGCGGCGATGGCGGGTCTCTTGGCCATTCCCAGACTCGTCGAAGGGCATACCGAGGATTCGTCGAGTCACGTCCCGGCGTTGGGCATGAGCCGCGGATGGCTGGTCCTCGGCATCATGACAGCGGTGATATTCGTGGCTTTTGTCGGCCCTGGAATTCCACTGTCGCACCGGTGAGACCGGCCAGCTGCGTGCGGACCGCTGGAGAATCGATGGCTTGGATGGGATAGAAGGCGTATGGTTGTGCGCGCATAGAGGCATGTACGCGGGTCGGGTGGCGGTATGTTGTAGCCAGGATCTGGGACGAATCCCCCTCGATGACCCGTCTCACCCGAGTGCTCGTTGTTGCGATACCGGTGGCGGCGTTGATATTCGTAAACCCCGCGTCGGGGGTGGATGCGCAGTCGCCGGGCCTCGAATTCCTCTCGCCGCTCCCCGGCTCCTCCTGGATTCTTCCCGAGACGAACGTCATTCTTCGTCCGGGCGGGATCGTGGACGCCGGCTCGATCACCGGTGGCGCGCCGCTTGTCATCAGCGGATCGGTATCGGGTTCGCACGAGGGAAGACTTCGCCTGTCGAGCGATCGCCGGACACTGACGTTCCGGCCCGATTTCCCGTTCACGCCCGGGGAGGTGGTGACCTGCCGCCTCGAGTCGGGCCTCACGACCGACACCCGCGGGGCCATTCCACCGTCTGAGTTCAGTTTCACGATCGCCGGCCCGGAACGCGAGTCCCTTCGCGATTTCCAGATTCCCGCGGAGACCGACCCGGGTGGTCCGCCCGCGGCCGGCGGTTCCGCGATCGCGCGCGTGAGGGGACTGCAGAGCGCCGCCGTCACCGAGTCGTTGCCGCCCGATTTTCCCAACATTCAAGCCGCGGTGTTCGGCACGCCCGCACCGGGGCGGCTGTTCCTGAGCGACCTACACTTCGCCGCTTCGGGTCCCCCAGTCCCCAGTTACCTCATGATCCTCGAGAACGACGGAACCCCCTTCTTCTATCGGAAGCTTCCCGGAGTGGGTCTCGACTTCAAGATGCAGCCGGACGGCCGGCTGACCTATTTCGACGTGGCCGCCAAAGGCTTCTACGCACTGAATGCCCGCTACGACGTGGTGGATAGCTTTCGCTGCGGGAACGGCTACTCGACGGACGGGCACGACCTGATCCTTCTTCCCGACGGCCACGCCGTCCTAATGAGTTACGACCCCCAGGTCGCCGACCTGAGCGCGCTTGGAGGAAGGTCGAACGCGATCGTGATCGGTCTCATCATCCAGGAGCTGGATGAGGGAAAGGACGTGGTGTTCCAATGGCGGAGCTGGGATCACTTCCAGATCACCGACGTCGTCTCGCACAGCCTGACAACCGCGGTGGTCGATTACGTCCACGGCAACTCGATCGATGTCGATCCCGACGGGAACTTCCTCCTCTCCTCTCGTCACATGAACGAGGTGACCAAGATCAGCCGTACCACCGGGGAAGTACTCTGGAGGTTGGGCGGGAGGAACAACCAGTTCACCTTCATCAATGATGCCATCCTCTTCTCCCACCAGCATGACGTCCGGCGGCTGCCCAACGGGCACATCACGATGTTCGACAATGGCAATTTCCGACAGCCGCAATTCTCGCGAGCGGCGGAATACGCGATCGACGAGATGCAGAAGACCGCGACGCTCGTCTGGCAGTACCGTCTCAACCCCGACGTTTTTAGCGTCGCGTTTGGTTCCGTCCAGCGCTTCTCCAACGGGAACTCTCTGATCTGCTGGGGTGCCGCGAAGCCGACCCTCATGGAGGTCGCGCCGGATGGAACCATCATTTCCGCGCTGTCCCTGAATCCCGGCGTCGCGACATACCGCGCGGTTCGCTTCGAGTGGCCGCCCGTCAAGAGCGCGGCCGTCGCCCTCTTCCCCGCGACCATCAACATGGACGTCCGTGACGGCTGGATCACGGCCATGATCGGGTCGGAGGCGGCGGATTTCGCGATGTCGGACGTAGAGCTCTCGAGCGTGCGCCTCGGCGGAACGGTGCCCGCCGACAGCGCGAGCGCGAGGATGGGGAACACGAACGGCGATGGCGTTCCCGAATTGACGGTCCGGTTCTCGCGCGGCGCCCTCATGCCTCTGCTCTCCCTCCAGACGACTCGGCTCGAGGTGAGCGGATCGCTGAGGACTGGCGAGATCTTCAGGGGATATGCGGACGTGCGCGTCGTTGCGGCGCGCGGGCTAGGAGCGCCGCTGGCGTCGGTCCGTCTGGTCTCCGCTCCTGGGTCAATTCCAGTTGAGCTGGTAGCCGGAGGAGACGCGGCCCGCGCGCGGACATTCGCGATCTACGACGTTCAAGGACGCCTGGTGAAGAGGTGGCAGGCGAAGGCAGGCGCCGGAAGGAGCGTGTCCTGGGACGGTCGAGCAACGGACGGCCGCCGCGTCGGCTCCGGAGTCTATCTCGTCCGCGTGGAAGACGGCGCGCCCGGGCCGACCCTGAAGGTCGTGATCGATCGGTAGCCCGGCAGTATCCGATCAGTGCCCTGGAACCGCGCTGCGCCACAACCTGATGCCGGACATTCCTTTCCAATGAGGGCCTTGTGCCCCACGGGCTCCCGGCGCCACAATACTGCCCTTCTTCCGCCACACCACGCCCCGAAGCACGTCGAAGGAGGGATGTACCATGAAAACCCCCAGCAAGGCCCACCTCGGGATCGCTCTGCTCGTTGGTCTCACCCTTTCTACCGGCTCGTGCGCGCGTCGCTCGCCGGTGGCTCCGGACGCCACGCGCGTCAGGTCGACCGGCTCGGTACCTCTGAACGCCACGGCGCGGAGGGTGAATGGTGGCGCCACGTTCGAAGGCGACATCGGGCCGGGGGCTCACTACGTCATCTCGGTGCCCGAGACGTGGAACGGCGATCTGGTGCTCTACGCCCACGGCTACACAGCACCGATCTTCCCCGTGGGTATCCCCCCCGGTGAAGAGCCACTCGTCGAAGGGCTGCGGACCATCGCGCTCCAAGGCGGCTTCGCCTTCGCTTATTCGAGCTATTCCCAGACAGGCCTCGGGCTCCAAGATGCGGCGCAGCGTACGGCCCAGCTGAGCAACCTCTTCGCCTCCCTGGTGGGTCCTCAGCGCCGGACATTCCTGATCGGGGCCTCGTTCGGGGGTCTGGTCTCCCTGAAGCTGGTGGAAAAGTATCCGGAGCGCTACGCGGGACTGCTGACTCTCTGTGGCTTGGTGGGTGGGGTCCGGGCTGAGATCGACTACATCTCGAACGTGCGTGTGCTCTTCGATTACTTCTACCCGGGCGTTCTGCGCGGGAGTCTGTATGAGCTCCCGGCCGACTTTGACATTACGCGGGACATCGTGGATACCGTGTCCGTCGCGATTCTGAAAAATCCGCAGCCCGCGATCGCGATGACGCAGATCACGCAGACGCCGATCCCGTTCTCCGATGGGCCACAGCTTGGCCAGTCCATCATCCAGGCCCTCGTCCTGCAAGCAGTCGAGGTCGAGGATCTCCTGGACCGCACTCACGGCCAAGGTTCCTTCGACAACACGCAGACGGTTTACACGGGCGATCTGCCGCCCGAGCTGCTCGCCGACGTGAACGCGCGCGTCGCGCGGTACTCTGATGGCCCGTTCGCGAGGCACTTTCTCGACAGGTACTATGAGCCTACCGGCGATCTGCGGGTTCCCGTCGTCAGCCTGCATACCTCGCTCGACCCGGTGGTGCCGATCTTTCACGAGACCATCTACCGATCGTTGGTGGAGGCTCAAGGTCAGGCGGCGAACCTTCACCAGACTACGGTAGCCCGCTACGGCCACTTGGCGTTCACGCCCGAGGAGATCGTGGGTGGCTTCCAACAGATGATCGGCCTGGCGTCGGCTCCCTGACGCCGGGGGACGCTGCCTCTCGATGCGCGTTCATCTCGTCGATGGAACGTACGAGCTCTTCCGGCATTTTTACGGGGCTCCCGCGGTCACCGATACCTCCGGGAACGAACGCGGTGCGGTGGCCGGTGTCGTCCAGACGCTCCTTGGCATGCTCGAGGAAGGCGCGACGCACATCGGGGTCGCGACCGATCATGTCATCGAATCGTTCCGGAACGATCTCTATTCGGGGTACAAGACGGGGGAGGGAATCGATCCTCTGCTCTGGGGGCAATTCGAGCCGCTGGAAGGGGCCGTCGGGGCGCTCGGCGTCGTGATCTGGCCGATGGTGGAGGTCGAGGCGGACGACGCGCTGGCAGCCGCGGCGGCCTCGGCGGCCGCGGACCCGCGTGTCGAGCAGGTCGTCCTCTGTACGCCTGACAAGGACCTTGCGCAGTGCGTGCGCGGCGATCGGGTGGTGCAGCTCGACCGGCGGTCCGGAGAGGTTCGAAACGCGGACGGCGTCATGGCGAAGTTCGGCGTTTCGCCGGCCTCCATTCCCGACTACCTCGCCCTCGTCGGCGATAGCGCCGACGGCTTTCCTGGCCTCCCGGGCTGGGGGGCCAAGGCTGCATCCACCGTGCTCGCGCGTTACGGCCGTCTCGAGGACATCCCGGCGTCGGCCGCCGACTGGGACGTCGCTCCGCGCGGCGCGACGAAGCTCGCCCTAGTCCTCCGCGCGCGGTGGGAAGACGCGATGCTCTTCCGAACGCTCGCGACGCTCCGAACCGATCAGCCCGTGGTGAAGGTGGATGAGCTCGAGTATCGGAGCCCGACCCCGGGGTTCGAAACGCTCGCGGCGAGCTGGGGCCGTCCCAAGCTTTTCGCGCGAGCACAGGCCATCGCAGCGGGCCGTTCGGTCTGATCGGCGCGGCGTACCGCTTGCGGACCGCTCCAAAGTACAGCCCCGGACGGCATGCGCCGTCCGGAGCCGTGTTGCCTTCGAACCCGGATGAACGTCGATTCTCTCTGATGATGCTGCGAGTTATCGAATCTGACCGCGGATTTCGCCGGACGAGAAGTCGCCCGGTTTTTGATCGGACGGTCCCTGCCCGTCATCCGTGAGTACGTTCACGTAGGTGTTTCCCGCCTTCATCGCGGAGATCAACTCAGAGATCGGGCGCCCGGCCAGGCTCCCGACGAGGTTTGCCTCAGTAATGGTCCCTGACGCGAGAACGCCCGTCTTCTTCCCGCCGCCTGGCGAAACCGGCCCGTAGAGGGTCGCGACCAGCGTCCCAGTCTCTCCAGGGGCGCCCATGTAGATGTGGGCCCCGACCACGTTCTCGATGTTCGCGACGGTGACGCGGAACTCCACCTGCGTCGCGCTCTCGTTGATCGTGAAGTGGGCCTGTCCGTTTGCCTTCGTGTCCCTCGCCGGCACTTCCTCCGTGCCCGTGAGCCGCGCTGTAAACACCTTGGATGCGGCCTGGGCGGAGAGGGGAGCACCAACCAGGAGCAGGGTGACAACCGCGAAGCTGAGCTGACGGATCCGAGTCATGATTGCCTCCATGAGATGTACCGATCTCGTCGATCGGGTGTTTCAACTTGGGTTCGTCGGCAATGGTGATCAGAATCTCGCCGGGTCCGGTATTTCCGGATTGGCAAGTTCCGGGTTCGCGGGGGCTGCAAGGTTCGGGCCGCACCTCAACCTGCTCGCCAAGCGCCTATCTATAAAAGTGGAAGGATTAGCGCGTGGTCGCGCGCGCGCACGCGCTGCGCATGTACTGAATTGATCGCCGGGTCGAAGGGCGTGATCCGGCGTGGAGCCCAATAATGATGTGAGAGGTCACGTGTGGCAAAGCGCAACAGATGTGTTGGCTGGGTCACGCGCGTACTGAGGCGGTCAGATGATCACGTCATCGTCCGCAAACTCGCGACGTCGTACTCCGTGATTCGACTGAGATCGCGAATGCTGGGTTACAGGGTTCGCTTGAAGAGGAACGACGCGAGCACGAGCATGACCAACGCAAAGACGGTCATTGCCACGAAATCGGGTAAGACCGCCTGAAAGCCGACCCCCTTGAGCAATAGATTACGTAGGGCATTGACTGCATATCGCATCGGGAAAAGTGACGAGAGCGCCCCGAGCCAATGGGGGTAGCTCTCCGTCGGATAGAGGGCGCCGCTCGGGAAGAACGTGACGACGTTCAGGATCCCGAAGAGAGCCCGCGGCATCAGGGGGTTCGAGACGCGGGCCATCAACGTGAACACGAAGAGGATGAGCCCCAGCGCGAGGAGAAAGAGGGCCGCGCCGACGAGGACGATGGTTCGAATTCCGCCAAGGAGGGGCAAGCGTGCGATCACGATCGACGAGCCCAGCACGACGGTGCCGATGATCATTCCGAGCGTGACCGCCGACAACGTGAGCCCGCCGATCACGTCGAGGGCCGAGAGCGGCGTGACGAAATACCCCTCGTGGATTCCACGGGCGCGGTCATCCACGAGGATGATCCCTCCGGCGAGCATCGCCACGAAGAAGAGCGAGAGGGCGATGACTCCGGGCAGGAGGTATTGCATGAAATCCCGATGTCCGTACACGTCGACCCGCTCGACCTGAATTCCCGGGGCCGCCGCGGCCGCGATCCTGTCGCCGCCTCCCGTGGCCCCGAACGCGCGGCGAAGCTCGGCCTCGATCACGTTGGCCGAGGTGTTGTCGGTGTTGTCCACGACGACCCCCAGGGAAGCCCGGGTCCCTCGCGACACGTCCTCGCTGAAATCGGGCGGCACGATCACGACCGCCCGGTAGTGTCCCTGCCTGAGTCGGGTGACGGCCGATTTCGGATCGAGCTCGCTCGAGAGGCGGAACAGCTCGCGGCTCTGTTCGAGGGTGCGGAGGCGATCGTGTACAAGGACTGCGGCCGAGCCGCGGTCCTGATCGACGATCGCCACGGGGAGGTCCCGCAGATCCCCGCCCATCGCCTTGCCGAGGATCACGAGATAGGTGATGGGCATGAGCACCATCGGGACGAGGAACGCACTGTTCCTGCGGAAGCGCCGCAGATCCCGCTCAGCGACGGCGAGCATTCGGCTCAATTTGAATTCGAACATGGGCTCTCCCTAGAACACCCGCGACGGTTTGCGCCAGCGGAGGTTCATCGCATCATCGTCGGAACTGCGTAGGTGTATTCCTGGGTCGCGGTGTCCCTCAGGCCTCGGCCCGTGTAGTGAAGGAAAACGTCCTCCAGCGTCGGCTCCTGGAGCGACATATTCTTCACCTTGTTGCCGTGGGTCCGAGAGACCTCGGCGATCGCCTCGAGCGGGACCACGTCGCCCGAGAGGATGAGCCGGGCTGTATGTGTCTCCTCCCGCCCCGCTTCCTGCACATTGGGGAGTCCTCGGAGCGCCGCGAGCAGGTCGTCAAGCACCTCCTGAAAGAACTGGACGGTGAGGATGTCCTGTCCGGGAACGCTCGACTTGAGCTCTCGGGGCGAGCCTAGGGCCACGATCTTGCCGTGGTCGATGATCGCCAGCCGATCGCACAGTCGGTCGGCTTCGTCCATGTAATGCGTGCAGAGGAGGATGGTGAGATTCCCCTGAGCACGCAGGCCCTCGAGCAGCTCCCAGATGACGCGACGGCTTTGCGGATCGAGGCCGGTCGTCGGCTCATCGAGAATGAAAACGTGGGGCCGGTGGATGAGCCCGCGAGCGATCTCGAGGCGCCGGCGCATCCCCCCCGAGTAGGTCCCGGCCGGTCGGTCCTTCCACTCCAGGAGCCCGACCGCCTCGAGCAGCTCTGTCGCGCGCTGACGCCGTTCCCTGCGGCCCATGCCGTAGAACTTCCCGTAGATATCAAGGCTCTCCCACGCGGAGAGATCCTGGTCTATCGTGCTCGCCTGCGCGATGACCCCGATCTCGTGGCGCACGCTTCCCCTGCGCTGGACGACGTCGTACCCCATCACCCGCGCGGCTCCCGACGTGGGCGTGATCAGCGTGTTCAGCATGCGAATCAGCGTGCTCTTCCCGGCGCCGTTGGGTCCGAGAATTCCAAATATTTCACCCTGGTCCACGTTGAAATTGAGATCGTCGTCCGCGACGAACTCCCCGAACTTCTTGGTGAGGTGCTCGACGAGGATCGCCGGAGGATTCCCGTTTCCAGGGCGTCGGTTCATTGCCGATTCCTCGCCATTCCCTGGACTTCCGGACTCACGACAATCGTCACATCGGCGGTCATGCCGTCCTTGAGCAGGCGCTCCCGATTCGGCACGCGTGCCACGACCGTGAAGGTGCGTATGTCGCGCCGCTCCGCACCCCAGTCCTTGCGCGTCGCGAAATCGCCCGCGGGCTGAACGTCGGTCACTTGTCCCGGAAACTCCTTCCGATCGAACGTGTAGACCCGGACACGAACCGCGTCCCCAGGGCGAACGGCTCCGATCCGCGTCTCGTCCACGGCGGCACGCACCTTCACGGTGTCGAGCTGGGCCAACGTGAGGACAGGCGTCCCCATCGTCACCAGCTCTCCCGGACGATGGATCAGCTCCGAAACTTGCCCGGACCCCGGCGCGCGGAGCTCGGCGTAGGACCGCTGAAGCTCCGCTTGCGCGAGGGCGCTCTCGGCCTGCCGGACCTGGGCCTCCCCCACGCGCACCTGGGCCGCCGCCACGTCGTCGGCTGTCTTCGCGGCGTCCATCTGTTGCGGCGTGGTGGCGTCGCTCCTCAACAGCTCGCGCTGACGCTCCAGATCGCGCGCGGCCTTCTCGCGGCCGGCCCGCGCCTGCGCGAGCGCCGCCTTGGACGCCTCGAGGGCCGCACGCGCCGCCTGCACCTGGACGTCAAGGTCCTGCGCTTCGATTCGGCCGACGAGCTGTCCTGGTTGCACGTTGTCTCCCTCCGCCACCGGGACACTCGCCAGCCGGCCTCCGACTTTGTACGCGAGCTGAACGTGGACCGCTTCGATCGTTCCCGTTGTGACGATGTCTCCCCCCGCATAGCCCTCGGTGCGCGTCATCCTCCGCCACACGAGGAACGATGCGATCGAGAGCACGAGCAGGAGCACGATCACCCGCGCGGCGACCGGAATGCCGGCCCGCTTGCCATCCGCCATCGTCAGTTTCCTTTCTTCACCGCGGCGCCCATCGCGTGATCCAGCCTCGGCGTCGCGAACGTCCGTGGCCGTCGACGTACCTCCCTTGTAACCCGCCTCCGCTGTTCGCGACGCTTCACGGGCCGCGGCCACGCGACTGCTGTCCGAGCGCCAGACGGTGAGCGCGACGCGCAGGTTGGAGAGCGCGCGGCTCACGTCGCGGCGGACAGTCAGGTCCGCCTCCTTCCGTTGAGCGAGCAAGCCCCGGCCCTGTGCTTCCAGCGCGCCCACGCGGGCGCCCGAGAGACCCCCATCCAGGATCGGCATGGTGACCCCGACCCCGGCGTAGAGCTTGTACGTTTTGAGGCCGGGCTCCTCGAGCTCCCAGTAGGCGTCGTTCCGGTTGGGCCCGAGGTATTCCGCGGTAGCGGTCAGGTTCACGAGCGGGCTCTTGGCCGCCCGCGCGGCCCGCGCCCGCTGTGCGTTCTCCCGGAGTGCTTCATCGTAAGCCTTGAGCTCCGGGCGAGCGTCGAGCCCCTGCTCGAGAGCCACGGAATCCGCGGGCGTGTCCAGCGCGGGGATACCCGGCTCGACCAGGGGTTTCGCGGGATCGAGGGGGACGCCGATCGCGGTCTCGAGATCAACGCGCGCGAGGCGGATCGCTTCCATCGCCCGGACCATCGCGGTCGTGCGTTGGGCCAAGTCGACGTGCGCTTGGAGCGAATCGAGGCGAGGTGCCGCCCCGGCCCGCACGCGGGCGGCGCTGGTCCGGCGATGGGCCTCGGCCGTGGTCAGGGCCTCCTGGGCGGCTTCCTCGAGGCGCTGTGAGGCGAGCACTCGGTAAAACGCCTGGGACACTCGAAACACGAGATCTGCGTCGACCTGCTCCCTTCCCCGCGCCTCTCTCGAACGTGCCGATTCCGCCGCTCTCACGAGCGCGCCATCCCGTCCCCCCGAGTAGAGCGTGAGCTGGGCGTCGGTCCGCACATCCAGCAGGCTCGCGCTGCCGGTGCGCACCACCGTGTTTGACGGCGATCCGGGGATGGGGAATACCGCCTTGGGCGCCTCGTTGTTCTGCACGTAGCTCGCACCGAGGCGAAGCGTCGGCGCGAGAGCGGCACGGGCCTCGCGAATGGCGTTCTCCGCGCGCGAGACGTCGGAATCCGCCACCTTGATCGCGGGCGCGTTCTGGCGCGCGAGCGCGAGGCACTCATCGAGGGTCTGGGCAGACGACGTCGTGGCGACGGCCGCGGCGAGGGTCAAGGCAAGGAGCAGTCGATGGAGCGTCATTTCTCGACCTCGGGCAGGTAGATGTTCACGATCGCCTCGGCTGTGGCGCGTGGATCGGATGGCAGGGGCTCGACCCGAACGATCGCCCCGGCCAGGTTGTAGAAAATCAGGGAGCCGTGAAAGGACCGCGCAACGACAGCCGGGTCCACGCGGGCGGCGGGGAGACCGCCCGCTCTCTCCGCGAAGGCGCGCTCGAAGAGCCGTGTCTCGAGCGCGAGCAGGCGTGAGAGAAACTTCTGATAGAACTCGCGGGCGAGGTGCGGCGTTTCCATGATTCCGAAGAAGACGACTCGAAAGAGGTCGGGACGCTCGCGGAGGTTGGTCAGCAGATGCTCGGCAATCGCCTTCAACGCCTGACGGGGCGGCAATTGAGCGAGATGAGATTCCATGAATTGGATCCGCTCCTCGAACCCAACGTGCTCGATGATGGCCCGAATGAGATCCTCTTTCGTGGGGAAGTGCTGAAAGACGAGCGCTTCGCTCACGCCGGCGCGCCGGGCCAGCTCCCGGGTGGGGGTCCCATGGAACCCTTGTTCGGCGAAAACCTCCAGGGCGGCGGCCAGGATCTGGGAGCGCCGATCCGGGGCTTTTAGCCTCGGCTTGGGCCAGGGTGATTGTTTATTCTTCGAGTCCAAGCTCACGACGGGATCCTCAATGGATATATGCACATGGACTAGTTTGTATGTACTTACTAATTTAGATGCAAGAAAGTTCCTGTCGAAACCAAGATTTCTTGCCTGCTGGCCGCGAATGACCGTGCTAACTTCCGAACGAGTCTCCCTCTCACGAACCGCGCGCCCCGGTCCCACGGGGAGCGCAGAGGGGAGGCTTCCGTGACTCGTAGAGCTCTCTTGCACCACCGTCCCCCCTGCATCCGGCTTTTCGGCATCCTTATCCTTTTCGTTTCGATCGTTGTGGCTCACGCCGCAGCGTCGGCCAGCGCGCCCGTCCGAAGTCGCGACGCAGCGAGGCAATTTCCCGCGGCGTCGACAGCCGACTCGTCCTGGTGGACGGAGCTTTTGCCTCCGACCGCGCCCCCTGTCAGGGTCGCATTCAGTTATGTCCGCGACCCGGTTCGGAACCGGCTGATCATCTTTGGTGGGGCCGCGGCGCCCGGGGTAGTGTTTCAGAACGACACGTGGGCCCTGTCCCTCTCGGAACCTCCCACATGGGTAGAACTGACCCCGTCGGGCGGCCCACCCCCTGGGCGGAGCCTCCACTCCGCGATCTACGATCCGGTGCGCGATCGGATCATCATCTTCGGTGGTGCCGGCACGAACCCCTCCCCGAACCATTACATGAACGATGTTTGGGCGCTCGATCTGTCGGGAACGCCACAATGGACCCAGATTTTCCCCTCTAGCGGACCCATCCCCGCCAGAGCCCTTCACTCCGCGATCTACGATCCGGTTAGCGACCGGATGCTCGTGTATGGTGGCTTCGACGGATTCACCTCCCTTGACGATCTGTGGGGCATGTCGCTATCCGGGGCTCCGGCCTGGACCCTGTTGACTCCTGCAGGCGCCGGCCCAGGGGCGCGCGACTACCACCGAGCAATCTACGATCCCACTCTCAACTCGATGGTGCTGTTTGGGGGGCACCTGCTCTCCCCGTCGTCCATCTTCAACGACACGTGGTCCCTGTCGCTGTCGGGGACCCTCGCCTGGTCGCAGATATCCCCTCCGGATCCGCTCCCGAGCGCGCGTCAAGCCATGTCGATTGTGTATGACTCGACGCGGGACCGAATCCTCGTCTACGGCGGGGTGGATTCGACCGGCGCCCTCGGCGATGCCTGGGCGCTCTCCCTTTCCGGATCGCCCGCGTGGGCTCAGGCGGCGCCCACGGGGAACGTGCCGCCGGCGCGCACGGCACACGCGGCGGTCTATGATCCCACCTCGGACCAGATGGTTATCTACGGAGGAGGCGTCGGCGGCGTACGCCTCAACGATTCGTGGTCGTTTCGTTGGTGCGCCCCGTGCGCTCCAACCGCGGTCTCCGTGTTCCTGGACGTGGCCGACGCGTCGCAGGGCGTGGTGCGGCTCCGGTGGATCGTGCCTGGCGGGGAGAGCGCGCTTCTGGGGGTCGTACAACGCAGGGAAGAGGGCTCGGATTGGGTGGACATCGCGGGCCCTGTCTCGGTGAACGCGCCCGAATTCGGCTACGTCGACTCGTCCGTCGAAGCAGGCAGGCGGTACGCCTACCGATTGCACCTTTGGGACGCTACGGACGCCTGGTTCACCCAAGAGGGGTGGGTCGACGTGCCGAATTCGTTCGCCGCCCCGCACGTTCCTATTCTCGATGCCCCGAGGCCCAACCCTTCCGGCGGCCGCACCACCTTTCGAATCGGGATACCCGCCGGAGGCGCGGCCCGCCTCCGGATATACGATGTCGCAGGTCGGCAGGTCGCGTCCATCCTCGAGGGCGTGTATTCCGCAGGGTCGGGCAGATTGCTCAGCGTAAGCTACTCGTGACCCGCTAGACTCGAAAGGAGCATGGGAAAGAGAAAGCATAGCCTCCCAGGGAGGGTGTCGGGGCGCTGGACGGGGTCATCTCGCGGAATCGCTTTCTCCGCGACGTGGTGGCTGGTCGCCCTACTCACGCTGACCACCGTGATCGCGTTCGCGCCGGCGATCAACAACGGTTTCACGAAATGGGATGATCCACTGTATGTCACGGAAAACCATCACATCCGCGACTTGTCCTACCCCACCCTCGAGTCCAATTTCCGGTCGTTCCTCGCGGGCAACTACCATCCCCTCACTATGGTCTCTCTCGCCCTTGACTATCGATTCTGGGGTTCGAATCCCAAGGGCTATCACCTCACGAACGTCGTGCTTCATGTGGTCAACACGCTAGCCGTCTTCGGTTTGATATTCCTTCTTACGGGATCAAGGGAGTTGGCGGTGATTACCGCCCTTTTCTTCGGGATCCACCCGCTCCACGTGGAATCGGTGGCCTGGGTGTCGGCGCGCAAGGACGTGCTGTATGCCTCGTTCTATCTCGGCGCGTGCATCAGTTATGTGCTGTGGTTGAAGAGGGGCCGGCTGAAGGCATTCTATTATGCGGGCGCGCTGGGGCTATTCCTCCTCTCGCTCCTGTCGAAAGGAATGGCGGTGACGCTGCCGGTGGTGCTCCTCCTGATCGACTTCCACGCCAGGAGAAGAGTGCCTCTGCGGAAACAACTATTGGAAAAGGCGCCCTTCTTTCTTCTGTCGGTCGTGTTCGGAGCCCTGGCGGTCGCCGCCCAAAAGGAGGGAGGCGCCGTAGGGAACGTCCTATCGATCCCCGCGCATGAAAGAGTGCTTGTGGCCTGTTATGGATTCCTGGTCTACCTCTTCAAGGCCCTGGCGCCCGTGAAGCTGTCCGCGTTTTATCCCTATCCAGATGGCATGGCTCGCGGTCTGCCCCTGATCTTCTGGATCGCGCCGCTCCTTGTCGCGGTCATCGCTCTAGGGGTATATCGGAGCCGGCTTCGTGGACGCGGGGTGATGTTCGGCGCGCTTTTCTATTTGGTGAACGTAGTCCTCGTGCTGCAACTGATACCGGTGGGGCGCGCGATCACGGCTGACCGCTACACCTACGTTTCCTACATCGGCGTCGGTTTCGTGGTGGCACTGGGCTGCCGGTACTTCATGCACGGGCCGCAGGAACGGCATGAGGGGCCGAGGCGGGCCGCGACGGCGGTGCTCGCGGTTCTCTGCGGGATCCTGATGCTTGCGGCACGCGCCCGGTGCGAGGTGTGGAAGGATAATGTCAGTCTGTGGTCCGATGTCATAGCCAAATACCCCACCGCGGCACTGGCGTACAAGAACAGGGCGATCACGTACAGGGAGAGGGGAGACTATGAGCGCGCCACGGCCGACGTGGAGCAGGCTCTTTCTCTGGATCCGAATGACGCCGGAGCCCTGTCCAACAGAGGCAACCTTTCCTATTCGAAGGGCAACTACGAAGGGGCACTCGTTGATCTCGGACGGGCCATAAGCCTGGACCCGTCGATCGCCGATGCATGGAATAGCCGGGGCGCCGTGCGTGCCCGCCTGGGGAGGTACGAGGAAGCCTTGACCGATTTCGACAGAGCGATCGAGCTGAAACCAGACTTCCCGGACGCCTACCTGAACCGCGCCAACACTTATCTCGCGTTGAAGAGGTACGAAAGGGCGCTCGCGGGTTGCGACGCGTACATCGCGTGGGAGCCCGGCGACGCGCGGGGCTACTTCTGCAGGGGCATCGCGAGATTCAGTATCGGGGACCTTGCCGGAGCTGATGAAGACTATGGAAGCGCCCTGAGGATCAAGCCGGAATTCGGGCACGCGTACTTCTTCCGGTCGAAGGTGCGAGCGGCAATGAATCAATGTGAGGGCGCCCTCCATGATGCGCTACAGGCCCAGTCACTCGGTTATCCGGTGGAGCAAGGCTATCTCGTAACGCTGAGGAAGGCGGCCCGATGAGCGTCGCAGCCGGGCTAGAACCAATATTCGCCTTGAGAATGGGCCTCGGCTGTGCTACATTCACCGAGAGTAGGAATCCAAACCCCGCGTAGCAGCTTGGGGGACCTCATGGACGGACGCAGCGTTCGGATTTCTTCTAGCAGTTTCGATTGGTAGCCGCCGGATGCCGCGGGCGTGAAGCCCTGCGGCCTTTTCTATTTCTAAGCAAGTCTGTTTTCAGGATGCTGCCGCAAGCTCCGCGACAGATCGGTCTCTCTTCCCATGAAGCAAACCGCGGAGGTGTCTCATGGATGTAATGCGCCGTCGAGTGCCTCGAGTCACACTGTTTTCGATCGTCGCCCTCGGATTGTTCGCCCTCCCGCCCGGACAAGCCACTGCCGGCCTGGCCGTCCGCGCCTCAGCAGTCAGCGGCCCCGCGATCGGCGTTTCGCCGACATCGCACGATTTCGGTCGCGTGAACGTAGGTTCCGGCTCGGCGACCTTTGACTTCACGATCTCGAATACGGGCGACGCGGATCTCCATATCTCCGGCCTGACGCATAGCAACGCGGCGGCCGGTTTCACGGCGGACGCCGGGGTGTTGCCCGCGACGATTGCCCCGGGGGGCTCCAGGACCTTGTCGTCGTCGTTCGTGCCCGTGGGCAGCGGCCCCCAATCGGACAACCTGGCCCTCGTGAGCGACGCGAGCAGCGGCTTCTTCACGATCGTTCTCGGGGGGGTCGCGAACAATGCGCCGGTGTTCAACCCGGCGTTGGCTCCCACCTATAGCGCCGTCGCCTTCGTTCCATTCACGCTCACGGCTACCGCGGACGACCCGGAAGGAGACGAGCTCAGCTGGTCCATCACCGGGCTTCCGCTCGGCGCTACCTTCGATGGTTCGACGGGTACCATGGATTGGCCGAATCCGGGTCCTGCCGGGAGCCATCCCATGACGATCTCGGTGAGCGACGGTCTCGCCACATCGTCGGCATCCTTTACGATTACGGTCACCGCGGACAACAGTCCGCCGACCGCGAACCCAGGGGGCCCGTACAACGGGCTCACCGGGATTCCAGTGCCGCTGAGCGGATCCGCGTCGAGCGATCCCGACGCGGGCCAGACATTGTCGTTCGCATGGGATCTCGGAGACGGCAGCTTGGGCACCGGGGCGACTCTCAACCACACGTACACGGCTCCGGGGAACTATATCGTGAGCCTCACGGTCACGGACAACGGCTCGCCGCCCCTGAGCCGCACGGCATTCACGTCGGCTTCCATCACGAACTTCATCGCCGTCACGATCGTTCGGAATCACCCCGACGCGATCCTCAAGACCACCGGCAACCGCCAGGAACTGTTCGGAATGGAGAGCAGCAGCTGGCCGCTGACCGATATCAATCCGTCCACCATCAAGATGAGCACGACGTACCCCAACGCCGGCACGGTGTCAGATATCGCCAACACGGACGCGAAGGCGCTGAAGATCGGGGACATCAACGCCAATGGCTACTACGACCTCGACGTGCACTTCAAGCGCTCCGCGATCCGGGAGCTGCTCCTTCACGTCCCGAACGGCGCGACGGTCGAGCTTGTGTTCACAGCGAAGACGATCATCGACCGAGCCCCGGTCCGCGGATCGATCAACGTGGTCAAGGCGGGTGCGTCGCAGGTCATTTCGGCCGCGTCCCCGAATCCGATCAGGCGAGACGGCACGACCATCTCCTACTCGGTCCTGGAGGGCGGCCCGGTTTCCATCCGCATCTTTTCGGCGGGAGGCAAGCTCGTCCGGACCCTGAAGGAGAGGGAGTACATGACGGCCGGCACCCACGAGGCGAGGTGGGACGGCATCGACGACCACGGCGAGCGCGTGGGTTCGGGCATCTACTTCGTCCGGACAGTCGTGCTCGATGAGGCCTCGGTCTCCAAGCTCGTCGTCATGAAGTAGGCCGGGCCTACTCCTTCCGCATCATTCTTTCGACGGCGTCGGGGTCACGCGGCAGAGCGGCGGTGAGCAGACGATGGCCGTTCTGCGTCACGAGCACCTCGTCCTCGATCCGAACACCGAGAGACTTTTCGGGAATGTAGATCCCAGGCTCGATGGTGACGACCATGCCTGCCTGCAGCGGCTTTCGGTAGAGGCCTGAGTCGTGCACATCGAGTCCCACGAAATGCCCCAGGCCGTGGATGAAGTAGTCCCGGTACCCGGCCGCACGAATGATCTCTTCCGCCTTGCGATGGACATCGTCGAAGTACACGCCCGGCTTGATCATGTCCATGCACGTCTGCTGGGCCCGGAGGACCACGTCGTATACCTTGCGCTGCTCGGGAGTGAAGTGCCCGTCCGCGGGATAGGTGCGGGTAATGTCGGCCGAGTAGTGGCCGTAGTCCGAGCCGATGTCCACGACGACGAGCGACCCGGCGGCGATCGTCTGGTTGTGCTCCGGGTAGTGGAGGATCGTGCTGTTCCTGCCTGAGCCAACGATGGGCGGGAAGCCCGGGCGGACGGCGCCGCCCCGCTTGAACTCCAGATCGATGAGACCCGCCACCCAGTTTTCTTCCACGCCGGGCCTTATGGCTTGAGCGGCCGCGTGCTGAGCGGAGACCGTGGCGGCGATCGCCTTCTCCATGTAGTCGAGCTCACGCGGCTCCTTGACCGAGCGCAGGGCCGGCAGGAGATCGGTGCGGTTCTTGATGCTCACGCCGGGCAGCTTGGAGCTGAGCTTGCCATAGAGCTCCATCTCGGGCCTGTCCGGCGAGTCGGGCCCTCCTGGGTCGCTGATCAAATAGAGCGTGCCCGTGGTCTGGAGCAATCCCATCATGCTCCCGCCCAAAGCGCTCGTACGAGAGATGCGCTCGATACCGGTCGTGCGGCGTAGGGAATCGCCGATGTCGGGGCGGACGCCAGTCCAGCGCTCGTCGTCAGGATCCCTCGGTTTCAGGAACAGCCGCTCTTTGAACGCGCGCTCCTCCGGCGACAGTACGAGCACGGCCCCGGCATCGTTCAAACCGGTGAGGTAATAGAAATCGGCGTCCTGACGGTAGCCGTCCGCATCTTCCTCCCCGCGGGCATAGAGCACGGCGATTCCTCCACCCAGCGCTTTCATGAGCTTCGCGCGCCGCGCCTGGTAGACCATGGGTTCGAACGGCCTCGCCGGTGGGATGGGTTCATCGGCGGGGAGGCTGCGGGGTAGAGTGAGCACGAGCGCGGCAGAAGCGAGTACGAGAGCGGTGCAGCGATTGCGCGAGGGCATGGCGTGACCTCCCCCGAATGTGCCGTTTTCGATGCGTGGGGGCGCAGTATACGCTAATTGTCCTCGACGGCGGAACCGGGAGCGCGCCGAGTTCCGGCGGCCAATTCCCTCGATCCAAGCCGAGCCGCCGAGGAAGTGGGAATGGATGAGGCCGATGCCTTGGAGGTACTCGAGAGGCTGGAGGCGGCGGGTTTCACCCGCCGATACGAGTACGCCGTCAACCTGAGCGGAACGCCGTATTTCCGGGTGTTGAGTGACGGGGCCCGGGCGTCGCCTACTTGAGCCTGTCTCGAAAGAACCCCTCCGCGTGGCTCGATGATCTCGCAATCCGTTTCCCGAAGGGGTCCCTGTCTTCGTCGGTGGCCGAGTAGAGGGTGCGGTAGGTGATGACGTCATTCGGGCCCGGTTCCTCCTCCTTGCCTTCACGGTCCTTCTTCCTAGCGCGCGTGAGCTCCGCATCGAAATACTGGTCGTAGGCGGCGAAGAGCTCGTCCACCGCGGAGAGCAGGTGCGCGAGCGCATCCCTTGCCTCCTCGCCCCACACAGCGAGCGCTTCCTGTTCGGCGAGCAGAAGGTCGGCGCGACACTTGCCGACGCGCGTGAGGCGCTGCCGGTAGGATTGAGCGGCGTCCAGGACATCGGACTCGGCGTGACCTCTTTCGCCGCTCGGCCGTTGCCCCGGATAAGGGACGGCGGCGAAGCGCCCGCGCGCCTCGATGATGGACTCACGAAGCGCATAGATCGCCTTTAGGGTCTTGAGCGCAATCTGATACTCCGTCGTCCCCTTGAGCTGGCGGCGCCACGCATTCACACCCATGAACGCGAGCACCGCCGCCACGAGGGCGGATACACTGACCGCGACATCGCGTGCAGTATCGAGCGGCACCTTCGACCTCCGAATCGACCGTGTAGGGTCGGTTCCTATCGGGCGGGAGCTAACTGCGGTCGCGAGGAGAACTGCGTGGCCGGAGACTGCAGGCTACCCATGCGGCTGAATCGAGCCACCGATCCGAATTCCCGACTTCGCGGTGACCCGGGAGCGTCTCGCTCCTTCTCGTGGTCCCATCGGACCACCAAATCAAAGATGCTGCGGAATCTCCAGATCCGGCGATCCCCCGCGATCCGTCAACGATCCGCCATCTGGGAGTACTACTTAGATACGTGCAGCCTTGTTCCGTTGCTGGTCAAAATGGGTGCTCGAATATGCCTCCTCAATGAAGAACGAGTTGTCCAGAATGCCGGCATGGACGCTGACTCGTGCGACGAGGGCATAGCCTTGCGCCCATAGCCGAACACCGCCACAATGGGCTCGCCGGGGCCGGTCCAAAGGAGGATGTCGTGGGGGGTATTACCGCTGGTCGTCGTGGGCGCTTCGCGCGGTCGGCCGC
>VBOX01000045.1 GCA_005893265.1 Candidatus Eiseniibacteriota bacterium | reverse complement strand
GACCGTCGACGTGCGGACGGACCATCGGCTTTCCTATACCAATACATACCTCGGCGCGCGGAGGACCTTCACGTTCTCCTGGCCTGACCTGAACGGTCGCTGGCTTGAGCTCCAGCGAACGCTCGGGCTGGACGAAATGCTGAGCTCGCTCGTGATCAGCTCGCACTATTCGTTGAGGCGCGAGGACCAAGGGCCGGCCGGGAAGCCGGTCGAGACGCATGTTCGAACGACGAATTGGGGACCGCTTCTCCGCTGGGAGGCATCGTTCAAGAACGGGATCCGAGCCGACGTGAACACGTCGCTCACGAAGTCTGAAAACCTGGACGAGCGTCTGGGCAGCGTCGTTCGGACGCACACCAACACGGTGCACGACGTTCGCCTGACGAAGACTTACCCGGCGAGCAAGGGAATACGCTTCCCCTGGAGCAAGCGACGTGTCAAGCTCCCGAACGATGTGAACCTGAATGTCTCGATGGGAATCGTCAGGGACAAGCAGTTCACCGAGCGCCCCGGTTTCGACACGCTGATCGAGTCCGACACCCAGCGGCTCAATGTGGGGAGCGGGACGACTTACAATTTCACGCAGTCGATCACCGGGGGATTTGATCTCGCGTTCCGGCAGACGAAGGACTACAAGGCCCTCCTCACCCAGCGCGGGATCACGATTGCCGTCAACGCGCAGTTCCGCTTCTAAGCGCTGCCTGCACGCGGCAGCGCTCCTCGCGATTCTCGCTCCATCCTGTCGGCACCAAGCCTCGGCTGCAGCCTTCGACGGGAGGCAAGCCTTCGCGACGCTGGAGCGCCAATGCTCGTTTGGCCCGCGGGTGCCGGGCACAGCGCCGCACGATTCCTGCTTTGCGTATCTCGTGGGCCGCTTGCGCGAGCTCGCGCCGGTCGTCGAGACTGATACCTTCACCTACGATTCGCCGGATCTCCGCAAGGAGGTCCGGCTCATGAACGCCGTGGCGCGATTCCGTCCGAAGGCGAAGGAGCGGATCCTCTTCGGGGCGCATTGGGACTCGCGGCCGTGGGCGGACCACGATTCCATCCCGGCTCACCGCAATCGACCTGTCCTGGGGGCGAACGACGGGGCTTCGGGAGTCGCCGTGCTCCTCGAGGTTGCTCGGGTGCTCCAGAAGACCGGCACCCCGATCGGCATCGACCTCGCGCTCTTCGATGGGGAGGACCTCGGAACCGAGGAGAACCCGAGCGGTTTCTTTCGCGGATCGACCCGTTACGTGGAGTGGCGTGGGGACGAGCGGCCACTCTTCGTCCTCGTGCTCGACCTGGTCGGGAAAAGGGACTTGAAGCTCAAGTGGGAAGCCAATTCCCAGGAACAGGCATCTAATATTGTGGATTTGGTTTGGCAGGAGGCGCGCGAGCTGGGGATTCGGAATTTCCGATCCGAGCCGGGTCCGCGGGTGTACGACGACCACATTCCCTTCCTGAACGCCGGAATTCCGGCAGTCGACTTGATCGATTTTGATTTTCCGGAGTGGCATACGACCCGGGACACGCCCGCCGTGTGCTCCCCTGCCAGTTTGGCAGCGGTCGGGACGGTCCTGGTAAGCCTCGCAACGAAAGCTAGTTTCCTCTCCCGCTGAAATTTCCGCTTGATCCGACGCCTCCTCGCGGGCTAATTTGACAGGTCCGAGTGGACCCGCAGTCCACTCGAACTTTTTAGGCGCTGGCCCGGACATGGGTCGAGCCCGGGACGGACCGCATGGATCGTGGACAACTGAGGGAAGAGCTCACCCGACGCCTCCAGGCCCTCCTCGGCGAGGAGATGTTTGATCTTTGGGACCTGGACCTGGCCTCCCAGTCAGGTCGGACCGTGGTCCGCATCAGTCTGGACCGTCCGACCGGCGTCACGATAGCCGATTGCGCATATTGGAATAAGAAGATCGGCCGGTATCTCGAGGCCGAGAACGTGGTGCCCGGCAGCTATGTCTTGGAAGTCGGGTCCCCGGGAATCGAGCGGTCGCTGTCGCGCCCCGAGCACTTCGCGCGTTTCGTCGGGCGCAGCGTTGAGGTCAGGCTTCACGACCTCCACTTGGGACGGCGCACGTACCGCGGGGAGCTGCGGCAGGCCGGGGAAGGGACGATCTTGCTGGAGGATCCGATCGCGGGGGTCGTTTCATTGCCGTACTCGGCGATCAAGCACTCGCACATCGTAGCGGATCCGTGGGAAGGACTACGCGCCAAGGAGCGCCGCCCGAAGGGATGAAAGCAGTGGCCAAAGAAACACATACACGAGGCGTCAACTACGAGCTGATGGAGGCTATGGCCCAGATCGCTCGCGAGAAGAGCGTGGACAAGACCATCTTGGTCGAGACCCTCGAGGCGGGGCTGCTCTCGGCCGGGCGCAAGCGGTTCGGCCAAACCGCCAATATCGAGGTGAAATTCGACGAGCCCAGCGGCCGGATTCTCATGAAGCTCACGCGCCGGGTGGTGGAGGACGCAGAGGACCCGGCGGCGGAGATCGATTTGGAAGAGGCGCAGCAGTACGAGTCGGACGCCCGGATCGGGCAGGACTTCGTGCAGGAACTGACGCTCGAGGACCTGGGCCGCAACGCGATCGCGGCCGCGAAGCAGGTGCTGGTCCAGCGGGTTCGCGAGGCGGAGCGCGAGCGGATCTATGAGGACTACCACGACCGGGTCGGCGAAATGGTCCGCGGAACGGTGCAGCAGGTCGACCGAGGAAATATCTACGTGAAGCTCGATCGATCGGAGGCGATTCTTCCTCCGCGCGAGCAGATCGCGCGTGACCGCTACCACCAAGGGGACCATATCAAGGCCTACATCATCGCGGTCGACAAGCTCGCGCGCGGTCCGCAGATCATCCTCTCGCGGACCCATCCCGAGTTTCTGCGCCGGCTGTTCGAATCCGAGGTACCGGAGGTGGCGGAGAAGATCATCGAGATCAAGGGAATCGCGCGCGAGCCGGGCTCCCGCGCCAAGGTTTCGGTGCTCTCGAACGACGACAAGATCGACGCGGTCGGAGCCTGCGTCGGGATCAAGGGCTCCCGCGTGCAGGCCATCGTCCGCGAGCTGGGCGGCGAGAAGATCGACATCGTCCCCTGGAGCCAGGACGCGGTCGTCTTTGTGACGCGCTCCTTGTCTCCCGCGAAGGTGCTCGAGGCCCAGATTGTCGAGGCGGAACAGAAGATCCTCGTCACGGTCGCGGATGACCAACTGTCGCTCGCGATCGGGAAGGGTGGGCAAAACGCGAGGCTCGCGGCAAAGCTCACGGGCTGGAAGATCGATCTGATCTCGAAGAGCGAACGCGACCGGCAGAAGGATTTCGAGCGCCGCTCGCGGATCGACATCGAAGATTTGGAGGCAGCCGGTCCCAAGCTGCGCGAGAAGCTGATCCGCGCGGGAATCGAGACCGTACAGGACCTGCTTCGGGCCCCGATGGAGGAGATCCTCGCGATCCAGGGAATCGGCGAGAAAACCGCCGAGAGGCTGATCGAGGAAGCGAAGGAGCTCCAAGAGAGGCGCGGCCGCGAGCTGGCCGAGGAGGTCGCCCGCGCGGCGGCCGCTGCGAGCCAACAGGCGTCCCTGGAGGGCGCGGCCGGTGAGCAATCAAGCCCGGTCGCGGAGGGAACGCCGGCGGAAGAGGGTGCCTTGAGCGGACAGGATGACGCAGCCCCGACGGAGCCAAAGCCGGAAGAGGCGGTTGAGCCGGAGGAATCGGGCGGGGACACGCGAGAGGAAACGAGGAGCGATGCCAGTTAAGAAGCGGCGGGTCTATGAAGTGGCGAAGGACATGGGCATGTCCAGTGAGGCCCTTGTCCACATACTGAAATCCCTCTCCGTCGAGGTGAAGAGCCACATGAGCTCGGTCGCCGACGAGGTGATCGAGCAGGTGCGCTCCAAGCTCGCGCGGGAGAAGGAGGCCGTCAAGGAAGAGGAGGCCCGCAAGCGCGAGAAGGCGATCTTGGCCGCGAAGGCCGAGGCCGAGCGGCGCGGCTCCCCTCCGGGACGCGGCCCCAGCGTGGCATTCAAGCTCGGCGGCAAACCCGGGAAGAAGAAAAAGCGCGCCGTGGACGAGAAACTCATCCGGGCCAGCGTGAAGCGCACGCTCGCCGAGATGGACGGGAGCAAGCGCCGCCACCATCGCCGTGAGCGAGAGGAAGGCGTCGCGGTGGGGGTGGAGGAGGCGCCCCGGTTGATTCGCGTGAGCGAGTTCATTTCTGTCGCGGAGCTGGCGGGGCAGCTGGAGGTGAAGCCACAGGAAGTGATCCAGGTCTGCCTCCAGCTCGGCCTCATGGCCAACATCAACCGCCGTCTCGACAAGGACTCGATCATGGCGGTCGCGGATGAATTCGGCTACGGGGTCGAGTTCGTGAGCGAGCTGGGCGAGGACGAGGAGGTCGAGGTTGCCGAGGAGACCGGCATCCTCAAGCCGCGCCCGCCGGTGGTCACGATCATGGGACACGTGGACCACGGCAAGACCTCGCTCCTGGATTACATCCGGAAAACGAATGTGATCGCGGGGGAGGCCGGCGGCATCACACAGCATATTGGCGCCTACGAAGTCGAGCTGCCGCGCGGTCAAAAAATCACCTTCCTCGACACGCCGGGCCACGAAGCGTTCACCGCGATGCGTGCCCGCGGCGCGCAGCGTCGCGATCAACAAGATCGATCTTCCCGGAACGAATGTCGATCTGGTGCGTCAGGACTTGTCCAAGCAGAACATCCTCTTGGAGGAGTGGGGTGGCAAGACGATCGCGGTGCCGATTTCCGCCAAGATCGGAACGGGCGTGGACCGTCTCCTCGAGATGATCCTGCTCCAATCCGAGATCTTGGAGCTCAAGGCGGATCCCAACAAGCCGGCGCGCGGCGTCGTCATCGAGTCGCGCGTGGAACAAGGGCGCGGGATCGTCGCGACGGTGCTCGTCCAAAAGGGGACCCTCCGGGGAGGCGACGCGTTCGTGGCGGGCGCCCAATCCGGCAAGGTCCGCGCGATGAACAACGAGCGCGGAGCGCGCGTGGCCGAGGCAGGGCCTTCGACGCCGGTCGAGATTCTGGGCTGGAGCGGCGCGCCCCAAGCGGGCGACACGTTCGCGGCGATGGCGGACGAGCGCGAAGCGCGCGAGGTGGCGGCCAAACGGGCGCAGCTCCAGCGCGAGCAGGAGTTCCGCCTCCACAAGCACGTCACGCTCACCGACCTGTATTCCCAGATTCAGGCGGGAAGCGTGGGCGAGCTTCTGGTGGTGCTCAAGGGGGACGTCGACGGATCCGTGGAGGCGCTCGAGGACTCCATGACCAAGCTCACGACCGAGGAGGTCAAGCTTCGCGTCATCCACCGTGGAGTCGGTCAGATCAGCGAATCGGACGTGCTCCTTGCGGCCGCCTCAAACGCGGTCATCATTGGATTTCACGTGAAACCGGATCCGAAGGCGGCCGAGCTGGCTGCCAAGGAGAAGGTCGACGTTCGTCTGTATGAGATCATCTACGAGGCCGTGGCCGACGTGAAAGACGCGATGTCGGGTCTTCTGAAACCCGAGATCCGGGAGACCGTCAGCGGCACGGCCGAGGTGAGGCAGGTATTCAACACCACGAAGGCCGGCACCATCGCCGGGTGCAAGGTCGTGTCCGGAACCATTCAGCGCAGCGCGCGCGCGCGCCTTCTCCGGGAGGGCTCGACCGTCTGGGACGGCAAGATCGATTCCCTGCGGCGGTTCAAGGACGACGTGCGCGAGGTGGCGTCTCCGCTGGAGTGCGGCATCGGACTCGAAGGGCGTGATGACGTGAAAGTGGGCGACTTGATCGAGGCGTACATACTCGAGGAGTTCGCGCGGCGACTTAGCTGAGATGGTCGTCGGTCTGCTCCAGATGGAGCTTCACCTTCCCGCTTCCCACTCACTCAAGGCGAAGCGCTCGGTCGTGAACCACGTCAAGGAGCGGCTTCGGACCCGCTTCAACGCTTCTGTGGCCGAGGTGGACAACCAGGACCTGTGGCAGCGCGCGACGCTGGGCGTGGCGGTCGTGAGCGGAGAGCCGAGCGTGCTCGATAGAGTGCTTCATGACATCCTGGCCTGCGTGGAGCGCGAGGACCGTCTCGCGGTCCTGGACTACCAGATACGAATCGACTGATCCTTCCCTCCACGATGCCTTCCCGCAAACAGAGCCCACGAACGCGCCGCGTGGCCGACCGGATCCAGGTCGAGCTGGCTGAAATCCTGAGCACCAAGACGGAGGATCCCAGGTTGCGTGTGCTCTCGGTGACCGGAGCGGAGGTCACCCGGGACCTGTCCCTGGCGAGGATCTGGGTCGCGGGGAGGCTGCCTCAAGACGTGGAGCCGGCCGTGCTCCAGGCGCTCACCCGAGCGACTCCGTACTTTCGTAGCCTTCTCGCGATTCAGGAGCCGCACGATGAATGACGCGGCGTTCGCGGGATTCGAAGCGTTTCTCGCGGACCGCGATGAGTTCCTCGTGACCGCGCACATCGATCCGGACGGCGACGCCGTGGGCTCCTGCCTGGCCTTGGCGCTCGCGTTGCGCGATATCGGGAAGACCCCGGAGGTGGTGTTCGACTCGCCCCTCCCTGCCACGCTCCGCTTCCTTCCCGGTGCCTCGACGATTCTCCTGCCGGATCAAGTCCGGAAGAAGTTCGATTCCGCCTTCGTGCTCGACAGCTCCTCCCTGGACCGCACGGGCTCCGTGCCGGAGCGTTGCCTGAATCCGGGGGCCAAGATCGCGGTCATCGACCACCACTGGGGAAACGACGGGTTCGGAGACATCCGGCTCGTCAATCCCGAGGCGTCCGCCACGGCCGAGCTGGTCTATGACGTGATCGAGTTTCTCCGAATTCCGATCTCTCCCGAAATCGCGGAGGGCCTCTATGCGGGCATCCTCTCCGACACGGGCGGGTTCCGGTACGCGAACACCTCCTCGCGCACACTTCGCGTCGCTGCGAGGCTCGTCGAGCGCGGAGCGCGCGCTCCCCTGGTCGCGGATGCGCTCTATGCGACGAAGACGGCGCCGAGCCTTCGCATCCTCGGCTTGGCGCTCGCGTCGCTGGAGACGCGGAGCGGGGGGAGAATTGGCGCCATGACCATCTCGCGGGACATGTTCGAGCAGGCGGGCGCGGCCCCGGAGGACGCGGACGGCATCGTCCAGTACGCGAAGGCGCTCGCGGGCGCACGCGTCGGCATGCTGGTACAAGAGGTGGCGCCCAACGAAATCCGGGCGAGCCTTCGGTCGGACGGGACGGTGGATGTGAACCAAGTGGCATCGCTGTTCGGCGGTGGGGGCCATCGGAACGCGGCCGGGCTGCGGGTGCGGGGCGATCTGCAGCGGGTCCGGAACGATCTCTACGAGGCACTCGAGCGGGCGATGAATGGCGGACCTCCTCCATCTGGTGGATAAGCCGGAGGGCTGGACCTCCCACGACGTGGTTGCGCGCATGCGCCGAATCCTGCGCGAGCGCCGCGTGGGTCACGCGGGAACGCTCGATCCTTTCGCGACGGGGCTCCTCATCGTGGCGGAAGGGCGCGCGACGGCGCTCCTAGGCTGCCTGAGCCTCCTCCCGAAGCGGTATCTCGCGAAGGCGCATCTGGGCATCGCCACCGACACGCAGGACAGAACGGGAGTACCCATCCGAGTCTCGGAGCGGGTCCCCGGACAAGACGGGATCCTGGCTGCCGTGGAGCGCCTCCGCGGGCAAACCCGCCAGCGCCCGCCGCTTTTTTCCGCGGTGAGGGTGCGGGGCGAGCGGCTCTACAAGGCCGCGCGGCGGGGTGAGTCCCCGGATCGGGGAGAACGATCGATCCGGATCTACGAGCTCGACGTGCTGGGCGGCACGCCGCCGGAGCTCGAGCTCGACATGACCGTGAGCCGGGGGACGTACGTCCGCACGCTGGCCCACGATTTGGGGGAGGCACTCGGGTGCGGCGCGCACCTGGTCTCCTTGCGCCGGATCGCGTCGGGACCACTCCATGTGGATGAGGCGCTTTCTCCCGAGCCGTGCTCCGGGAACGGCGCGGACGAATTCCGCGACCGCGCGCTGACGCCCGCGAACGCAGTGAGACATCTGCCGCGCGCGAGGCTCACCTCGGAGGAGGCGGCTCGCCTTCGCCAGGGTCGCGCGCCGTCTTTGGGCCCCCAGCGGATCGAGCCGGCGCCTCTTGCGTATCCGCTTCCGCCGGGTGAACCCGGATGGCCGCTCGCGCTTCTCGCGCCCGAGGGGAACCTGCTCGGGCTCGGGGGATCCCCGTGCCCGGGGGTGGGGTCCGAAACGCCCCCGTCCCATCCGCCGATCCGTCTTCTTCGCGTTTTTCCATGACTCGGATCTCGCGCCCGATCGCGATGACGATTGGGGTTTTTGACGGCCTGCATCAGGGACACCAGCGCGTGATCGCGGCTACCGTGGAGGCGGCGCGCTCGAGCGGCGGGATCGCCTGGGTGACGACCTTCGATCCACACCCCGACACGATCGTCCGCGGCGCTCCGCCCCGCCCGTGGATCACCCCACCCGAGGAGCGCGAGGAGCTGCTCCACGCGATGGGTATCGATCGCGTTCATGTGGAGCGTTTTGACAGGAGCGTCCAGACCCTTCCGCCTGCGGATTTCATCGACCGAGTGCTCGGCGTTGGCGCGCCGCTCGCGGCCCTCATCATCGGCCCCGATTTCAGAATGGGGCGTGACCGCGTCGGCGACCGCGCCTATCTGGAGGCTCTTGGGCGGCGGCGCGGGTTCGTGGTCCGCGAGGTGCCGTTCCTCATGGGCGCCAGCGGAAAGCTATCGAGCACCACGCTACGGGGACTCATCGAAGCGGGGTCGGTTGAGGAGGCCTCGTCCATGCTTGGCCGCCCGTATGCGTTGCGCGGCCGTGTCGGGTCCGGCGCGGGCCGCGGGGCGCAGCTGGGCTACCCTACCGCGAATTTGGAGGTCCACCCGGAAAAGCTGCTACCGGCGTCCGGTATTTACATATCCAACAATAACTTGCTCGGGGCCAAGTGGCGCGGTCTCACGTACGTGGGCCGTGCGGAGACCTTCGGACCAGGTCCGGTCCGGGTCGAAGTACATCTACTCGATTACGAGGGCCGGGGGTCGCTTCGGGGAAGGGTGCTCTCCACGAGCCTCATGCGGAGGATCCGCGGAGATCGGGTATTCGAGGGCCCGGAAGCGCTCATCCGGGCGATGGACGAGGACCGAGCAAGAGCGGCGGAATACTGGAGTTCCATCGCGGCCGCGCCTGGGCCCGGCTCCGGGAACCCTCCAGATTGAGCGTTGCAACACGATTCAACTCT
>VBOX01000012.1 GCA_005893265.1 Candidatus Eiseniibacteriota bacterium | reverse complement strand
GAGCCCTTCGTCCGATACTCGACCGCTTCGACGCAATCCTCGCCGAGGATCCGTCCCGCCCGCGCGTTCGGAACGATGCGGATGCTGGGGTCGTTTCGCGCACGGTCGAGAAAATCGGTCCGGGCACGAAACTGCGCCGGCCGATGAAGGAGGGTGACCGAGCATCCGACCTCCGCGCACAGGAGCGCGTCCTCCACGGCCCCGGTTCCGCCCCCAATCACGACGACAGGCTTTCCCGAGTGCACGGTGCGATCCCGGTTCGCCGAGTGGCTCACGCCGCGGTCAAGAAGCTCGCGCTCGCCCGGAATGCCGAGCCACCGCCGCTTCAATCCCGTCGCGATCAGGAAGGTTCGGCCGCGCAGCCGCTCCCGTTCCCGCACGATCGACCGAGCGCGCGCGGTAACGCGCGTGACCGGTGCGCCGACGAGGATCGGGAGCTCCGCTCGCCGCGCGGACTCGAGCACGAGCGACGCGAACCTCGCTCCGTCGCAGCCGTACGCGAGCGGGTGATCCGTGATTGGAGCGTAGATCTCGTGAAGCTGGCCGCCCGGGCTTCTCGCTTCCTCGAGGACGAGGGTCGAGAGTCCGAATCCCTTGAGCGTGAGCGCGGCCGTCAGTCCCGCCACGCCACCGCCCAGGATCAGCGCGTCGAGTTGTTCATTTCGGGGCATAGGTCGCCCGCGACTTCCCAGAAAGTCTTGAGCTCGATCGGCGGGAGACCGTATCGGCTCGAAAGAATGTCGAGGCTTTGCCTGCGCCCGGCGGCGTGATCGGAGTTGTTGAGCTGGCTCATGCCGTCCTTGTGAATGCGGATCGTGACCGACGCGCCGGGAACGCGCTGGATCAAGCCCTGCCCCAGGGCGACACGCAAGAGCCAGTCCCAGTCCTCGGAGTAGGGAATCTCGGTGTCGAAGAGACCGAATCGGTCGAAGGCGCGCCGCCGCGCCAGGATCGCGCTCGGCGGAATGAAGCTGTCCCGCGCGAAGACCGTGAGCTCGAAATCCCGCGCCAGCGTGCGCCGCTTGCCGCTCTCTTCATTCAGGATCCAGGCATCGGTATAGGCCACGTCAAGGCCGGGCACACGATCCAGGGCCGCCGAAAGCCGCGCGACATGCCCGGACTCCCACAGATCGTCGTCGTCCAGGAGCGCGATCGAGTCCGCGCGCGCGGCTTCGATGCCGCGGTCCCGCGAGGCGGCCAAGCCCTCCGGCGGGTCGTCGTGTTCTAAGACCTGCGCCGGGAATTCCAGCTTCCCCAGGAGCTCGAGCACTTCGGCGCTGAGCGGCGCGCCGCCGTCTCGCACGAGCACCAGCTCCACCTCGGGGTGCGTCTGCCGCGCCACGCGGTCGAGCGCTTCGCGGAGCCGGGAGGGCCGGTCCCGGGTGGGTAGGACGATGGAAACGGAAGGCACGCTACCGGCGGCCCTGTGGTGGCGGTTTCGGGGCGCCCGGCGGTCCGCGTCGCGCTTCGGTGACGAGAAGCGCGCGCTGCTCCACGCCGCGCATCTCGAGGCAAAGGTGTCTCGCGCGGACGGTCACCTCGACCGACGCGGGCTCGAGATCGCGCTCGATCGCGTCCGCCACCGCCTGCGTGAGGCTCTCTTGCAGGCGAGGAACGCAGGAGATCTCGCGCACGAGGCGCGCGATCGCGCCGATGCCACAAATCCGATCGCTGGGCATGTAGCTCACCGACGCCGTTCCGAAATAGGGAACGAGATGATGAGGGCACATGCCGTAGACGGGGATCCGCTCGAGGCGGACCGTTTCCCCGGGGTGCCCCCGGTATCGCGACGGCCGGAGGGGGCCGGGCTCCCTGCGTAAGGCGGCCGTGCGCTCGGCAAAAAAATCGGCGGCGAGCTGCGCGGTCACGGTGTACTCGGGATCGCGGCGGGGGTCCATGCCGAGCGAGCGGAGGAACGTCGTGAGGGCGGCGACGGACTGCGGGTCCGCGCCGGCGCCGCTTCGGGCATCGGCTGCGATCTCACGATGCGCCTGGATTTCCTCCTCGAGGAGTCCGGCGTCATCCGGGGCCGTCTCGGGCGGTCGGCCGGGCGGCGTCTGCCCGCGCGCCGGCTGCGCGGGACCACGTCCGGGGTGCGGCGTGGGAGCCCGGCCTCCGCGAGATCCGCCGCGGCCGCGACGTCTCGGGCTCATAGCCCGAGCGCCCCGGCTCCGGCTCGGAGCGCCGACAGGACGAACGCGACGTGTTCTTCCAACGGAACTCCCAGCTCGCGCGCACCCTGCTCGATCTCATCTCGATTCACCGAGCGCGCGAAGCTCTTTGTGCGCAACTTCTTCATCACCGAATCGGGAGAGACCTCGTCGAGCTTCTTGGTCGGCTGGACAAGCGCTGTGGCCGTGATGAGACCGCACAGCTCGTCCACCGCGAATAGCGCCTTCGCCATCGGGGTCGCCCGCGGCGTTCCGGTGTAGCTCGCGTGGCCCAGGATCGCTTCGATCACGGGCTCCGGGTAGCCTCGTTCGCGCAGAATGCCGCATCCGAACCGCGGATGATCCTCGGGCGTCGGATGCTTCTCGTAATCGAAATCGTGGATCAACCCCGTCGCGCCCCAAACCTCCGGATCTCCGCCGAATCGACCCGCATAGGCGCGCATGGCGCATTCGACCGCAAGGGCGTGCTTTCTCAATCCCGCTCCCTCGGTATGCTCGTGGAGGAGAGCCAGGATCTCATCGCGGGGCGGTAGCCCGGTTTTTGTGTCGGTCTCGCGTGGGTTCATTGGGTCGCGCGGAGCGCGCGGAGGAATGGTATGCTTTTCGCCCACGTTCGACAACCGTTCGCTCCCGCGGTATTGGAATAGGAGGTGTTCATGCGATGCGTCCGGCTCGCTCTGCTTGCACTGCTCGTGCTTGTGCCTGGCCTTGCGTCCGCCGACGAGGACCACCATCACGAAACGGCCGCGCCTGAGAGGCTCGGGACCGTGCACTTCTGGGTCACCGCGAGACCGTCCGTTCAACGCGATTTCAATCGCGCCGTCGCGCTTCTTCATTCCTTCGAGTACGAACAAGCCGAGAAGGCCTTCAGGCTCATCGTGCAGGCAGAGCCGAAGCTCGCGATGGGATACTGGGGCATCGCCATGTGCAACTACCACCCCATCTGGGGGCCGACCACGAGCGTGGAGCTGGAACGCGGCCGCCTTGCCGCGGCGAGAGCCGCCAGATTGAAAGTGAGAACCGACCGGGAGCGGGCCTACATTGCCGCGATCGGCGCCTACTACAAGGGCGCGAAGGTCGATTACCCCGCGCGCAACGCCGCGTTCGAGCAAGCGATGGAACGCTTTCACCAGCACTACCCGGACGACATGGAGGGCACGGTCTTCTACGCTCTCGCGATCCTCGGGACCGCCCCGACGACCGACAAGACCTACACCATGCAGAAGAAGGCCGCGGATCTCCTGAACTCCGTCCTGTCCAAGGCGCCCGACCATCCCGGCGTGGCCCACTACTTGATCCATAGCCTGGACTATCCGGAGCTTGCCGCCCTCGCGCTTCCGGCGGCGCGAGCCTACTCCAAGATCGCCCCCTCGGCGCCGCACGCCCAGCACATGCCGTCTCACATCTTCACCCGGCTCGGTTACTGGGAGGAGTCGATCCAGTCGAACCTCGCGTCGGCGGAGGCTTCCCGGGAGCTGATGGCGAAGACGAATCCCGGATCGACCTACTTCGAAGAGCTCCACGCGATGGACTACCTCGAATACGCGTACCTACAGCTTGGGCAGGAGGACAAGGCCAAGGGCGTCGTCGACGCGATGGCCGCTGTGTCGAAGGTGAACCAGCCGACTCTCTCGGCGGCGTACGCCTTCGCCGCCTCGCCGGCGCGCTACGCGCTCGAACGGCGTCAGTGGGCCGAGGCAAAGATGCTGACCGTGAGCCCGCGGTGGTTCCCATGGAATCAGTTCCCCGGAGCGGAGGCGGGTACCCATTTCGCCCGCGGAATCGGCGCGGCGCGCTCGGGAGACGTGGAAGCGGCCAAGACCGAGCTCACGAGCCTGGACGCGATCCACGAGAAGCTCGCCGGCGTCAAGGAGCGCTACAGCTGGGCCGATCAGGTCGAGGTTCAGAGGCTGGCGCTCCAGGGGTGGATCGCGCGCGCCGAGAAGCGGGATGACGAGGCCCTTCGCGAGCTCCGCTCCGCCGCCGATCTCGAGGACTCGATCGACAAGAACCCTGTAACCCCGGGGGCGGTCATCCCCGCGCGCGAACAGCTTGCCGATCTCCTGGGGGAGCTGGGCCGGTACACGGATGCGTCGGCGGAATACGAAACCGTGTTGAAAAGCGCGCCCGGCAGAAAGGCGAGCGCCCGCGGGCTGGAGCTGGCGAAGCGGGGAACGTCTCCGGCTACAGATCCTTCTTCATTATCACGGTAGCCGTGAGCTTGGTCAGGGTTTCGACGCCCAGGATCGGGAAGCTCGTCCCGTTGAAGATGATCCGCAATCCGACCTTGGCTCGGTCGTGGGTTAAGACCTCGGCCAGGGCGGGGGATGCCTCGATGTGGGTGCTCACGTTCGTGATCTGCCCCGCGAGAAGCTGGAAGGGGATGCTCGCGATCGGTGTGGTCGTGAAGGGATTGGTCGAATCGGCGGCCGCGAAGTAGATCAGCACTTCTCCGGTCGCGGCGCCGCTCGCGTTGTCGAATGAGGCCGCAACGTCGAGGCTCGCCGACATGACGCGGGTCACGTCGCTTATGCCCTGAAGCAGGTTCAGGCTGTCGGAGAAGACTTCGACCGTATCGCTGGGGGTCGGAGGAATGGGCCCGTAGTTGACGGTGCGGCTGCCCGGATCCATGAAGCTCAGGATGTCGATGGTGAGAATCAGGTTTCTGTTTCCGCACCCCACGAGGAGCGGCAGCAGAAGCGCGATCGGGATCAGTCGGCGCACGGCAGGCCTCCTAGTACAAAGAGAGCGAGGCGGAAAGCTCTGCTCCGCGTTCGCGTTCGATGTTGCGGCTGTTGGTCGCGATGGCGAGATCGATCCCGATCTTCCCGAGGCGGTAGCCCGCGCCTCCGGCGAACTGCGCCATCTTGTTCTGGTCTCGCGAGAGACCGCTCCGTAGCGCGAGCATCCCGAACCAGAACTCGGCCCCCGCGTGCATCGAGGTACGGAAGTCTCCGTTCACGACGTCCGCCGCGATCGTCGTCCGCCCGATGCGCTTGGCGACGTTCACGGTGGTCGTGACCGGGATGCGGCTCACGAAGCGCTCGCCGCTCGCGACCTCCGTCGTCGTGAATTGGTTCGTCGAGTCGTCGTACGCGTGGCGGCGTACGGTGGTGCTCCACCGGATCTGGCTGCCGAAGTCGTTCAGCCCGAGGCCCAGTTCGAAGTTCCTCCAGTAGAGCACGGCGCCCACGTCGGAGCCGAGCCCGCTCCCCATGCCGCCGTCGCCGCCCACGACCGCGTGGCGCGTCTGGGTATCCATATCGATCGTCACCGGGTTGCTTCCGGCAAAGAGGGTGTCGCCCGTCGTGGCGCCGGCGATCGAGTGCGCGTCGCCGTAGGCAAGGCCGAGCAGGTACTTCGGCGCGGCCCCCAGGTAGAGCGAGGTGGAGCCGTTCCGCCGTGGATCGGCGTTCTGGCCCTCGTCCGGCGAGGGCCGGTACAATGCCCGGAGGGCGTATCCGACCTGGAAGGAGATCGCCGCCTGCGCGCGGGCTTCGTCCTTCAGACCGTAGCGCGTGTTCCCCGTGAATGGGACCGCGTCGCGCAGGGCGTCGCGGAGATTGTCGCTCAGCGTGAGCTCATTCTTCACGTGGATGAGCGGCGACATGGCCAAGAACACCTTCCCGAAACTCTTGCTAAAGCCACCAACGTGGAAGACCCCGCCCTGCTTCATCGAGTCCTTGGGAATGACCCGCTTCACGTCGGCCAGGTCCACCTTCAAGGAGTCCTGCGCGACGAAGATCGAGATGTCGCCCGTGACCTCGCTCGGCTGCCACAGCTTGATCGTCAGCGGGGGATTGAGGAGCACGTTCGCTACCTCGTAGATGTTGAACGTGGAATCCTTCGAGTCGAACGTGGGGTGATCGGCCAGGTACTGGATGAGACCCAGCGGCAGCGGAATCGAGCCGGAGCCGCCCGTCCCTTTCGGCACCGCCCGGAAGGCGATGTTCGAGCCGGTGTAGTCACCGACGTCGCTGGTGACCACGCCGCCCATGCCGAGCCGGCGGGCGTCGAGCATCTGCCCCTGGGCGACGCCGAACGGGAGACCCAAAGTGAGCATCAGGATTGCGAGGCAACCATTTCTCAGCACTGAACTTACCCCTCCCGCTTCGCCACGCGGACGAATCCATTCTTCCGGCCGGGTATCTGAGGAGTCATCGGCATGCCGGGGGTCGGTCTTTAGGGGGAGGTCGTTTGACCCCCTGGCCCAGCGTGTGATAGCCTTCAGTCGCTTGAAATCGCGGCAGTTAGGCATTTCATCGCGACCTCATTACTCCATCCGCGGACGAGGCTCACCCAAACCACGATGAACGAAATCGAGCTTTCGAAGGTCTACGACCACACCGAGGCGGAACGCCGGTGGTACACGCACTGGCTGGATCGCGGCTACTTCCGCCCCGGCGACGGCGAGGGACCTCCCTTCGTCACCCTGATCCCGCCCCCGAACGTGACCGGCAGTCTCACGATCGGCCACGCGTTCAACCACACCCTCCAGGACGTGCTCACCCGCTGGCAGCGTATGACCGGCGTGCCGACTCTCTGGCTTCCGGGCACCGACCACGCGGGGATCGCGACGCAAAACGTGGTCGAGCGCAAGCTCGCCGAGGAGGGGAAGACCCGCCACGACCTGGGGCGCGAGGCTTTCCTGGAGCTTGTGTGGAAGTGGAAGGAACACTACCACGGGCGCATCACGGCGCAAATGAAACGCATCGGCGACTCCGTCGACTGGTCGCGCGAGCGCTTTACGATGGACGACGGGCTCTCGCGGGCGGTCCGCGAGGTCTTCGTGTGCTTGTACAAGAAAGGGCTGATCTACCGCGGCAACCGGATCATCAATTGGTGCCCGCGCTGTCTTACCGCGCTCTCCGACGAGGAGGTGGATCGCCAGGAGACGGAGGGGAAGCTCTACCACCTGATGTATCCGATCAAGGGGACGCAAAAGCACATCGTGGTCGCGACGACGCGCCCGGAGACCATGCTGGGTGACGTGGCTGTCGCGGTCCATCCCAAGGACAAGCGCTACCTCCCGCTTCGCGGCAAGACGGCGATCCTGCCGTTCCTGCGCCGTGAGATCCCGATCATCTTCGACGAGTCGGTCGATCCCAAATTCGGCACCGGGGCCGTGAAGGTGACGCCGGCGCACGATCCCAGCGACTTCGAGCTGGGGCAGCGGCACGGACTCACCCCGATCGTCGTGATGGACCCATCGGCGAGGATGAACGAGAACGCCGGCGACTTCCGCGGGCTGAGCCGCGAAGAAGCGCGCGCCCGGATCGTCGAAGCGCTGGAAGACCGGGGCCTCTTGGCGCGCGTGGAGCCCCACCGCTTTGCGGTCGGGCACTGCCAACGATGTGACTCCGTGGTGGAGCCGTATCTATCGCTGCAGTGGTTCGTTTCGATGAAGCCGCTCGCGAAGCCCGCGCTCGAGGCGATCGAGAAGGGGGAGCTCACCATCCTGCCCCGCCGCTGGGAGAAGGTTTATCTCCGGTGGCTGGAGGGCATCCGCGACTGGTGCATCTCACGGCAGCTGTGGTGGGGGCACCGGATCCCGGTCTGGACCTGCGCGGGCTGCTCCGAGACGATCGTCGAGGTGGATGCTCCGACCCGCTGCCCCAAATGCGGCGGCGACAAATTGCAGCAGGACGAGGACGTGCTCGATACATGGTTCTCCTCGTGGCTTTGGCCTTTTTCGACGCTCGGCTGGCCCCAGGAGACCGAGGACTTGAAGCGCTTCTATCCCTCGAGCGTCCTCATCACCGGGCCGGACATCATCTTCTTCTGGGTGGCTCGGATGGTCATGGCCGGATACGAGTTCATGGGGCGCGCGCCCTTCCCGGTGGTGTACCTGCACGGGATCGTGCGCGACGCGCAGGGCCGGAAGATGTCGAAATCTCTCGGGAACTCCGCCGATCCGATCGAGATCGCGGAAAAGTACGGCGCCGACTCGCTCAGGCTCACGCTCCTCCTGCTCTCGCCCCAGGGCTCCGACATCCATTTCTCCGAGGAGCGGGTGGACATAGGAAGGCATTTCGCGAACAAGCTCTGGAACGCGTTCCGCCTGGTCGCGCCGTACCTCAAGGGCTACACGCCCGACGAGCAGGCGGCGCGCCCCTTCTTGACGGACGCGGATCATTGGATCCTGAGCGTGCTCGGCACGACCGCCCGGCAAGTGACCCGGAACCTCAAAGCCTACCGGATCGGCGACGCCGCCAAGGATATCTATGATTTCACATGGCGTGAACTGTGCGACTGGTATCTCGAGATGGCGAAGCCGCGTCTCTACGCGGGCCCCGATGCGCCGGGCGCCCAGGCCGTGCGGTTCACGATCCATCGCGTGTTCGAGACGGTGCTGAGGCTGCTCCATCCGTTCATGCCGTTTCTATCCGAGGAGCTATGGCACGCGCTTCCCGCGACGGACGGGGACGTCTGCGTGGCGGAGTGGCCGGCGCCGGCGCGTACCGCCAACAAGGAGGCCGAGGCGAAAGTGGAGCTCCTGAAAGAAATCGTGGGCGCGATTCGGAATCTCCGGTCGGAGATGAACATCGCGCCGGCGAGGAAAACGCCGGTCCTGATCCGCGCCACGGGGCCGGAGTCCGATCTCATTCGCGATCAGGCGGAGATGATCGCCCTCCTGGGCAAGGCGGACCGCCTGGAGGTGGGACCTACGGTGAAGAAGCCGGCCGTATCGGCGTCCACCGTGGTGCGGGGCCACGAGATCTTTCTTCCCCTCGTGGGGTTGATCGACGTGGAGACCGAGCGGAAGCGCCTCGAGAGGGAGCTGGACAAGGTGTTGCGTGATTTCGATCAATCGATGCGCAAGCTCCAGAACGAGGATTTTCTGGGGAAGGCGAAGAAGGACGTGGTGGACCGGGAGCGCACGCGCCTCGAATCGCTCGGCGCGACCAAGGAAAAGCTGGAGCGCAACCTCGAGGTCCTGCGATGAGAATCGCGATCAAGATCTCGATCGCGCTCGGCATCGGCGCCTTCGGCGCGGCTATCGTGTGCGGGCTCCTGGCGTTCGCGGCGCACGCGGAGGCGGCGACACCGAAGCGTGGGACGCTGGCAACCACCGCGACCATCGCGGGGCGCGACGTTGCAGTCACCGTGTACAACGAGAACCTCGGCGTGGTTAAGGACCGGCGCAAGTTCGGCATCGCGGGCGGTGTCTCGGAGCTGAAGTTCACCGACGTCGCTTCTTCGATCGACCCCACGTCGGTCCATCTGAGGCCCCAGGGGAAGAACGAAGTGGAGATCCTCTCGCAGGATTACCGCTACGACTTGGTGAACACGGACAAGCTCCTCGAGCGATACGTGGATCAGTCGATCGATGTTGCCACCAAGGACGACCAGGTGAAACACGGTTCCCTCCTCGCGTTCGACCTCACGTCCCTGGTGATCCAGGATGCGGCCGGAGGTCTCGCGGTCCTGAATCGCGCCGAGGTCCGCCAGGTGGGACTGAAGGAGGTGCCCAAGGGATTGATCACGCGCCCCACGCTCGTGTGGCGGCTCCGCGCCGACGAAGGCGGAGAGCGCGACATTGAGGTCTCGTACATGACGGGTGGAATGGACTGGCACGCGGAATATGTGGCCGTGCTGGAGGAGAACGGCTCGAGCCTGGACCTTCAAGGGTGGGCCTCCGTCGAGAACCGCTCGGGTGCGACTTACGAGGATGCCAAGCTCAAGCTCGTCTCCGGAGCGATCCACCGGGCTCAAGGGCCGAGGCCAGTGCCCTATGCCGCGGACAAACGCTTCATGCAATTCGACACGGCGGTCCAGCTCCAGGAGCGCGGATTCGCCGAGTACCACCTCTACGAGCTGCCGGATCGGGCTACCCTCGCCAACAACGAGGTGAAGCAGGTCGGGCTGCTGCATGCGCCCGGCGTGCGCTCGGTCCGCAGATTCAGCTACGACGGCTCGGTTGACGGCGCGCAGGTCCAGGTCCGCGTGGAGTTCAAGAACGACGCAGCCTCCGGTCTCGGAATGCCGCTGCCGGGCGGTGTCGTGCGCGTCTTTCAGCGCGACACGGACGGGTCGCTGGAACTTGCAGGCGAGGATCGCATCGAACATACGCCGAGGAACCAGACGGTCAGGGTGACGATTGGCTCCGCCTTCGACATCGCCGTCGAGCGGAAGCAGTCCGACCTGAAACAGATCGATAAAGGTGTGACCGCGGCCTCATACGAGATCATGCTCACCAGCCATCGAAAGGATCCGGTGGACGTCACCGTCATCGAGCACGCCGAAGGACAATGGGAGATCCTGAAATCGACCCTGCCGCACACCAAGAAGGATTCTCGGACGTTCGAGTTCACGGTCCGCTGCGAGCCCGAGAAACCAGTGACGGTCACCTACACCGTTCGGACGCGCGTATGAGCGCCCAACGGTATCATGCTTCGGGGGGCGAGCCCGCTCCGCTCGAGGGAGGGGGCTCCTCGCACGCGGACGGTTTCCTGCGCCGTGATCTAACGCCGGCCGAGTTTACGCTGGTGGCGCCGTACCGGCCGCTGGGCGATCAACCCCGCGCGATCCGCGAGCTGAACGAAGGTATGGAGCGCCGCGACCGCTATCAAACGCTCCTGGGCGTCACCGGCTCGGGGAAGACCTTCACGATCGCCAACGTGATCCAGGCGGCGGCCCGGCCCACGCTCGTCATCTCGCACAACAAGACCCTCGCCGCGCAGCTCTACGCGGAGTTCAAGAGCTTCTTCCCGGAGAACGCGGTCGGCTACTTCGTCTCCTACTATGACTACTACCAGCCCGAGGCGTATGTACCGCAGACGAATACCTACATCGAGAAGGATGCTTCCATCAACGACGACATCGACCGCCTGCGCCTCGCGGCGACGAGCGCTCTCTTCGAGCGGCGTGACGTCATCGTCGTCGCGAGCGTCTCATGCATCTACGGCCTGGGCTCTCCCGAGGATTTCCGCCGCGAGATGCTCCTGGTCCGGGTCGGGGATCGGATCACGCGCGAGGCCATCCTGGGTCAGCTGGTGCATAACCAGTACACGCGGAACGACGTCGACCTGAAGCGCGGGACCTTCCGCGCGCGCGGCGACGTGGTCGAGGTCCACCCGGCGTACGAGGAAACCGCGATCCGGATCGAGCTCTTGGGAGACGACGTGGAGCGGATCGCCGTCTTCGATCCCCTCACCGGCAGGACCCTCAAACCGATCACGACGGCCGCGATCTACCCGGCGAAGCACTTCGTGACCACGCCGATACGGATCCAGCAGGGGACCCGGCTCATCCGAGAGGAGCTGACGGAGCGCCTGGAGCAGCTTCGCTCCGAGGGAAAGCTCCTCGAAGCGCAGCGGCTCAAGATGCGGACCGAATACGACCTCGAGATGCTGAACGAGATCGGGTACTGCGCCGGAATCGAGAACTACTCGCGCCCGCTGTCCGGGCGGAAGCCGGGGGAGAGGCCGCAATGCCTCATCGACTACTTCCCGGAGGATTTCCTCCTGATCATCGACGAGTCCCACGTGACGGTTCCCCAGATCGGCGGCATGTACGAAGGGGACCGCTCCCGCAAGCAGACCCTGGTCGAGTACGGCTTCCGGCTCCCATCCGCGCTTGATAACCGTCCGCTCCGATTCGACGAGTTCGAGAGGCTCACCGGGCAGACCATCTACGTATCGGCCACGCCGAGCGACTACGAGCTCCGGAAATCGGGCGGCGTCGTGGTGGAGCAGATCATCCGCCCGACCGGCCTCATCGATCCCAGGATCTCGATCCGGCCGACCAAGGGCCAGATCGACGATCTTCTCGAGGAGATCAAGCGCCGTGTGGAACGAGCGGAGCGTGTGCTCGTGACGACCCTCACCAAGCGGATGGCGGAGGACCTGACCGAGTACCTGTTCCAGGCGGGCGTGAACGTGCGCTACATCCACTCCGATATCGACGCCATCGAGCGGGTGGAGATCCTGCGCGCGCTCAGGCTCCAAAAAGTCGACGTGCTCGTGGGAATCAATTTGCTCCGCGAGGGACTCGATCTCCCCGAAGTGTCGCTGGTCGCGATCCTGGACGCAGACAAGGAAGGGTTCCTGAGATCGGAGACGTCGCTCATCCAGACTTCCGGGCGCGCGGCACGGCACGTCAACGGCGAGGTGATCCTCTACGCGGACCAGATGACAGGTTCGATGTCGCGCGCGCTCGAGGAAATGAACCGGCGCCGGGAAGCGCAGTTCCGCTACAACGAGGCGCACGGGATCACTCCACAGACCATCGTGAAGTCGCTGGATGAGGTACTCCGGAGCACGACGGTGGCCGATGCGGCCGCGCCGCTCACGCCCGAGGATCTCCTCCCGAGCGACGCGCTTCGCCTGGATCGTGAATCATTGATGGAGCTGCTCGAGCGGGAGATGCTCGCCGCGGCGGCTCGTGAAGAATTCGAGGCGGCCGCGTCGCTGCGCGACCGTCTCGACGAGCTCCGGCTGGAGGCCGGGAAGGAGCGTTCGCATGCGCCTCGAATCGATCGCAGCACCTCTGGTCCGAATCGCGTTGACCGAGGACATCGGGGGCGGGGACGCCACGACAGAAGTCGTCATTGATCCCAAGGCTCGGGTCCGAGCTCACATTGAGGCGCGCGGCAAGGGCGTCCTCGCGGGGAACTCGGTCGCCGCGCTCGCGTTCGCGGAGCTGGATCCCGAGGTCGAGATCGACTGGCTCGCTCCGGAGGGCTCCGAGCTCAAGCAGGGCGTCAAGATCGCCGAGATCCGGGGGCGGGCGCGGGCGATCCTGAGCGCGGAGCGCGTCGCGCTCAATTTCCTCCAGCGCCTATCCGGCGTCGCGACGCTCACGCGGGCGTTCGTTCGGGCGGTGGAAGGAACGGACGTCCAGATCCTGGACACTCGAAAAACCACCCCGAGTCTTCGGATGCTCGAAAAGCACGCCACCCAGGTGGGTGGGGCTTTGAACCACCGCTTCGGTCTCTTCGACGGGATGCTGATCAAGGAGAACCACGCCCGCGTCGCGGGGGGCTTGACGCGGGCCGTGGAGAAGGCGCGGGCGCGCTCGCTTGGCCTCCCGATCATGGCTGAGGCGAGGACCGTCGAAGACGCGGAGATCCTCGCGACCCTTGGAGTCGACCGTATCCTCCTCGACAACTTCACCCCGGGGCAGGTCGCCGTGGCGGTGAAGCGCCTCCGGGCGCTGGCCAAAGGGGGAAAGCTCGAGCCGGGGCGCGGCACGGCCTCGAGCGCGCGGCGCGGCGGCTCGGCCAAAGGGGGCGGCGCGACCGCGGTGGCGTCGCCGGACGCATTGCCGGAAATCGAGGTCTCCGGCGGCATCCGTCTCGAGAACGTGCGCGAGTTCGCGCTGCCGGGCGTCAAGTACATCTCGGTCGGGGCGCTCACCCACTCCGCCCCGGCGCTCGATCTCTCGCTTCTCGTCGCGGATGTCTCCTGAGCGGCATCCTTCGTGGACCCCGATCTGCTCCGCACGGCGCGCGTGATGCGCTTCCTCGGCGTTCCCGCAGAGGTTCACGATAGCCTTGGATCGACCAACGACGAGGCGTTCCGCCGCGCGCAGGAGGGGGCTCCCGAGGGGCTCGTCGTGCTCGCGGGGCACCAGACCTCGGGAAAGGGCCGCCTGGGCCGGACCTGGTTCGACGAGCCGGGCCAGTCCCTCATGTTTTCGATTCTGCTCAAGCCTCCCATCCCCTTGCACTCCTATCCGCTCCTCTCGCTCGCGCTGGCGTCGTCCATCGCCTGGGCGGCCGCCGACATCGCGAGCGAGATCACGATCAAGTGGCCGAATGACGTTCTGCACCGTGGGAAGAAACTCTCCGGAGTGCTCGCGGAATCGCGCGCGCTGCGGCCGGGAGAGCCGCCGGTATTGGTTCTCGGCGCCGGGGTGAACGTGAACTATCACCCGAGGGACTTTCCGAGGGAGTTCCGGGAGAGCGCTACCTCTCTCTGCATCGCCTCCGGAGAGGGTCACGTCGAGATGGGGTGGCTCTTCTCGGGCATCCTCATGCATTTCGTTCGCGAGTTGGACGCCGCGTACGGGGGAGGCCCCGGCGCCCTCCTCGAGCGGTTGCGGCCGCAGCTGCCTGAGCCGGGCACCCGGGTGAGGATCGCGCTCGCCGACCGCGCGGTAGAGGGGGAGCTTCTCGAGCTGACGGAGACCGGCGCGCTCCGCGTGCGCGACCGGGCGAGCGGCTTGGTGGAGACCCTGACCGCGGGGGTCATGGAATGAAGTGCCCCTCGTGCGGCCATCTGGAAGACAAGGTGATCGATTCCCGTTCGGCCAAGGAGGGCCAGGCGATCCGCCGCCGCCGTGAGTGCATGGCCTGCCAGCGCCGATTCACGACCTACGAGACGGTGGAGACCACCCCCTTGCTCGTGATCAAGAAGGACGGAAGGCGTGAGCCGTTCAGCCGGGACAAGATCTTGAACGGCCTTCTCCGTGCGTGCGAGAAGCGACCGATCCCGGCGGAGAAGATCCACGCGATCGTGGACAGGCTCGAAGCGGAGGTGATGCAGAAGGGTCTCGATGAGGTCCATTCGAGCGAGATCGGCGAGCGGGTCATGGCGGAGCTTCACCAGCTCGACGAGGTGGCCTACGTCCGGTTCGCCTCGGTGTATCGGCACTTCAAGGATTTGAATCAGTTCCTGGAAGAGCTTCGGTCGCTCCTCAAGTGATCCCACCGCTTCTCGCCGTGGCGCAGGAACCCGAGCGCCCGATGTCCTTCCTCGAGCATTTGGAAGAGCTCCGCGCCGCCGTGTGGCGGAGCGCCACGATCGCCCTGGTCCTGATCGCCGCTGCCTGGTTTTTCTCGGGCCGCCTCCTCGACGCGCTGATCCTCTGGCTTCTCCACGGCGAGAAGGCACTGGCCCTCTCTCCCACCGAAGCCTTTTCCGCGCGGATCGAAGTGGCTCTCTGGACGGGCGGGGTCGTGGCGCTCCCCTATGTGATGTTCGAGCTGTGGCGTTTCGTGGCGCCCGGGTTGAAGAAAAACGAGCGGCATTTCGCGATCCCCTGGATGGTGGCCTCGGCGGCCCTCCTCTATCTCGGGATCGCGTTCGCGCTCAAGCTCCTGCTCCCCATGATCGTCCGGATGCTCCAGTCGTTCGCGACGGGCCAGATCGAGTCGCGCATGTCGCTCCTTTCGCTCCTCCACTTTTCGGTGAAGATGGCTGCGGGATGCGGGCTCCTGTTCCAGCTGCCCCTCGTCCTTTGCCTGCTCGCGTGGTTCGGGATCGCTTCGCCCAGGCTGCTGGCGCGCCAGTGGCGGCACGCGGTGTTCTTCATCGCGCTCGCCGCGGCGGTGGTTACCCCCGGCGACGGGCCGTCGATGCTGATCCTCTCGGCTCCCCTGCTCCTCCTCTATTTCGTGAGTCTCGTATTCGCCTGGGCGATCTGGCGCAGCCGCTGGAAGGGACGCCGCGAGCCCGGCGAGCTGGGCTAGGAGGGAGACGCGTGCTCCTCGCGATCGATGTTGGCAATACCGAAGTGACGCTCGGCCTCTTCGACGGCCGCCGCCTCGCGCGCTCGTTTCGTCTGAGCAGCGAGACCCGGCGGACCGCGGACGAGATCACGCTCTATCTGACTCAGGTGTTTCCCGAGCTGGCCTCGCGTGGCGAGCATTCCGGGGTGATTGCGTCGGTCGTCCCGACCGCGACGCCGTCCTACCTCGAGGCCGCTCGAAGGCTCTGCGGCCGAGACCCACTCGTGGTCTCTTCGCTCATTCCTTCGGGCGTGGAGATCGACTACCGCGATCCCCAGTCGACGGGGGCCGACCGGATCGCGAACGCGGCCGCGGCGCTCAGGCTGTACGGCGCGCCGGTCATCGTCGTCGATTTCGGTACCGCAACCACGTTCGACGTGATCGTGAAGGATCGCCGTTACATCGGGGGGGTCATCGCGCCCGGGGTCATCACGGGAGCGGAGCACCTGATCCGGCGCGCGGCGCGGCTCTCGGCGTTCGAGCTGCGTGCTCCGGAGCACGTGGTCGGGCGGAGCACGGAGGAAAGCCTCCAATCGGGCGTCTACTACGGGGCGGTCGGCCAGGTGGACGCGATCGTCCGCCGCATTGCCGCTGAGGAGCACATCCGCCCGATGGTGGTCGCGACGGGCGGGCTCGCCTCGATGATCGCCGCCCACTCGGAGACGATCGAGAAGGTGGACCCCGACCTGACGCTCCACGGACTTCGGATTATTTACGAGCTCAACCATCCGGACGGACCGGAGAAGATTCAGGCGGCCGCGACGAAACCGTCCCCGCGACGGGATCCCAAGCGCGGCGTCAAGTCCAAGAAGCGTCGGAAGTAACGGGGATTTGCGGACGCGATGGATGGGGGTTGCGCTCAAGGGCGGCATCGGGTAGTGTCTCTTCGATTAGCACTCGATTGGGTATAGTGCCAACGCACGATGAACGAGCCCGCGCCGGTGAGGCCGAGCGGGCGAGGCAAGGAGGGGCAGAAATCCATGGCCAAGCAGCTGCAGTTCGACTCCGCGGCGCGTGACGCGCTCCAGCGCGGCGTCGACAAACTCGCGAACACCGTCCGGGTCACCCTCGGTCCGAGGGGAAGAAACGTCGTCCTCGACAAGAAATTCGGCGCGCCGACCATCACGAACGACGGGGTCACGATCGCCAAGGAAATCGAGCTGGAGGATCCCTATGAAAACATGGGAGCCCAGCTTCTCAAGGAAGTAGCCACCAAAACGCAGGACGTCGCTGGGGACGGCACCACGACCGCGACCGTGTTGGCGCAGTCGATGGTTCACTCCGGGCTCAGGCTCGTGACCGCGGGCGCCAATCCGATGTTCCTGAAGCGCGGCATGGACCGCGCGGTGCAGGCGGTCGTCGCGGAGCTGAAGAAGCAGTCCAAGCCCATCAAGACACCGGAGGAGATCGCCAACGTCGCGACGATTTCGGCGAACAACGATCCGGAAATCGGCAAGCTGATCTCGGAAGCGATGGACAAGGTCGGGAAGGATGGCGTCATCACCGTAGAGGAGGCGAAGAGCCTCGATACGTCGCTGGAAGTCGTCGAAGGGCTCCAGTTCGACCGAGGGTATCTCTCGCCGTACTTCGTCACCGACCCCGAGCGCATGGAAGCGATCCTCGAGGACGCGTACATCCTGATCCATGACAAGAAGATCGCCTCGATCAAGGAGGTCCTGCCGATCCTCGAGAAGGTTTCGCAGGTCGGCAAGCCGCTTCTCGTGATTTCCGAAGACATCGAGGGGGAGGCCCTGGCCACCCTGGTGGTCAACAAGCTGCGCGGCGTCCTGAACGTCGCGGCGGCGAAGGCGCCGGGATTCGGAGACCGCCGCCGGGCGATGCTCGAGGATATCGCGATCCTGACCGGCGGCCGCCTCATCACCGAAGAGGCGGGGTTGAAGCTCGAGAACGCCATTCTCTCCGACCTCGGCCGCGCGAAGCGGATCGTGGTGGACAAGGACAACACGACGGTCATAGAGGGCGCCGGCAAGAAGGCCGACATCAAAGCGCGCGTGGATCAGATCCGTAAGGAAATCGAGGACTCCACGTCCGATTACGACAGAAGACGCGCTTGCGGCGACCAAGTCCGCCGTCGAAGAGGGCATCGTGCCCGGCGGGGGCGTGGCACTCCTCCGCGCGCAGCCGGCCCTAGCGGCGCTGGAGGCCAAGGGGGACGAGAAATCCGGGATCGACATCGTCTCCCATTCGCTCGAGGCCCCGGTGAAGATGATCGCGTCCAACGCGGGCGCCGAGGGCTCCATCGTCGTCGAGCGGCTCAGGACGCAAAAGGGCGCGATGGGCTACAACGCGGCCACCGGACAGTACGAGGATCTCTTCCAATCCGGCATCGTGGACCCGACCAAGGTGACCCGATCGGCGCTCCAGAACGCGGTCTCGATCGCCTCCCTCGTTCTCACCACCGAGGCGGTCATTACGGATATCCCGGAAGAAGAGAAGCCGAGCATGCCGGGCGGCGGCATGGGAGGAATGGAATAGGCGCGCTTCTAGCGCCAAGAAGATCAGCCCCCGGAGGGGTACCCCCTTCGGGGGCCTTTTCTTGCCCGGGCGAGCGCCTCGTCGGCGGGGCCGGCGGACCGCTCCGGGGCCTAGAACTTGCTTCCCGATACCTGGTATAGAAGGGGGCCGCCCCGGCCGAAAGAGACCGTCGTGCTTGTGCCGTGAGCGCGGCGGTCGTTGACGTGGCGTCGGACGTGCGGCGAGCCTATCCTCACCCTGGCCGTGGACATGGTGGAGACCATTCGTGAGCTTTGAGGCGCTGGCGCTAGAAAAGGAAGAGCTGGTCGTAAAGCGCGGTGCGGCAATCGCGCCGTACACCACGTTCGGCATCGGGGGACCGGCGGACGTGCTCGCCGAAGCCTACACCGAGCGCGCGCTGCAGCGGGTGGTCCGCGAGGCGATCGCGAGCCGCATGCGGTGGCTCCTGATCGGTGGCGGGAGCAACCTGCTGGTAGGCGATGCCGGATTCCGCGGCTTGGTCATTGTGAATCGCATTGAGCACCTGCGGGTGACCGGCAACAGGATCCTCGCGGGGGCGGGCGCCGACCTGGGCGAGGTCGTCGAAGCCGCGCGCGAGCATTCCCTTTCCGGGATCGAGTTCGCTATCGACATCCCCGGGACAGTGGGGGGCGCGATCCGCGGGAACGCGGGCGCATTCGGGCGCTCGGTGGGCGACATCTCCGTTCGCATCCGGCTCCTGGAAGGAACGGAGCTCGTCGACCGCACGCCGGCCGAGCTGGGCTTCGCCTACCGGCACAGCCGCCTCAAAGAGAACGACCACGTCGTCGTCGAAGCGGAGTTCGAGCTCGTCCCCGGCGATCGGGCCGAGATGGACCGCGTCATGGGCCAGCACGCGGCCCAGCGCGCGCGAAGAAAAGAGAAGGGGCTCCACACCGCCGGCTGCTTCTTCAAGAACCCCATCCTGGCGGACGGCCAGAAGGTCGCTGCCGGCCAGCTCCTCGAAGCCGCGGGCGCGAAGGAGATTCGCGATGGCGGCGCGGGGGTCCATGCCTACCACGCCAACTACATCGTGAACATGGGGGGCGCCTCGGCCGACGAGGTGCTCCGCGTCGCGCGCGAGATGAAACGCCGGGTCCAGGAATCCGCCGGAATCACGCTCGAAGAAGAGGTGATGGTGGTGATGGACCAGCCCGCGGCGGGCGTGGTCTAAGGTCAGCCCTCCGGCGAGAGAGGCCGAACGGCCCCTCGCGCCCCTTGACACCCCTTCCTTCCGCCCGATAACGTCGCCCCTGCCATGCCACCCATCGAGAAAAGCGCGCGGCTGCAGTCCTTGCCGCGGTACCTCTTCGCCGAGCTGGAGCGGAAACGCCACGACGCCGAGGCAGCGGGCCGGGAGGTCTTCGATCTCTCGATCGGGGATCCTGACCTGCCGACGCCCGATTTCATCCTCGACCGTCTGGCGGAGCTCTCCCGGGACCCGCGCCACCACCGCTATCCCACGAGCGGCGGGCTCCTGGAAGCGCGGACCGAGATCGCCCGCTGGTTCGCGGAGCGCTTCGGCGCCGCCGTCGATCCCGCGCGCGAGGTCGCGATCCTGATCGGCTCCAAGGAGGGGATCGGGCACTTTCCGCTGGCGGTGCTCAATCCAGGGGACGAAGCGCTCCTCCCGGATCCCGGCTATCCCGTCTATGCGGCGGGCACGGTGTTCGCCGGCGCGAAACCGGTTCGCTATCCCATTCGCGAGGCGGCTGGGTTCGTACCCGACCCGCGCGACCTCGACAAGCTCGTCACCCCGCGCACGCGCCTCGTCTACGTGAACTATCCCAACAACCCGACCGGCGCGACCGCTACCCGCGCCTTCTACGAGGATCTGGTCGCGTGGGCCGTGCGCCGCGACCTCATCCTCGTGAGCGATGCCGCCTATTCGGAGCTCTACTATGGCGAGGCGCCACCGAGCGTCCTCTCCATACCCGGTGCCCGCGACCGCGCGATCGAGTTCCACTCCTTCTCGAAGACGTTTAACATGACGGGGTGGCGGATCGGTTTCGCCGCGGGAGCCTCGGCCCTGGTCGAAGCCCTGGTAGCGCTCAAGGCGAACGTGGACTCGGGCGCTCCTCAAGCCATCCAGCTGGCCGCGGCCGCGGGGCTCAAGTCGCTCGGCACGCACGGTCCCGCCTTGCGGGGCGTCTACCGCGAGCGGCGGGATCTAGCGCTGGACGTGTTGCGGCGGCTGGGCTGCCCGATCAAGACGCCGGGGGGCGCGTTCTATCTCTGGGGGCGCATTCCCGAGGGGGAATCCTCCATGGAGTTCGTCACGCGTGTGTTCGACAAGACAGGGGTCCTCCTCACGCCCGGAACCGGTTTCGGGGCCGAAGGTGAGGGGTACTTTCGCATCGCTCTCACCTCCTCGGCGGATACCCTCCGCCGAGCACTCCAGAAGCTGGAATCACTCGCGCCTTGGAAGGCGCCCCATGCCTCGCCGTCCACAATCTCCCGCTAGGGCCGCCAAGGTCCCGACCCGCGAGACCCTCGACTGGCTGCGCCTTGCGCGCATCCAGGCTTATGGCCATCTCGGGGTGACCCAGAAGGAGCGGGACCTGGGTCAAAGGATCGAAGCCGACGTCGAGCTGGCCTACGCGCCGATGCCGACGCGCCGCCCGGATGTGCTCGACGACGCGATGGACTACGAGGAGGTCCATCGGCTCGTCCGTTCGCAGATCGAGATGTCCCGCTGCCGCCTCCTCGAGACGCTTGCCGAGGAGCTGGCGCTTGCTCTGATCCAGGAGTTCGATTCGCCGCGGGTGCGCGTGCGCGTGCGCAAGCTTCATGTCCCGGTGGACGATTTCACGACGATCCCCGAGGTCGTCGTCGAGAGAGCGCGCGCATGAGCAAGGTGTTCGTGGGTGTCGGGTCCAACCTCGGCGACCGCGAGTTCCTCATCCGCAAAGCGGTCGAAGCGATGCGTGACCTGCCTCGCACCCTGGTGGTTCGTGTGTCCTCGCTCTACGACACGGACCCGGTGGGGGAGGTCGATCAACCGGCGTTCCTGAACGCAGCGGTATGGCTCGAGACCACGCTCGAGCCGAGGGAGCTGCTCTGGCAGCTCCTCCTCATCGAGAAGCGGATGGGCCGGGTAAGGTCGCAACGGTGGGGCCCGCGCCCGATCGACCTCGATCTCCTGTTCTACGGGGAGGAGACCGTGGACGAGCCCGACTTGAAAATCCCACATCCGGAAGCGCACCGGAGGGCGTTCGTGCTCCTGCCTCTCGTCGAGCTGGACCCGGATTTCGTGCACCCGACGACGGGGGAATCCATTCGCAAGCTGATCAAGAAGCTTCCTCCGAACCCGCCGGTCCGCAAGGGCGGCCGGTTCTGGTACTGACCCGGGCGAGGGAAGAGTGCCCGGGCGCTACATCGCGGTCGAGGGAGTCATCGGTGTCGGAAAGACGAGCCTGGCGAAACTCCTGGCCGAGCGCCTCCACGCGAAGCTGATCCTCGAGGAGCCGGAGGGGAATCCGTTCCTCGCGGATTTTTACAAGGATCCCAGGCGGTACGCCTTCCAGACCCAGATGTTCTTCCTCGTGAACCGGTATCAGGAGCTGAAGCAGAAGACGCAGCCGGATCTCTTCCACGAGGGGATCGTGAGCGACTACATGTTTCAGAAGGACCGGATCTTCGCGAACCTCAACCTCAGCGACCGCGAGCTTCACCTGTACGACCAGATCGCGCCGCTGTTGGAGCGGGACTTGGCACCCCCGGACCTCGTCGTCTACCTCCAAGCGGGTGCCGATGTTCTCCTCGAGCGCATCCACCAGCGGGGGCGCGCGTACGAGAGGTTGATGGAACCCAAGTACATCGGCACCCTGGTCGAGGCTTACAATTACTTCTTCTTTCATTTTCGCGAGGCGCCGCTCCTTGTCGTGAACACGAATGAAATGAATTTCGTGCATCGGAGGCAGGATTTGGAGGACCTGATCGCCCGCGTCGACACGCACCAGGACGGGATCGCCTACGTGAGCCCCAGTGCGAAAGCGGAGGAGAGATCGTGACCACGAGTCCTGACAGCCTGACGCGTTCCAAGATCACGGTCCGCACGATCCGCGAGATGAAAGGTCAGCACGTACGGATCGTTTCGGTGACAGCCTATGACTACCCGACCGCGCGGCTCGCGGATGAAGCCGGCGTGGATCTGATCCTGGTGGGAGACTCGCTCGGGATGGTCGTCTTGGGGTACGAGTCGACGATTCCGGTGACCCTGAGCGAAATGGCGCACCACCTGAAGGCGGTCCTGCGCGCGCAGCCGCGGGCGCTGGTCGTGGCGGATTTGCCCTTTCTCAGTTTCCAGACGAGCCCCGAGGATGCGGTCCGAAACAGCGGACGTCTGATGAAGCGGGGCGCCGAGGCCGTGAAGCTCGAGGGAGGGAAGCGGATGTTGCCGCAGATCGAGGCGATTCTTGCCGCCGACATTCCGGTTCTGGGTCACCTCGGGCTCACGCCGCAATCGGTGCATCAGTTCGGCGGATACCGGGTCCAGGGACGTGACCGCGCGGGGGCGGACGCCCTCCGAAGCGATGCGATTGCGCTCGAGCGCGCCGGGTGCTTCGCGGTCGTCCTGGAGGGCGTGCCGCTCGAGGTGGGCCGAGAGATCACCGCGGCGCTCAAGATCCCCACGATCGGTATCGGGGCCGGCATGCACTGCGACGGTCAGGTGCTCGTGCTCCACGACCTGATCGGATTGAGCTTCGGAAAGGCTGCCCGGTTCGTGAGGCGCTACGCCGAGGCGGGGGATACGATCCGGAACGCGATCTCGGCTTTTCGCGAGGACGTGCGGGCCGGACGGTATCCCTCCGAAGAGGAGAGTTATGCCGCGGCGCCGGAGAGACCCGAAACGAAGCCGTGCGGATCGTAACCCGCGGCGCCGACCTGCGGGCGCTCTCCCGTCGCGCGCGACAGAGCGGCATGACCGTGGGCTTCGTCCCGACCATGGGCTACCTCCACGACGGTCACCTTGCCCTGATCCGCCGAGCTCGAAGCGAGCATCACCGGCTCGCGGTATCCGTATTCGTGAACCCCCTCCAGTTCGGACCCAAGGAGGATTTCGCGCGATATCCCCGGGACGAGGTTCGCGACGTCCGCCTGTGTCGCGACGCGGGCTGCGACTGGTTCTTTCTCCCCCGCGTGCGCTCCCTCTATCCACCCGGCTTCAGGACCACGGTCGCCCCGGGGCCGCTCGCCGATCTCTGGGAAGGGACCGCGCGTCCCGGGCATTTCCGCGGCGTCACGACGGTCGTCCTGAAGCTCCTCAATCTGGTGGAGCCGGACACGCTCTATCTGGGGCAAAAGGACATCCAGCAGGCGCGCATCGTCCAGGGGATGGTGCGAGATCTGGATCTTTCGACCCGGGTCACGGTCTGCCCCACCGTGCGCGAGCGGGACGGGCTGGCTCTCTCTTCGCGGAACGCCTATTTGAGCCCCGCGGAGAGAGCACGCGCCACGGGAATGATCCGCGCCATGCGGGAGGGTCGCGCTCTGGTCAGGTCCGGGACCCACGACGCGCGCGCGATTCTCTCGCTCGTCCGTCAAACGTTGCGCCGTGAGGCGCGCCCCGACGCGGTCGACTATCTTGCCTTGGTGGATCCGACGACCCTCGAACCGATCAACCGTCTCGACCGGGCCGGGGGATTCCTCATCGCGGCAATCCGGATCGGCAAGACCAGGCTCATCGACAATCTCTTCCTCAAACCGCCGGTCCGACGCGCGGGGAGCCAGTGAGCGCGCCCTCCCCCTTCGCGGCCGTGGTTCTCGCCGCGGGTCTCGGCAAGCGGATGAATTCGGACCTTCCCAAGGTATTGCATCCCGCGCTGGGCCGGCCGCTCCTCCTTCACGTGCTCGAGCAGCTCGATCCCTTGAGTCCCCAGCAAACGATCGTGGTCGTCGGGCATCGCGCCGCGCTCGTGCGCGAGGCGCTCGCGGGGCGCCGGGTGGCCTTCGCGGAGCAGGTTCCGCAGCTTGGGACCGGACACGCAGTCCAGATGGCATGGTCCGCGCTCGAAACGGGGCCCGACACGCTCCTCGTACTCGCCGGGGACATGCCGCTGATCCGAACGGCGACGTTGAAGCGCCTCCTCGAGCGGCACCGTCGCGAGGGGAACGCGGTGACCTTTCTCTCGGGCGATCTCGCGGATCCTTCCGGGTACGGGCGGGTCGTTCGGGACGCGCGCGGGGACTTCATGAAAATCGTAGAGGAGAAGGACGCCACGCCCGAGGAGCGCGCGGTCTCGGAGGTGAACTCGGGAATCTATTGCTTCTCCCGCGAGCCGCTCCGGGAAGCGCTCGGATTCCTCCGCGCGGACAACCGCCAACAGGAGTATTATCTGACCGACACGCTATCCTTCATCAAGGGGCGGGGGGGACGGATCGGGGTGGAGCAGGCGTCCGATGCCCGCGAGCTCTTCGGGGTAAACGACCCCGGCCAGCTGGCGATGGTCGAAGAGGCGCTGCGCGCTTGGGGAGCGTCGTAACGTGGACGTGCTCTGGGCCGGGTGGAGAATGGCCTATATCAAGAAGGCGGGCGCGGAAGGTGCGTCCAAACAGCCCTGCCTGTTCTGCGCGACGGCGCGGCTCAAGCCCGGCAGGCGAAATCTGATCTTGGCCAAGACCCCTCGGGTGCTCGCAATGCTGAACCTGTACCCCTATAACGTGGGGCACATCATGATCGCGACTCGGCGCCACACGGCTTCCTTTTCCGAGCTGACGACCGAGGAGTCGCTCGAGCTGACGGAGTGGCTCGGGCGGGTGGAGATCGCGCTCAGGCGCGAATACAAGCCGCACGGCTTCAACATCGGGCTGAACCTCGGCCGCGTCGCGGGGGCGGGCGTTCTGGGACATCTCCACTGGCACGTCGTGCCCCGGTGGAACGGAGACACCAACTTCCTGCCGACGACGGAAGGGACCAAGGGGCTGCCCGAATCGCTGGACCGGACGTACGCGCGCGTCTCGAAGGCGCTCGCCGCGATGGATCGGCGCCCCGGAAAGCGCTCGCGGCGCTAACGCGATCGAGGTGCCGCCGTGGCCAAGAAGTCGCGCAACGATTCGCCGGTTCTCGATTGGGGGTTGGGGCTCTCGTTTCTCCTGATCGCGGCGTTTGCGGTCTCGGCGGCGGTTCGGGTGGGACCGCAGGCGGTGGTGAAGCCGAAACAGCCGATCCGGATCCAGCTGTGGAATGGGAGCGGCCGCTCCGGGCTCGCCGCCGAGTTGGCCTCGTACCTGAGAGACGGTGGTTTCGATGTCCTGGAGGTTGCGAACGCGGATCGCTCGGACTATCGGGCGACCCTCGTGGTCAACCGGCGCGAATACCCCGAGCCGGCGAGGGTCGTGGCGGAGTACCTGGGAACGAGCCACGTGATCCAACAAGCAGGATCCCAGGAAATGATCGACGTCACGGTGATCGTGGGCCGCGACGCGCGGCGGTGGACGCAGCCGCCCTAACCAAGGCGGGGCCCCCTGAGAAGGCGGCCCGGAGAGGCGACGAGTAACCCTATGTTCAATATCGGGCCGCAGGAAATGTTCATCCTCTTCCTCATCATCATCCTGCTCTTCGGAGCGAAGCGCATCCCGGAGATCGGCAGGTCGATCGGAAGGGGAATTCAGGAGTTCAAGAAGGGAATGCGGGAGGTCGAGTCGGAAATCAACGCGACCGACAAGACGGAGCCACCGAAGCCGCACGTCCTCGAGGATCCGAAGAAGCCTTCGTAACGACTGATCGCGGGAGCGAGGCTCCCAGACTCCCCGAGCTCACCCCCGGCTCCACAGCGGCTCGAGCGCGGCTGCGCATTCCTCGATGCAGCGGCGGTCCCCTTCGCCGAACGCATCGTTCCGCTCGCTCTCGACGTCGAGCAAGCCCACCACCTGGCCGGTCGCTGGATTCAGGATCGGAACGACGATTTCCGAGCGCGTCGTGCCGAGTGTCGTGAGGTATCGCTTGTCCCGCGTCACGTCCCCGACCGCGACGGTCGATCGGGCCTGAACCGCCGCGCCGCAGAGACCCTGGCTCGCGGGGAACCGTGGATGGGCGGGGGCGTCCGGCCCGCTCCAGGCGATGACGCCGATCTCCTCGGGAGATACATCGTAGATCCCGGCCCAGCGATACCCGCCCATTTCCCGGATCGCGCCGGCGATGCGCCTGGCCTTCCCGACCCGATCTCCGGGAAACGAGAGGATCTCCCGCAAACGGTTCAACGTCGATGGTGACTCAGGCTTCGAAGTAATTCTCCCGATAGTCTTCGATCCTCGCCTTCTTGCGAACCGCCTGGATCCACTCGGTGAACCGCGTCTGCCGGCGCTCGTTCAGGAGCGTGCCCCTGATTTCCATGGCCTGCTTGCGGAAGGCCTCCTCAGTGGGCCTCGCATGCTCTTCGACGATTCCGATGAGGGCGGTCGAGGAACCCGTGAGCGGCTGACTCCACGTCCCCTGGGGGGTGCCGAAGAGACCTCCCACGATTTTCGGTTCGTTGCCCACGTTCCCGAGATTGCCGCTCCGCGTGACCTCCCCGGTGGTGGCGATGAGTCCGTGGAACCTCTTCGCGGCCTCCGTGTCGCTCATGCCGCCCAGGATCGCCGCCCGCGCCCGCGTGGCAGCATCCGTTGCACCGGCGACCTGGAGCGAATGGAGGAGCCGCTCACGCGCGAAGATCCGGGCCTGGGAAAGCGGCCGAAGCCCTTCTGGCTGGCGATCGGAGATTTCGTATACATACCATCCGCTCTCGGTAGGCACGGGGTGCGAGATCGAGCCGACCTTCGCCGTGAAGGCCCACCGCTCC
>VBOX01000053.1 GCA_005893265.1 Candidatus Eiseniibacteriota bacterium | reverse complement strand
CCTGCGAAAGGTTCCGTGTGGTTCTGGATTCCGGAGCCCGCGACGATCGCGTCGGGATCGGGCTCGGACGCGACCGCGATCCGGAGCAACGTCGCGAGAAGCTTGCGCGCCTCGATTGTCTGAGGTGCGCGCGCCCCAGCCGGCTCGAGCTGGCGCCAGCTCCAGAGCCCGGCGCCCCGTCGGCTGAGCTCGGGGAGCGCGAGATCGAGGATGGGCTCGGAGTCCTCCCACGAAACTGCCGCCGCGTAGCGGAGCAGGATCCTCCCAACGCGGGCGGGCTCGCGCGGAAGATCCTCCTCCACGACTCGAAGGAGCTCGTCCGAGACCGCTTCGGGGTGATTGAGCTCGAGCCAGAGCTCGATGGCCCGGAGCCTCATGCCGCGTGCTTCGTCAGGCTCGCCGCCTCGCTCCAGTATTTGCGACAGCTCCGAGAGAAAGTGAGGATCATTCGGCCGGATCTCGAGCGCTTGGCGCAGGAGGTCCATCCTCTCCTCGTCGGTCGCGGAATGGCGCGCGAGAAAATGAAGGAGACGGACCGCGGCGGAAACGGGGGCGGGCTCGAGGAACCGGGGGAGGAGCGTGCGAACTCCCTCGCGGTCCTCCGCCGCGGCCAGCTTGTCGCCGACGACCTCGAACGCCTCCAGCGAAGCACCGCGCTCGCCGAGGGCGTCGTTCAAGAGCCCCGCAAGAAGGAGCAGGTCCCAGCGCTTTCGCGCTTGAGGCTCCAGCTTCAACGCCTTGAGCGCGGGCTCCGCCTGGCCGCCCGCGATCAGCTTTCGCGCGAGCGCTTCGGTCTCGGCCCAGCGCGGTTCGCCTGCGCCGATCGGGGGCTCTTCCCCCTGCGCGGCGCGGAGATAGGTTCTAAAATCGGCGTCCATGATTCTGTCGTTCCCTCCTGACCATCCAGGATATCGCATCGGGAGGGTCGTGGTACACTCCGCGGTCCGATTCGCGAAAACCTCGGCACGGGAAGGCTCCCCCATCGACCAGAAGAAACGTGTCATCGTGGCGCTCGTCTTGAATCAGATTCTTTCGAGCGGGACTCACCTGTTCGCGAAGGCCACGCTGACCGCCATCGGGCCCCTGGCCACGGCGCTCCTGCGCTTCATCTGTGCATCGGTGACGCTCCTGTTGTTCGAGCTCCTCCGCCCCCGGAGGGAACGCGTCGCCTGGAAAGACATTCCCAAGCTGATCTGGCTCGGTTTTCTCGTCGTGCCTGCGAACCAGGGGCTCTACCTCTTCGGCCTCTCGCAATCGACCCCGAGTCATGCCGCGTTCCTCTACGCGCTCACGCCCCTCGTCGTGTTCCTTCTCGCTCGACGCTTCTTGGACGAGGGAGGTGCGCGGGCGAAGCTCATCGGCATCGCGGCCGCGTTCGCCGGAGTGGCGCTGATCCTCGTGGACCGCGGGCTTGCACGCGAAGCCCAAGTCTTGCGCGGAGACATGCTCATCCTGCTCGCGGTCTTCTCTTGGGCCGCGTACACGATCGGCTCAAAAAGGCTCCTCGAGCGCTACGACCCGATGACGGTCACGACGTGGGTCATCGTGGGGGGAACGGCCCTCTGCCTCCCGGCGATCCTCATCCCGGGCACGATTCCGCCGCTTCGCTCCATCGGGTTGCCGGCATGGGGAGGGCTGGCCTACCTGACGATCGGAACGTCGGTCGTGGCCTACCCGCTCTGGCTCTACGCGCTCCGAAGGCTCGAAGCGTCCAAGGTCGCGATCACGACGAACGCGCAGCCGGTCCTCACGAGCGTGCTCTCCTGGTTTCTCTTCCAGGAGAAGTTTGGCCCCGCGTTCTTTGCCGGCGCCGCGCTGATCTTGATCGGCGTGAGCTGGGTGGAGATCCAAAAGGGCACGGGGGCCGCGATGAGGGCGCGCCCGGTGGGCCAGACCCGGTGAGCGCGCGCGAGCGTCTCGACGGCACGGAGCTGCCGCGGATCGTCGTGCCTCCGCCGGGCCCGCGCTCGCGCGCGGCGGCGCGGCGCCTACGGCGAAGGGAGGGTTCCGCGATCTGGGGATCGGAGGAAGCCCCCATCGTCTGGTCTCGCGGAAGGGGCTCGGTCGTCCTGGACCTCGACGGGAACCGCTACCTGGATTTGACGGCGGGTTTCGGCGTTCTCTCCCTGGGGCACGCGGCGCCCGAGGTCGCGCGGGCCGTCTCGGCGCAGTCGAGGAAGCTCACCCAGGGATTGGGTGACCTCATGCCGCACGAAACCCGCGAGAAGCTCGTCCGACGGCTCGCGGCGTTGGGCGGGCGCTCTCTTGGCCGCGTGCTCCTCGCGAGCACCGGCGCCGAGGCGGTGGAGCTGGCCCTCAAAACCGCGCATGTGGCGACCGGGCGTCGCCGCGTCGTGTCCTTCACCGGCGCCTACCACGGCCAGTCCTACGGCGCGCTTGCCGTAACCGATTATCCGGGTCTGGGCGCGCCGTTCGCGCGACAGATCCCGGACCTCGCGATCCGCGTCCCGTTTCCCTACGAGTACCGCTGTCCGCTGGCCCGGCGATGCGGCCGCTGCGACCTCGCATGTCTCGATTCGGCATTCGAGATCGTCGACCGGGAGCTTCGCGGCCCCGATCCCCCTGGGGCGGTCATCGTGGAGCCGGTCCAGGGCCGCTCCGGATGCGTCTTGCCGCCGCGCGATTTTCTTCCGCGGCTTCGCGCGCTGACCCGCGAGCGCGGGTTGATCCTCATCCTGGACGAGGTGATGACGGGAGCGGGCCGTACGGGGCCCTTCTGGGCCTGGGAGCAAATCGGGGAGGGAGCGGTCCCCGATCTTCTGGTCACGGGGAAGGGAATCGGCGGAGGCGTGGCGATCGCGGCGCTCCTCGGGAGCGACGCTTTGATGGAGTCCTGGCGGAAGCACGTCCTCCCGTCGGGGGAAGCGCCGCACTCGAGCACCTTCTACGCACACCCGCTCGCGTGCGCCGGCGCGCTTCGCGCGATCGAGCGACTCACGGAGCCTGAGACGCGCGCGCACGTCGAGCGCACGGGAGCCGTGTTCGCCGCGGGGCTCCGTTCCCTCCAGGACGGCTGCCCCGCCGTCGGGGACGTTCGCGCCGCGGGCCTCATGGCCGCGATCGAGCTGGTGCGGGATCGCGAGTCGCGCACCCCCGCGCCCGCGCTCACCGCCGCGGTCCTGGGCGCGCTCCTCCGCGAAGGGGTGCTCGCGTATCCGGGGGGCGTCCACGACAACGTGATCTGCTTTACGCCGCCTCTCACGATCACGGAAGAGCAACTCGGCCATACGATTGTGGTTCTCGAGGCAGCATTACGCGAACATTGAATGAGATGCGGGCGCATGCTAAAGTGCTTTCTCCCGCTTCGAGGCTGAGAATGTTTGAGAGGTTCCAATGCGACCCCGGCATTCAAGCGCAGCCCTCTCCAATACATGTACCTCGACGCGAACGGCGATGGGATTCATACGCCGGCCGACATCGTCTCGTCGAGTGGTGTGACCCTCGTCGACGTTTGGATCAAGACGGATTCCGCCCGCGATGGGACGCCGGCGTCGTGTAGCGCTGCGGACAGTTCGCTCACGATCCGGTCCTACTTGGTCGTCCTCCACGCCCAGGATGGGACGGTGACGTGGGGCCCGTTCGTCAACAGGCAGCAGGAAGCGATGCCGTTCAACATCGCCTCGGCGTTCGATACCACGGACGCGTTCGTGTTTTACGACGGTAGCAACCCGCTGCCCCCTGGAACGTACAAGCTAGGATCAATCCCGGTGTCGGTCGCTGCGGGAACGCCTTCGCTAGTTATCGCCACGGAAAGTCCCCTCTCTGGCGGTTACCCAACCGCGTTCGGCTCTTCGTGCCCCGGAATGGATTTCGACAATTCCTTGAAACTGGGGCCGAACGCGCTGGGACCGGGAGATTGGTTCGACGTGGATGGACTGGCCTTCGGCGGGGTCGCGCACCATGCGCCGGTTCTCCTTCGCCTTTCGGACGTGGCGCTCGGGGAAGGCGAGACTTTCGATCAGCAGCTCTCAGCGTCCGACCTCGACGGTGACCCGCTGACTTTTTTCAAATCTTCTGGGCCATCCTTCATGGAGGTGACCACCACCGATCCAGGGTCGGGGACCGCCACGGGCCGCATGATCCTGAGGCCGGGTTTCTCAGACGCGGGGACGGCCGCGGGGACGGTCGCTGTCACGGACGGGGGGCTCGTTGCGCAGGCGGCGTTCACGATCACGGTGCGCGAGGTGAATCGACCGCCGGTGCTCGTGCAGCCGAGGGACATGATTGTCGAGGAAGAGGACGTCGCGTTCCAGGACCTCTTTGCGACCGATCCGGACGGTCAGCCGGTTTACCTCTCGAAGGTGTCGGGGCCTGGGTACATGCAGGTAATCACAGGTTACGGTCCCCGTCCGTTCATCGAGGTCTGGCCCAGGACGGGGGCGAGATCGGATTCCGCCACGGTCGCTGCTTCGGACCACTTCTTACTCGATCAGAAATCTTTTCTGATCACCGTGAAGCGGTTGCCCTCCTTGACCCAGCCTGTCGACATGGTTGTTCGCGTGAATACCACGGCCGATCAGACCTTGAATGCTACGGATGCCGACGGCGACCCTCTGACGTTCTCCAGGGCTTTCGGACCGTATTTCGTCCGGATCAGCACGACCGATCCCGGTCACGGGTCCGCGTCGGGCCTCGTGCATGTGACGCCCGGTGAATTCGACGTGGGTTTGTTCGAGACCACGGTCGAGGTCAAAGACGACCTCAGCAGCTCGGTGCGGGCCACGTTCCGGATCACGGTCGTGAACTCTGTGGGTGGCGGGCTTGGCGCGCGCGGCCTCTTCACCTCTCGGTTCATTTCCCTCGACGCCGGTGCCGGTCCTTCTGGAGCGGTCCTTGGAGATCTCAACCGCGACGGACTGATGGATGCGCTCGTGACGAATTCTGATTTCTATTCGGGCGACGTGTCGGTCTTTTTTGGGATTCAGGGCGGAACCTTCGCGGACCGCGTCCCCGTTCTCCGCGGCCCCCGGCCCCGCTCGGCGCAACTCGGCGATTTCAACGGAGATCGCATTGAGGACTTGGCGGTCGCGATCAATGACGTTGGCGGCTTTGTCTCTGTGCTCATGGGGCGCGGCGATGGCACGTTCCTGCCGCGGGTCGATTATCCCGTGGGCCTGAATTGCGCGGCGATAGCCGTAGGAGACGTGAACGGGGACGGGTACCCCGATGTGGCGGGTGCGTCGGAGGGGTATGTTCGTGTCATGCTGAATCGCGGCGACGGCGTCTTCGGTCTTCCGATCGATCTTCCGTCGAGAAGGTTCCCGATCGACATGAAGCTCGAGGACATGAACCAGGATGGAGCCTTGGAGCTCATCGTCGCCTATTACAACGAGAACGTCGAGGTTTTCCGTGGCCATGGCGACGGGACATTCGAGGGGCCGACGCCGGTATCCAGCGGGGCCGCTTCCCTCACGGTCGGAGACCTCAACTCCGATGGATACATGGACCTCGTCCTTGCGAATCCGGGGCTGGGGAGAATCTCCATCTTCCTCGGTGGAAGCACGGGACTGGGGACGTCCAGGCAAGATTTCGCGGCCGGGTCGGCACCAGGCGCGACCACAATCGATGACTTCAATCGTGATGGTCGGCCGGACCTCGCGGTGACCAACTCCTCCTCCGACTCCGTCACGATCCTTTTCGGAGATGGGACCGGAGGATTCGTGCCAAGCGGGGGATTTGGAACGGGGGTGGGGCCCGCGGCCATCGTCTCAGCGGATCTCAACCTCGACGGTGCCTCAGATATTCTCACGTCCAATTACGGATCCGGGACGATCGCGATCATTCTCGCCAACGCGGACGGTTCGTTCTCCGGAGCGGGTGTTTTCAACGCGAGCGATCATCCCGCGGCTGCGGTTCCGGCCGACTTCAACCGGGACGGTCTGATGGATCTAGCCGTGGCCGATCACCAAGAGAGTCTCATTTCGGTGCTTTACGGAAAGACCGATGGAGGGCTCGAACGAGTCTCGAGCGTGCAGACCGGGCTTGCCCCACGGTCCATCGCGTCCGGCGATCTGAACCGTGACGGGTACCCCGACCTTGTGACCGGGAACCTCGACGCGAATTCCGTTTCCGTGATTCTGAACCACGCGGGCGCATCCTTCGGGCCAAGGACCGATGTTCCCGTTGATCGGCCGCAGGCGGTCGGTTTGGCCGACCTCAACGGGGATGGTGTGTTGGACCTCACGGTGTCGGGAGCCTTCGACTATTTCCAGGTCGGCCTCTCCATCATGATGGGTCGGGGGGATGGAACGTTCCTGGAACGAAGCGAGATTCCGATTCGCTCGAATGGGATTACCTCTCTGGCCATCGCGAAGTTCGACACGGATTCGACACTCGATGTGGTTGGAGTAACCTCAGACGGATACAGCAGCTACTATGTCGTCCTTCTCGGACACGGGGATGGGTCATTCGCCGACGGGACATTTGGGTACCTGGACCGCGAATATCAGCAGGTAATCGCGACTGACCTGAACCAGGATGGCAAGACCGACCTTGCGTTCACCGGCTACGTGTTCGACCCTCCGGTACCCAGCAACGGCTTCGTTTCCGTGTTGCTCGGGAACGGCGACGGCACGTTCGGGTCACCAACGGGCTTCGAGACCGGCTACCTACCGCAAGCGCTCGCCGCCGCCGATTTCAACGCGGACGGCCGCCCCGATCTCGCCGTGGCCAACGCCTCGGGCAACACAGTCTCGCTCCTCCTCGCGGGGGCACCGTGACGGTCCTCAAGAACCGCGGTACCGCGCCGCCGAATCGCGCGCCCACGGCCGATGCGGGCGGCCCCTATTCGGGCGTCGCGGGAGTGCCGGTCGCGTTCAGCGGGCTGGGCTCTTCGGATCCCGAGGGAAGCCAGCTCACATTCTCGTGGGGGTTTGGCGACGGGGCCGAAGCGACCGGGCCGCAGCCGCTTCATACCTACCGAGGCGATGGACGATTCCAAGTGTCCTTGGACGTGAGCGATGGATCGCTCGGGGGGCGAGATACGACGAGCGCCAATATATCAGCCGCTCTCCCCGGCGTCGCGTTCCTTGGGGACGCACATAGAGTTCTCCCGGTGGGCGTAGGTCCACCCTTCACCTGCATCCAGGTGGAACCGGCCCAGCATTCCTACGAGAACAGCGAGATCATTCCCTCCACCATTGTCTTGAAATCACCGGGAACCGGGGATGTGTCTGAGATTCACGCGATTGGAACCAAGGATGTTCGGATTTGGGACCGAGATCGGGACGGAGTCGCGGAGATCGCAGCGTGCTTCGGACGCGAGGATCTGCATCATCTCTTCAGCAGCGTCAGGGGGAGGACGGCCGTGCCCGTTGCGGTAGAAGGTGGGCTCACGACCGGAGCGCGGTTCCGGGCGCCCCTGGAGATCACGGTCGTGGGGACAGGAACGTCCAGCTATTCCATAGTCTCTGCCAACCCGATCAAGTCCCGCGGCACGCTGACTTTTTTGAACCCGCGCCCCGGTCCCGTCAAGGTCCAGCTCTTCGATGCGGCGGGCAGGCTTGTGCGGACGATCGCGAATTGGGAACGTGCCGAATCCGGGCTCATTGACGTCCCGCTCGATGGTCTGAGCGACTCGAGAGCTCGTCTTCCCTCTGGAGTGTACTTCTACAAGATTTGTAACGTCTCGGGAGTCACGACGGGACGCCTTTCCATCCTTCGATAACCTTGCGGCCCCTCAAATATCGTGCGGCATGTATCCGATGGGGGATTGGAAGTAGTAGTTCATCGGGTAGTGCAGGAAATTCGAGACCCGACTCGTGTAAAGACACGCGAAATCCTTGAGCTGGTGCCCGAAGCGGCTCGACTCGTTTCCCTCTCGGAAGATCGAGCCCCAGTATTGGTTGTACGCCCGGTCGAGCTTCACCCTCAGGCCTTCGATTTCAGGCTCCAGCTCGAGGCACCGCTCCTCGATGCGCGCGATCTCCCCTGGAATCGCCTGAATCCGGGCCGCGATCTCCTGGCGCCTCACCGGATCGGCCCCGTCGTTCTCGCCTAGGATGAGCGTGAGGCGGCGGAGCTCGCGACCGAGCGCGGCCTTGTCGATCTCCAGGTGGTGGCGCTCCGCGGAGAGCCGGGCCAGGCGGTCGAACTCCTTTGCCAGGTCCTGCGTCACGCGGATCTCGCGGTCCAGCTCGGGCACGAGCATGGCGGTGCGCCATCCGAGGGCCTTCTTCGAGAGCAGGATGTCCCCGTACGTGTGGTCGCCGAAGTAGAGGATCTCGTCCCCGGCGGCGCCGAGGGTTCGCTCGAGGTAGGCGCCGTTTGCTCCGCGGACGACGTTCATCGGGGTCGGAAGGGACGAGGCTTCCGCCACCGGCTCCGGCGGAGAGTTGGCCGCGAAAAAGGACGGCTTCCGCGACTCCACCACGACGAGGTCGAAGATCTCGGTCCAGTGAGACGGCGCGCCGCGCCCGCGCTGGAGCAGGTGCTTGAGGAGCGCATCGGCGTAGGTCCAGTCGCTGTTCGTGAGGAGGAAGAGCTTCTTCCCTCCGCGGCGAAACTCCTCGAGGACGGTGCGCAGCTCATGGTCGACCCGGATGTACCGGTCGAGGTTCGCGGTGATGACCGATTTCAAACTCCCGTCCCGATGCGCCTCGTCGATCATCTCCCGCACGTCGTTGTGGACCTGAGTGTAGTCGGGTTTCTTCTGCCCCGTCCGCTCGAGCAGCTCGATGACGCACGCGAAGAGATATACCTCGGGGAGATGGAACAGGGTGTCCACGGACGCGTAGTTTTCGTGGCTGAGCCTGATTCGCGAGGACCGGTAGGCACGCTCCCGGTCTTCCGAGCGGAGCTCCCTCAGTCCGTGGTGCCCGCGCGACACAAAATTGAAATAGTCCATCTTCAACAGATTGCCGCGCTTCTTGTCGACCACCAGCCCGCGGATGACGAAGTCGGGATCGTATTTCAGGTCGAGGATCTCGCTCGGGTACTGCTTCGATTCAACGAGCTTCCGCTTCGTGAGGTCGAACGCCAGCTCCTCAACCGGCACGGGATCGTAATGCGCCAGGGTATGATCCAGATCGAATCCGATCGCGTGGATTTTGGAGAGCCTGAGGTTTCGATTCACGAACACTCGGTGCCGCCGTGGAATCCGGTGCTCGCGGTAGCGCAGGGCTCGTACGGAAGGTTCTTGCTCCGTGGTGGCTGGGCTCTTCGTAGCGGACATAGCGGCATTGTAGGCGACTTGACGGCGCTTCGGCCACTCTCTACTGTGCCTGGATGAATCTGTGTCTCTACGAGGATATCGAGGCCGCTTCGTTCGGCCCACTCACGCTTCTGCGGCCCGTCTTCGCCCTTCGGTGCGGGATTTTCACGCTGGCCGAAAAACTGGCGCTCGCGTTCCCTGAATCGCGGCTCCACTTTCTGGTGCGCCCCCACCTCGAGGAATGGACGCGCCAGCTCTATCCCGACGCCGAGCTGTTCGAGCTTCCGGCGGAAGAGACCCTGTTCATCAACGGGCGGCTCTGCATGACCGACGACGAGGTGCTGCATTTCCTCGCGGCCTCACCCCAGGAAGTGAGTTACGTCTCGCAGGGCATTCTCTTCGCGGCGAAGGTCCGTGGTGAGCGCGTGAAGCACGTCGTGCGCCACCTGCGCGAAGGGGACCCCGATCGGGCTTTCGAGGATGTTCGATTCCCCGCGGAGGTGCAGGCGTTTCTCGCGCGCTCCGGGGCGGATCTCGTCCGGTGGAGTCCCCGCCAGATCCTTCAAGATGCGCGGTACCTCTTCGAAGGGGGTGTCATACAAGGCGCCGTGGAATCAGGGGCACATTTGCTCAAGGCCGAGGCGATCCACGTGGCCCGCGGCTCCCGCGTGATGGCGGGCGCCGTCCTCAACGCCGAAGGGGGACCGATCGTCGTGCGCGAGAACGCGACCGTGGAGCCGCTCGCCTACGTGGAGGGCCCTGCCGCGGTGGGCGAGGGGGCGATCGTCCGCGCCGGCGCGAAGATCCGAGGCGGCACGTCGATCGGTCCCGTCTGCCGCGTCGGAGGCGAGGTTGCCGAGACGGTATTCCAGGGCTATGCGAACAAGCAGCACGATGGCTTCCTGGGGCATTCCTTCGTGGGGGAGTGGGTGAACCTGGGCGCCAACACGAACAACAGCGATCTCAAGAACACGTACACCAACGTGCGAACCTTCCGGTCGGCGCGGGACTTCCTCGAGAAGAAGGGAGAGGATTCCGGGCAGCTCATGCTGGGGCTCCAGATCGGGGACTTCACGAAGACAGGAATCAGCACGTCCTTCACGACGGGCGCGTCGGTCGGGATCGGGTGCAACCTGTACGGCACGGAGATCATGCCGGCGTACGTCCCCTCGTTCGTCTGGGGGACGCCCGGCGCCTTCCAGGAACATCGCATCGACCCCATGGTGGCCACCGCCGAGCGGGCCATGGAGCGCCGCAAGGTCGCTCTCGCGACCGAGCTGGACTCGCTCCTCCGCCGCGCTCACGAGGAAACGCGAAACGATCGCGAGCTTTTTCTCGACGCGATGGCGAGCACCCGCCGGGAGCCTCAGGCATGAGATGGGATCGGGGCGGCGCCCGCCCGTTCGTGATCGGCGGATCCACCACGCCCGCCATTCGTGCCCTCCTCATCGCCAACGTCGCGGTGTTCCTGTTCCAGACCATCGCGCGGGCGTTGGTCCAGGTGCGGATCGAGCGGCTCTTCGGCCTCGTCCCCTACGACGTGGTCCACCACCTCTTCGTGTGGCAGCTCGCCACCTACATGTTTCTACATGGTGGGTTCTTCCACATCGCGTTCAATCTGCTCGCGTTGTGGATGTTCGGGACGGAGCTGGAGTCGCTCTGGGGAACGCGGAAGTTCCTGCGCTTCTACTTCATCACCGGAATCGGAGCCGCGGTCATGACGACGCTCGTCGGGCCGAACAGCTACACGGTCACGATCGGCGCCTCGGGAGCGATCTACGGGCTCCTGGCGGCCTACGGCTTGCTTTTCCCGGACCGGATCATCCTGCTCTACTTCGTGCTCCCCATCCGGGCGAAGTACCTCGTTCTGATCCTCGGGCTGATCACGTTCTGGTCCAGCATCTCGGCCACAGGCGGTGGCATCGCGCACGTGGCGCATCTGGGCGGGATGATCTTCGGCTGGCTCTATTTGCGCGGGCCGAAATGGCCCAAGCTGGGGAACCCGCTCGGCGGGGCGTACCGCCGGTGGAAGCGGAATCGGCTCCGGAAGAAGTTTCAGGTTTACTACCAGCGCACTCGCGGAGATGAGAGGGGTCCGGAGGACGACCGGCGTTAGGACGGCTGTCGGGGAGGCGACCGGCCCTTAGGATTTCCCCGTCATGAGCGAGGCCATCACCTCATCCAGCACTTCCTTGGGTGGACGTACCCGCTCGAGCGGCAGGGTCGCGAGGGGCTCCTCCGCCAGGCGGAGATCCTGGTCGAAGGGCTCCTTGTCCGGATCGAGATAGAGAATCCCGGTCACGAACTTATCCTCCTGCCTGCCGTGGTGGATCGTCTGGAGCGCGCGCAAGGCGTCGCCGGGATCGTAGTCCTCTCCCAGCTTCTTCAGGGTGATCCGCGAGCCGTCGTGCAAAGTCACCTCACGGCTTTCCCCCGGCGCGTAATCCACCTCGATGTTTTCATAGCGCGGGATGAACGTGATGTCGTGGAGCGGCGCGTCGTGCTCCTTCACGTTCAGGTAGCTCTTGGTCGAGCCCTCGTGATTATTGAACGTGACGCAGGGACTGATCACGTCGACGACGGCCGTGCCGCGATGCGACAGGGCGGCCTTTGGCTTTGGTCCCGACGTCGGCGGTCGCGGAGAACTGCCCCTTGGTGAGCCCATAGACGCCGTTGTTCTCCACGATATAGAGGAGCGGCACGTTGCGACGGACCAGGTGAAGGAACTGCCCCAGGCCGATCGATGCGGTGTCGCCGTCTCCCGAGACCCCGAGCAGCGTCAACGCTCGATTCGCGACGAACACGCCCGTCGCGATGGACGGCATCCGCCCGTGAACGGCGTTGAACCCATGGGAGCGGCTCAGGAAGTACGCGGGCGTCTTGCTCGAGCAGCCGATACCGGAGAGTTTTGCCACCCGATGCGGCTCGAGCCCGGCCTCGAAGGCGGCCTGGATGATGCTGCCCGTGATCGCGTCGTGCCCGCAGCCGGGGCAGAGCGTGGACTTAGCGCCGCGATAGTCGGCGACGGTGAGGCCGATCCGGTTCTTCCCGTTCGTTTCGACCGGGGTCATCGCGTCAGCACCTCCACGCGCTCCCGCTCCTTGATCCGCTCGACGACCGACTCGGCATCGATAGGAAGCCCGTCATAATGGAGGACCGGGCGGAGCTTCGTGGCCAGGTCCGGATACTCCATGGTCAGAAGCGACGCCATCTGGGCGTCGCGATTCTGCTCTACGACGTACACGCGGTCACAGGCCTCGATGAAGCTCCGCACGTCGTTCGTGAATGGGACCGCTTTGAGGAGCAGGTAACTGGTCTTGAGCCCCTCGACCGTGAGGAGGTCGCGCGCCTCCACGATCGCCCAGTGGCTCGAGCCGAAACCGAGGATTCCCACCTCCGCGCCTGGAACGCGATCCACGACCGGCGGCGGCACGAATGACCGCGCGGTCTCGTATTTCTTCGCGAGGCGGTCCATGACGCGGGCGTAGGTTTCGGCGCTCTCCGTGTAGGCCGCCTTCTCGTCGTGTCCCGACCCGCGCGTGAAATAGCCGGCGAGAGGATGGTCGGTGCCGGGCAGCGTGCGGTACGGGATGCCGTCGCCGTCCTTGTCGCGGTATCGCTCGAACGTGGCGACCTTGGCGAGATCCTCGGCAGCAAGCACCTTCCCGCGGTCCCACGGCTTCTCGGGATAGTGGAACGGCTCGGACATCCACACGTTCATCCCGATATCGAGATCGGAGAGCACGAAGATCGGCGTCTGGAACCGCTCCGCGAGATCGAACGCTTTCATTCCGAACGCGTAGCAATCCTCGACCGTGGCGGGGAGCAGGAGGATGTGCTTCGTGTCCCCATGCGACAGAAAGGCGGCGGATAGAATATCCGCCTGCGACGTCCGAGTCGGAAGACCTGTGCTCGGTCCCACGCGCTGGATGTCCCAGATCACTGCGGGAACCTCGGCGTAGTAGGCGAAGCCCGTGAACTCGGTCATGAGCGAGAGTCCCGGTCCCGAGGTCGTCGTCATCGCGCGAGCGCCGGTCCAGGAAGCTCCTAGTACCATTCCGATCGCCGCGATTTCGTCCTCCGCCTGGATCACGGCGAAGGTCGCCTCCCCGGTCTTGGGATCACGGCGGTAGCGCTCGAGGTAGGCCTGGAGCGACTCGGCAAGGCTCGACGACGGCGTGATCGGATACCACGAGAGGAAGGTGACGCCCCCGAACATCGCGCCCAGCGCCGCGGCCTGGTTCCCCTCGATGAGGATCTTGCCCGAGGTCTTTCCCCGGCGCTCCACCCGGAAGGGCGCGGGCTGGAGATGCTGCGCGGCGTACTCCGCCCCGGCTTTCACGGCCGCGCGGTTCATGTCGAGCGCCTTTGGCTTCCTGCCGAGCTGGGCGCTCAGCGACCGGTCTACCTCCTCGAGGTCGACCCCGAGGACGTGGGCCGCGACGCCGACATAGACCAAGTTGATGACGAGCTTCCGGAGCTTCGCGTCCGGAACGATGGGCTCGACCAGCTTGTTGAACGGGATCTTGTAGACCGTTCGGTCCTCGGGGATGCGTGGCGTGGGAACGCCCTCGTTCAGGATGAGAATCGAGCCCGGCCCCATGGCGGAGATGTCCTCCACCGAGGTCTCCGGGTTCATCGCCACCAGAACGTCGTTTCGTCGTTTCCGGGCGACGTAGCCCCGCTCGCTCACGCGTATCGTGAACCAGGTTGGGAGCCCCGCGATGTTCGACGGAAAGAGGTTCTTGCCGGAGACGGGCACGCCCATCTGGAGGATGGCCCGAATCAACGTGGTGTTCGCCGTCTGGCTTCCGGAGCCGTTTACCGTAGCCACGTGAGTGCTGAAGTCGTTATTCGTCGCCGCCAAAGGGTTCTCCGCCTCGTTGTATTCTCGGCTGATCCGAGCAGCCCATTCTCGCCCGCCCCTCCGACAGGGTCAAGGTCGTTTCCCGTATCACGTTGTGGGATCGTTTGCCTTGCCTGCTCTGTTCCTGTATCTCACGCGCTTCCCCATGGCATCTAAGATGCATGGCAGAAGCTCTTGACCCAGGGAAATTGGGGTCCCAATAATAATCGGCTATGAGCGTTCGAACGGTACCCGAACCCTATCTTCGTTTGGATGAGGACGTTCTGGCCGACCGGATCCGCGCGGCCAAGGAAGCGCTTGGTCGAAGGCTCGCGATCCTCGGCCACCACTACCAGCGCGACGACGTGATCGAGCACGCCGATATTACCGGCGACTCTCTCAAGCTCGCGAGACTCGGCTCGGAGCGGACCGATGCGGAGTTCCTCGTCTTCTGCGGCGTCCACTTCATGGCGGAGAGCGCCGACATTCTGCGCGGCCCGAGACAGACCGTCCTCCTTCCGGATCTCAATGCCGGATGTTCCATGGCCGATATGGCCCCCACCGAAGACGTGTTGCTCGCCGGCGCCACGCTGGATCGCCTCGGGATCCGTTCGGTCATGCCGATTACCTACATGAACTCGACCGCGGAGTTGAAGGCGTATTGCGGCGAGCGGGGCGGAGCCGTGTGCACCTCGTCGAACGCGAGAGCGATCTTCGAATGGGGATTCGCCCACCGGGAGAAGATATTTTTCTTCCCGGACGAGCACTTGGGTAGAAACACGGCGGCCAGGATGGGCATCCCGCTCGAATCGCTCGTCGTGTGGGATCCGGCGAAGGAGCGGGGAGGGCTCACGGCGGACGAGCTTGAGCGAGCCCGGGTCATTCTCTGGAAGGGATGCTGCTCGGTGCACACCAAATTCCTGCTGCGCCACGTCCATGAGCGCCGCGCCGAGGATCCGTCTGTCCGAATCCTCGTTCATCCGGAAGTTCCCTACGAGGTTGCTCAGGCAGCCGACGAGGTCGGCTCGACGGAGCACATCATCCGCGTCCTGGCCGAAGCCCCTGCCGGAAGCCGCTGGGCCGTGGGGACGGAGTATCACCTCGTGAACAGGCTCGCCCGGAGTCACCCGGACAAGGGGATCTCGATTCTCTCGAAGGATTTTTGCCTGTGCGCTACGATGTACCGGATTTCCCCCCAGAATCTCCTTTGGGTTCTGGAGAGTCTATTGGAGGGGAATGCGGTGAACCCCATCCGCGTTCCGGATCCCGTGAAACATTGGGCGCACGTCGCTCTGGACCGCATGCTCGAGGTCCATTAGACTGACGTCAGCAACGTTTCACGAGTCGGAGGTTCCGTGACGTATATAATCGTCAAAGATATCTGCGAAGGCGAAAGCTCCTGTGTGGACGTGTGCCCCGTCGACTGCATCAAGAAGGGGGAGGGGCAGAATGCCAAAGGGACCGCCTGGTTCTTCGTCGTGGCAGAAGACTGCGTCAGCTGCAACGCCTGCCTTGAGGCTTGCCCCGTCGAGGGAGCCGTCCTACCCGACTAGGGACCCGCGCCTCTCCGCGTAACCTTACGCTTCACAGCACCTTCCCGGGCGAAGTGGGGCCCGCGAGACGGTGCCTTCCGCTCTCCCGCACGCCGCTGTCGGGCGGGTACCATCGCTCAAGAATCCGCCGCCGCATTCCGATAGCTGATCTATGGATTGCGCCGCGGTTAAGCCGAAGATGGAAGCCCTCGTTCGAGGAACGCTCCCGGACGCCGAGAAGGTGCTCGCGGAGCAGCACATCGCATCCTGCGAAGGATGCCGCCTCGAGCTCGAGCTGGTGCGCGCGATTGGCTCGCAGGAAAAGCCTGCCGCCGTGGGCCAGGCAGATTGGACCCTCGATCGGATTTTCGGCGCGGAGCACCAGGAAGGCGGGCCATCGCAGGCGGCCCCGGCGCTTGGGTCCCAGTCCTCGCCGTCTCGTCAGGGCGGCAGTGCTCCCACCGCGGATCTCTTCGGGGAGGACCCGTCCGCGGGCGAGACGATGGGCAAGGTCCAAGGTCCGGGTGCCGATGCGGCACCCGATGCGCCATCTGCGGATGGCGATCCCACGAGCGCGGGACCATCTTCCTGGGCGTTCGAGCCCGCGGACGCGAAGGCGGATCGCAAGCCGCCGGAGGAGAGTCTGTTTTTCGCCGAAGAGGCTCTCGCGCGTCGGAGAGCTGGCAGCAAGAAGGGATCGAATCTACGGGTCGTTCTGTGGGGGACGGGCGGTGTGGTTGGGGCCATCCTCCTAGCCATATCCTCCTGGGTGGTGCTTCATATGGCCCCGAGCGACGCCGACAGGCCTCCCGCTCCGTCAGAGACAAACGCAGATTCGAGCGCCGCGGCACCGAGCGAGACCCCCATGGAGCAAGCGCCCGAACAGCCTCTCGTGCCGGAACCGGCACCGTCGACGATCCAGGAGGCTCCGGCGCCCAGTGCGCCGGCTCCCGGCACGGTCTCCTCGGATCGGACCGGGGTGGGCGCAAGCGCCGCCGCGCGCCAAGCGCGCGAGCAGAGAACTTCGGCTTCCTCTGTCCCGCAGACCTTGCCGCTCCCCGGCCCGGGAATTGCGGCTTCGCGTTCGCCTGCGCCGGCCACGACCAAACACGCTCCGGCGCCGCCCCCGAGGCAGGCCGCGGGCGTGCAGCAGCCGATCCCTCGCGTCGCGGAGCCCGCGAAGTCTCCGGCGCCGCCGAGCGCTTCCACTTCCGGCGCATCCGGTGAGAGCGATGAGCCGAATGCCGGACCGGCGGAGGATTCGCCGCCCGAGCCCGACGCGCCGGCAGAGAATCCGAGTCGAGCCTCCGAGAGCGCGGGCCCCGCCGGGCGGCGCGTGCCCGCCACGTCA
>VBOX01000011.1 GCA_005893265.1 Candidatus Eiseniibacteriota bacterium | reverse complement strand
CCAAGCCCCCCATGACAACCGGATTCGGCGCCGCCGCCGCGACGCCGCGCGAGGCGTCGCTTCGGTCCGTCGACCCGGAGATCGAACGTGCGATCCGCGCGGAAGTCTCTCGCCAACAGAGCACGCTCGAGCTCATAGCCTCCGAAAACTTCGTGAGCGAGGCGGTGCTCGAAGCCATGGGCTCGCCGCTCACCAACAAGTACGCGGAAGGCTACCCGGGGCGGCGCTACTACGGCGGGTGCGAACACGTGGACGTGGCGGAGTCGCTCGCGATCGAGCGCGCGAAGGCGCTCTTCGGCGCGGAGCACGCCAATGTCCAGCCGCACGCAGGAGCCCAGGCGAACCTGGCCGCGTACCTCGCGCTCATGCCCCCCGGAGCCACCCTTCTCGGGATGGCCCTCGCACACGGCGGGCACCTCACCCACGGCCACAAGGTGAGCTTCTCCGGGATTCTCTTCAAGGCGGTGCAGTACGGTCTGTCGCCCGAAACCGAGTTGCTTGACTACGATCAGGTGGCGAAGCTCGCGCGGGAGGTGAAGCCTCAAGTGCTGGTCGCCGGCGCGAGCGCCTACCCGCGCTTCTTCGATTTCCCGAAGCTTCGCGCGATCGCGGACGAGGTCGGCGCGAAGTTCGTCTTCGACATGGCTCACGTCGCGGGACTGATCGCCGGCGGCGTCCATCCGAATCCCGTTCCTCACGCCGACGTCGTTACCTCCACGGCGCACAAGACCCTGCGTGGCCCGAGGAGCGGGTTCATCCTCTGCAAGAGCGCATACGCGAAGGCGATTGATAAATCGGTGTTTCCTGGAATGCAAGGTGGGCCCCTGATGCACGTGATCGCCGCCAAGGCGGTCTGCTTCAAGGAGGCATCGACCCCAGAGTTCCGCGCCTATGCCAAGCAGGTGGTCGCGAACGCGAAGGTGCTCGCGGAGGGACTCACGAGCCGGGGGTACCGGCTGGTTACCGGAGGCACCGATAACCATCTTCTGCTCGTCGACTTGCGCGGGGCCGGCTACTCGGGAGCCGACGCCGAGTCGGCCCTCGATGAAGCGGGCATCACCGTGAACAAGAACGCGGTGCCGAACGATCCGAGGCCCCCTGCCGTCACGAGCGGGATCCGGATCGGGTCCGCGGCGGTCACCACGCGCGGGCTGGGAGAGAGCGAGTTCGGGCGCCTTGCGGGGTGGATCGACGACGCGCTTCGCCATCGTGGGGAACCGGCCGCCTTGGCGAAGATCCATGCCCAGGTCCAGGAGCTTTGCCGGGCCTTCCCGCTCTACACGAACCGGAGCCAGTAACCCCCAATCGCGCCTTGGCCATGCCCCAGCTCACCATCGAAGAACGGAACGAGAAAGTCCGCGAGGAAAGTGCCTTCCTCGGAACCCTTCTCGAATCCGTGGAGTCGATCATCGTCGGGCAGAGGGAGATGGTCCGGCGGATCCTTGTCGGGCTCCTGGCGGACGGGCACCTCCTCTTGGAAGGGGTACCGGGCCTTGCGAAGACCCTCGCCGTCAAGACGGTAGCCCAGGCGATCCACGCGACCTTCCACCGGATTCAATTCACCCCCGACCTTCTGCCGGCCGACTTGACCGGAACGTTGATCTTCGACCCGACCAAGGGGTCGTTCACCCCCAAGTTCGGGCCCGTCTTCACCCAGATTCTTCTCGCCGACGAGATCAACCGCGCCCCCGCCAAGGTCCAGAGCGCTCTGCTCGAGGCGATGCAGGAACGGCAAGTGACGATCGGGGACACGACGTATCCGCTCGAAGGGCTGTTCTGGGTTCTCGCGACTCAGAACCCCATCGAGCATGAGGGAACCTATCCGCTCCCCGAGGCCCAGATGGACCGCTTCCTTCTCAAGATTCGCGTGGGGTATCCGAGCCCCGAGGAGGAAGGGCTCATTCTCGATCGCATGGGCGGCGAGCTGCCGGCTCCGCCGAAGCCCGTCATCGCGGCCAAGAAGATCCTGGATTCGCGTCATCTGGTGAACGCGATCTATCTGGACGAGCGGATCCGCGGCTACATCGTGGATCTGGTCCACGCAACGCGCGAACCGGAGCGCTTTGGGCTCGACCTCAGGCCTCTGATTCAGTACGGCGCTTCGCCCCGCGCGACGCTCGCGCTGGCGCGGGGCTCACGAGCACTCGCGTTTCTCGAGGGTCGCGCCTACGTGACGCCGGACGATATCAAAGGGATCGCGCCGGACGTGTTTCGCCACCGCATCCTACTCACCTACGAGGCCGAAGCCGAGGGCGTGCCGGTGGACGAAGTGACCCGCCGGATACTTGCCCGCGTCGAGGTTCCGTGATCACCCCGGAGCTTCTGGCCCAAGTCCGGCGCCTCACCATTCGAAGCCGCCGGGCGGTGGAGCAGGTCTTCGCCGGCGCCTACCGAAGCGCGTTCCGCGGCAAGGGGCTCGAGTTCTCCGAGGTGCGCGAGTACGTCCCCGGCGACGACGTGCGCACGATCGATTGGAACGTGACCGCGCGCCACGGGCGGCCGTTCGTGAAGCGGTTCGATGAGGAACGCGAGCTCACGGTGGTCCTGGCGCTGGACCTCTCCGGATCGCTCAGGTTCGGGAGCCTGGCGAAATCGAAGCGGGACACGGCGGCCGAAGCGGGCGCCCTGCTCGCGCTCGCCGCAAGCCGGAATCGCGATCGGGTAGGGCTTCTCCTCTTTACGGACCGAATCGAGCACTATCTCCCTCCTTCGAAGAGCCGCGCGCGATCGCTCCGGATCGTGCGGGATCTCGTGGCGTTCGAGCCGCGCGGCACGGGTACCGACCTCCGCGGCGCCCTCGTCTTCCTGGGCCGCGTACTCCGTCGGCGCGCGGTTCTCTTCATCCTCTCGGATTGGTTCGCGGATTCCTTCGACCAGCCTCTGAACCACCTGGCCCGGCGGCATGAGATCGTGGCGGTCGAGGTTGTGGATCTGCTCGAGGATGCGCTCCCAGCCCGTGGCCTTCTCCAGACAAGGGACCTGGAGACCGGAGCGACGCGCCTTGTGGACCTGGCCTCCTCGAGCGCCCGGCGCGAATGGCGGGGGACGCGAGCCCGCCGGCAGCGGGCGCTCAAGGAAACTCTCACCCGCGCGCGCGCGGGCCGGATTCGCGTTACGTGCGGCTCTCCCGTCGCGCCCGAGCTGGTCCGGCATTTCGAGCAGCGCGCCTACCCGCGCTGAACGCCGTGTCCCACGCTGGCCGAACGCGCCTCTGGGGCGCGCTTCTTCTGGGAGCCGTTTGCTCGCTCGCCGGATGCGGTGGAATCGGTGGTACGGCGCCACGCCGCGTGGTCGAGCGAGACGAGGCCCTGGGCGAAACCCGCATTCGCCTCCGGAGCGAGCTCGCGCCCGCTCGGGGGACCCTCGGGGACCGGGTTTCCTGGCGTCTCACCGCTTCTCTCGGCGCCGGCGCGCAGGCAGGGCCCGTCATCGTGGGGGACGCGCCCCGCTCGCTCGAGATCGACACGACGCGAGCGCCGCTCGAACGGTCGGCGCAGGGCGGCTCCGTCTGGTCTCGCGTGTTTGTCGTGCGGGGATTCGACCTGGGTCCCATCGAGCTTCCTCGGGCCGCGCTGCCGATTCGCGTGGCTGCCCGCGCCGACACCGTGGAGTTTCCGCGAGACACGCTGTTCGTGGACTCGCTCACTCCAGCGGCGTCCGGCGCGATCCGGCCCGACCGCGGTCCCATCGATCCTCCGCTGCGTCTCGTGGACTACATCGTCGCGGCCTTCCTGGCAACGTTGGTCGTGGTTGCGATCGTTGCCATGATTGGGCTTTGGATTCGCGGTCGCAGCCGGCGGCCGCTCCCTGGCATCGAGAAGCCGCCGGAGCCGGCCGAGGCGGTCCTGCGCCGCGCGCTCGACGCGCTTCAGGTCGAGTTCCCGGCGATTCCTCGCGATGTCTTCTATGAGCGGCTCTCGCTTGCGTTGCGCGCGTACGCGGCCGCCGTGACCGGTGTGCCCGCCCCTGATCTCACCACGAGCGAGCTCGCCAGCGAGCTCTCGCGTACCCCGCGCGTGGCCGAGAAGGCTCGGGACGATTTGATCGCCGCGCTCCGCCGGGCCGACCTCGCCAAGTTCGCGCGCTTCGAAGACGAGGAGGCGGAGGCAAGGGGCATCCTGCGCCTGGCGGAGTCGATCGCCGGGCGGCTGGTCGGGGCGGCGGCCTAGCATGCGATTCGCCGAGCCCTGGTATCTGCTCCTCTTCATCCCGTTCGCGCTCGCATTCTGGCTCGCGCGGAGGCGAGCCGCGTGGCGTGATCCCGAGCTCGGCTATTCGAGCCTGGCCGCGCTTCCACCGACCTCCGGGATTCGTGCGCGCGCGGCGCGCTTGCTCCCGCGGCTCAGGCCCCTGGCGGTCGGGCTTGTTCTGCTCGCCGCCGCGCGGCCACAGGCGGGGCGTGAGATTCGGGAGGTTGTGAGCGAGGGGATCGACATCGTCCTCGCGATCGACCTCTCTGGAAGCATGCGCTCCGAGGATTTTCGGCCTCGAAACCGGCTCTACGTCGCGAGGCAGGTAGCGAAGGAATTCGTCCGAGGCAGGGTGCAGGATCGGATTGGTCTCGTCGCGTTCGCCGGGAGGAGCGAGTTGATCTCGCCGCTCACGCTGGATTACGACGGACTGTGCGCGCTCATCGATGGATTGGACTTTGGACAGCTGCCCGACGGCACCGCCGTCGGAGCCGCGATCGCGCAATCGGCCGAACGACTCAACCGGGCTCCTGGGAAGAGCAAGGTGCTGATCCTGCTCACGGACGGAATCAATAACGCCGGCGCGGTCGATCCGGTGACCGCCGCGAAGCTCGCGAAGGCGGTGGGGGTCCGGATCTACGCCATCGGGGCCGGAACACAGGGGGCGGCCCCGTTCCCGGTGGACGATCCGATACTCGGGCGTCACTACGTGTGGGTCGCTTCCGAGGTGGATGAGGCGACCCTCAAGGAGGTGGCTCGTGAAACAGGAGGACGATATTTCCGGGCCACCTCGGCGGAGCTCTTGAGTCAGGTGTACCACGAGATCGGCGCGCTGGAACCCTCGCGCGTCGAGATGCGTTCCTATACGCAGTGGGCCGAGATGGGGCCGCGCGTGCTGGCGCTCGGCGGAGCGCTCCTCGCGCTGGAGCTCTTGCTCGGATTCACCGTGTTGAACCGGTATCCTTAAGGCGATGCGCTGGTCCTCGCCGCAGCTCGTCCACCTGCTTTGGACCGTGCTCGTGATCGCGCTCTTGGTGTGGGTCGCGGAGCGACAACGGCGCCGCACCGAGCAGTCGCTCGGGGACCCGCAAGCCCTGCGCACACTGAGCGGGGAGCCGGGCTCGCGCTCCCGGAGGTGGCGTATCGCTCTCTTGCTCGCGGCGCTCACGCTCGTGGTTCTCGGGCTGATGCGCCCGCAGTCGGGGTTCCGTCTCGTGACCACGACCGCGCGCGGAGTCGACGCCGTGATCGCGCTCGACCTGTCGCGGAGCATGGAGGCGCGCGATGTCCGTCCGGATCGGCTCTCTGCCGCGAAACGGGACGCGCTGTCCCTTCTCACCGCGCTCGAAGGGTCGCAGGTCGGGCTCGTGACTTTCGCGGGCTCGGCCAAGATCGTGAGTCCGCTCTCCACCGATCGCGAAGGGCTCGCCTCGATCGTGGAAACCGCGAGCACGCGGGACATGGATCGCCCCGGGACCGACCTGGGCGCTGCTCTGACCCTTGCCGGTCGCCTGCTGGCGCGATCGGGTGAGAGGCCGCGGGCGATCGTGCTTCTCACGGACGGGGAGAACCTGGAAGGGGATCCGCGTCGCGCGCTGGAGAGCGTGAAGCGGGCGGGCGCGAGGGTCTACGCGGTCGGCGTCGGGACCCCCGAGGGGACGACGATTCCGGTGGTGGACTCCACCGGCTCCCAACGCGATGTGAAGCGGGACGCGGAGGGTCACGTCGTGATCACCCGGCTGGACGAGAGAACGCTCCGCGATCTGGCCCAGCAAGGAGGAGGGCGATACGAACGGGCGGATGGGACCGGGCGGGCGGGGCTTCGTCTGGTGGAGCCGATTCGTTCGGGAGGAGCGTATGAGGCCAAGGGCCGCTCGATCCGGGCATACAACGAACGCTTTCCGTGGTTCGCGGCCGCGGCGGGGGTTTTGCTCGTGATGGAGCGGCTGGTGCCGCGACGGAGGCGCCGATGACGCGGGGTTTAGCACTTCTGCTGCTCGGGTTTACCGCGCTCGGCGCGATCTACGAGTGGGGCGGGCCCGCGCGTTCCGGAGTCCGCGCGCTCAAGTCACACCGTTACGACGAGGCGCTTACGGCCCTGCGCGCCGCGCGTTCCGAGATGCCCCACTCGGCCGTGATCCCCTACGACGAGGCGCTCGCGCATCTCGGAAAGGGGGAACCTGATTCCGCGCAGGCCCACTTTCAAGAGGCGATGACCCTCCGTGGGGATGCGGCGCGCGCGGCTTCGGCCTACAACCTGGGCAATCAATCGATGCGCGCCAGGAAGTTCGCAGATGCGGCGCGGCTTTACCGTGATGCGCTCCGGGTCGCTCCCCGGGATCTCGACGCCAAGCGGAACCTCGAAGAAGCCATCCGCATGATGCGGCAGTCGCCCCGCCGGTCACCCCGTGAGCCTCAGGTGGGCGCCGGACCGCCGGCTCCGGGTGGGCAGGACAAGCAGCTCCCGCTGCCGAGCGGGGGCGGGCAGGGAGAGACACGACAGCCGCCGCGGGGATCCAGCGGCGAGTTCACCCGCCAGGAAGCGGAGCAGTGGCTCCAGGCGCTGGAATCGGAGCGACGCGCCCGGAAGCATGAAGGGAAGGGCCGTCCCGAGGAGGAGACCGGACATCGTGATTGGTAGGACCGCTGTCATCGCGTTTGCGTTCGCGGTTTCCGTGGGTGGTGTGGCGACTCCTCGCGCCTCCTGGTGCGGCGTGTCGCCGAGCGGCAGTCTCTCGATCGAGGCGACGCTCCAGCCGGACCATGTGGCTCCGGGCGAGCAGGCCACCTTGACGGTTCAGATCCGCTCGGCAGGGCTCAATCTTCCCGACGTCGGTGTCCCTCCCCTTCAGAATGTCACGGTGCAGCGTGCGGGAACGGCGCAGAATTTCTCGATGGTTCAGGGCCGCGTGGAGCGCACATCGACGACCGTCTACCGCCTCATCCCCCGGACGGAAGGGATCGTGACGATTCCGCCGCTCCGGGTATCGGTCGGCCGCGATCACGCGGAAACAGCACCCCTCACCCTCACCGTATCGCGCGCCAGCGCGTCCCGTGGTACGGCGCCACGCCCACTCCGCGGAGGCGCGAATGCCCCCGCGGGGACACCCGAGGTGTTCGTCAAGGCCACGGTGGACCGCTCGCGGGTCTACTGGAACCAGCAGATCGTGCTGAGCCTCAGGCTTTACTCCCGTGTCGACATCATCGGTGACGTGGACTGGAAAGCGCCGAGCATGACCGGATTCTGGACCGAGGGGCTCGGGCCGCCGCGCCAACGCCGGGTGACCCTGAACGGGGTTGAGTACGGGATGATGGAAATCCCGACGGCGCTCTTCCCGACCCGGACTGGGACCTTGACGATCGGCCCCGCCCAAATGCGGTTCCGCGTCGCCCGCGTCATCCAGCCTCCCGATCCGTGGAGCATGCTCGCGATCCCGGAGGTCGTGCCTCAGGATATGGCGCTCACGAGCGATCCCATCACGATCACGGTGGACCCGCTTCCGGCCCGGCCTCCTCCAGGATTCCAGGGCGCGGTGGGAGACTTCACCCTGGCTCTTCACGTGGACGGTCCAACCGCGCGGGCGGGAGAGCCGATCTTGGCGCGCGCCACGATCCGAGGGACGGGAAACGTTTCCACGATACGCGATCCCGAGATCCGTGCCGCGGGGGCGGCGCGACAGTACGTGGCGGGCTCTGCGACCCGGATCGATCGAAGCGGGGACCGGCTCATTGGTGAGCGGGAAACCGACGTTGCCTTCGTCGCCGATGACCCGGGCGTCGTCGTCATCCTGCCGGTCCGTTTCGCTTGGTTCGATCCGGAGGGGCGCCGTTACCGATCGCAATCGTCGGACAGCGCCAAAGTACAGGTGCTACCTGGGAACCTGACCGAGTCCAAGGCCGGCCGCCCATCGCCCGGCGCTCCGATGCCCGCCGCGCCCCGGCGGGCACAAGGTCCCTCCGGTCGGCTGACGCTGGATCCCCCCATCGGCAGCACGGCGCTGGTTGGTTTCTCGGTCCTCGCCTACGCGGCCGCGGTCGCGACCGCGAGGGCCCGCCGTCGCCTGCATCGGGACCCGCGATTCGTGCGGATGCAATCCCTCGATACGCTCATCGCCAGAGATCTTGCCCGCGCGAACTCCCTCGTGGCGCAAAAGAAGCCGGCACGTGCCGCCGTGCTTGCGGAGAATGCCCTTCACGCCGGAGCCGGATATCGGTTCGATGTGGATGTAGCGGGTCTACCGCGGGTGGAGATGTTCGGAAAGCTTCGCGCCCACGGCGCGCAGGAAAGGCAGATCGCGGCGCTCGAATCGCTTCTTGAAGCGCTCGAGGGAATCGCCTATGCGCCACCTGAGACGCGCAGCGCGGACGCCAGGCAGGCCATCCGCGCGGTCTCGGCCGAGATCGGGCGCTATCGGAGGGATCTCGCGCGGTGACGGGATCGGGGAGGCTCCTTCTCGCGATCGCCGTGCTGGCGGTTGCCGTGCCGGTGGTTGCGGCTGGCTGGGCCGGGGCGAAGGTGCCGGTGGCGGGGCAGGTCCCCACCGATGCCCGTGCGGACGCCGCCGCGCTCTACAACGCGGGCACCGACGCCCTGTCTCGCGGTGACACGGGACGCGCGGTCGCGTTCCTTCTCGCCGCGCAGAGGATCGATCCACGAGCACGAGACATCCGAGCCAACCTCGCGATCGCCCAGGCGCGCGCCGAAGACGTCCAGGGAACGACGGAGCGCGAACGGGTAACGCCTTCGCCGGGAATCGTGCTTTCCCCGGAGGAAGCGTGGTGGATCGCGGCCTTGATCGCCTTGGCGGGTGCCCTCGTCGGGGGGCTGGCGGCGCTCCGCCGAGCGGGGCGCGGCCTTTTCGTTTTCGGCACGGCAGCTCTGGCCGTCGGCGTCCTATTGTGGGGAAGCCTTCTGCTGCGTGCGAGGGAGGAGCGGCGGCACCCGGAGGCGGTCGTCGTGGTGCCGGTGCTCGAGGTCGGACCGGCTCCCGATGAGCAACCGCGCTCCCCGTACCTGCTCGGCGGGGGAGAAGAGGTGCGCCTCGGGCGGACGCGCGGCGATCTGGTCGAGATTCGGGTAAGCGGGAACGCGATCGGCTGGGCGCGGCGGTCGGGCCTCTGGCGTGTCGCCGACGCGGCACGGTATACTCCGACCGAGTCACGCTGAGGCGGGAAACCCGAGGTAAAAAGAGATGGCGGCAGGATCTGCGTTCGTAACCGGCGGAACCGGAGCCTTGGGGCGGGCCGTGACTGGCAGATTCCTGAGCGACGGGTATCGGGTGGCGGTGACCTACCGCGCCGAGAATGAGTGGGAGGCGCTGAGGCGGGAGCACGAGGACGCGGCCCGGACCGGCTCTCTCCTGGGCGTGCGGGCCGACGTGACCCAGGCGGGATCGGTCAGCGAAGCAATCGGGTCGGCGGCAAAGCAATTCGGGGATCTGCGCGTCCTGATCCACTTGGCGGGAGGCTATCGTGGCGGCGAGCGGGTCGAGTCGGTGGCTGAGGACACGGTGCGCGGGATGATCGAGCTCAACCTGATCTCTGCGTTCTGGTCGGCGAAGCACGCGATCCCGCACGTGAAGCGGGCGACCGATGGACGGCTTCTCTTCGTCTCCTCGCGGGGTGCGGTCGAGTGCTATCCGGGCGGGTCGGCCTATGCTGCGGCGAAGCTTGGGCTTCATGCGCTCGTGCAGACGCTCGCGAAGGAGCTGAAGCGGGACGGAGTCACCGCCAATGCGATTCTCCCGAGCGTGATCGACACACCCGCCAATCGGGCGTCCATGCCTGACGCCGACTTCTCGTCATGGGTGACCCCGGACGCTGTCGCGGGGCTGCTCGCGTATTTGGCTTCGCGCGAGGCGGGGTCGACCTCCGGTGCGCTCGTACCCATCTACGGGAGGGCCTGATGGCCGGGCGAAAATCGACGGTGACGAAGGGGCCGAAGATAGCTCCCGATCCGATGATGGCGGGAATGACGGTCGAGCAGATGGTCGACTCCGCGTTCCTCGCCTACAACGCGGCGCGGCTTCGCGAGGGCTGCCGTCTCTTCGTCGAGCGGATGCTCGAGCCGGACGTCACGGTCGGGCTCACGCTGAGCGGCGCGCTCACGCCTGCCGGCCTGGGCCGCTCGTGTCTGATCCCACTCTTAAAGAGCGGGTTCGTGGATTGGATGGTCTCGACTGGGGCGAACCTCTACCACGACACGCACTTTGGAATCGGCCTCTCGATGCACCAGGGTAGGAGCAACGTGGACGACGTGGAGTTGCGCGAGCAGGGCATCGTCCGCATATTCGATATCTTCTTCGACTACGACGTGCTCCTTTCGACCGACGCGTTCTTTCGCGAAGTGCTCCGCTCGCCAGAGTTTCAGAAGCCGATGGGGACCGCGGAGTTTCATCATCGGGCGGGCCGCTACGTTCTCGAGCGCGAGAAGGCCCTCGGGCAGAAGGAAACCTCGCTGCTGGCGCAGGCGCACGCGCTCGACGTTCCCGTCTATACCTCCTCGCCCGGCGACAGCTCGATCGGGATGAACGCCGCGGCCCTCGCACTGGGCGGCGAGCCGATCCAATGGGACGTGTTCCGCGACGTGAACGAGAGCGCCGCGATCGTCCATGGTGCCAAGAAATCGGGCGGAAAGAGCGCCGTGTTCATTCTCGGCGGCGGATCTCCCAAAAATTTCGCCCTGCAGACAGAGCCGCAGATCCAGGAGGTGCTCGGAATCGCGGAGTCGGGGCATGATTACTTTCTACAGATCACCGACGCGCGCGTGGACACGGGCGGTCTCTCCGGGGCCACGCCCGGGGAAGCGGTGAGCTGGGGAAAGATCGATCCGAGCCGGCTGCCAGACGCGGTCACCGCTTATGTCGATTCAACGATCGCGCTTCCGATCCTGACGTCATACGCCCTGAGCAAACGACCGGCGCGCCCCTTGAAACGGCTCTACAGAAGGAGGGACGCGTTGCTCGAGGAGATCCGCGTCGCGCACTTGGACGCGACCGCTGCTGCCGCCAAGGGGAGCCGTTCGTGATCCTTCGCGGCTCCGCATGCCGCGGGGTGGCATCGATGCCGGGACTCCTGCTGGTGCTGGCGATGTCGATGGCATCCTCTGGCGCCGCCCGGGCCCAGGATCTCCGTCCGGCCAGTTTTTGCGGTGCGTGCCACGGTCAGATTCGACGTGAATGGGAAACTTCCGCGATGGCGAAATCCTGGAAGAACCCCGTCTTTCAAGCTTTCCTCGCGGACGCCAAGGCCCAGCTCGGAGAGAAGGTCCTTGCCTCCTGTATCGCCTGCCACGCGCCGGCCGCGGCCGTCACGGCCGATTACAAGTTCGAGTCTCGCGTGAGCCAGGAAGGCGTCACGTGCAACTTTTGTCACAACGTGAGCGCGGTCGATCCGTCCTCCAAGCCCGCCTCCTATACCTTTGAGGACGCCAATCCGCTTCTCATGCGAGGCCCGTATAGCGATTCGGATCCAGGCAGCGCCCACAGCTTCGTCTATAGCGAGATCCACACGAAGGGCGAGTTCTGCGCCGCCTGCCACAATTACTCGACGCCCGGGACCGACATCCCGATCGAGATGACGTATGGCCGGTGGAAGACATCCAAAGCGGCCGCGGGGGGCAAGCAGTGCCAGGATTGCCACATGCCTCCCTACGCCGGACAGGCCGCGCCCAGGATCTCGAAGATGAACCGGGACAAAGTTCACGCCCACAGCTTCCGCGGCCCCCGCGGGGGCGCCCTCGACTCGGTCGCCACGCTGAAGGCCGTGGTCGAGGGAGGCCGCCTGAAGCTCTCCGTGGCGAACCGGAGGGCGGGGCATGCTCTGCCCGGAGGCGGCGGGGGCATGCGTGTGATCGCGCTCTCGGTTTCATTCTTCGGAGGGGCGGGGGAATCGCTCTCGACGACGTCCGTACAGACGTATGGTATCCAGTACGCCGACGCGAAGGGTAAAACCCCTGTCCCGAAGTGGCTCGCGGCGAAGGTCGCTCGCCAGACGGAAATTCCGCCCGAGGGAACCGTGGTCGAGTGGTGCCAGATCCCGCCGAAGGCCAAGAAGGCCAGAGCGATCCTTGTCTATCATTTCATCGACCCCGCCTATGTGCCCGCGTTGAAGCAGCGGCAAGTGGATTTGACCGGGCACCAGCCGGTCGTCCTCGCGCGCGCCGAGACGAAGCTTCCCTGAGATGAAGACGTCTCTGGAATCGCCGGTCCCACTCCTGGATCTCGGCGCGGTTCATGGTCCGCTCGCCGAAGAGCTGATCCGTGATTTTGAGCGTGTGCTGCGGTCGGGTCATTTCATCCTCGGCCCCGAGCACGACGCGTTCGAGAAGGAGCTGGCCGCCGCGTGCGGCGTGGAGCACGCGATTGGGATCGCATCGGGCACGGCGGCGCTCTCGATCGCGCTCCTCGCGCTGGGCCTTGAGCCCGGCGACGAGGTGATCGTTCCCGCGTTCACCTATTTCGCAAGCGCCAGCGCCGTAACTTCCGTCGGCGCGCGCCCCGTGTTCGTCGACGTCGAGCCGGTGCGCATGGGCCTCGACCCCGCGCGGGTCGAGGCGGCCATGGGGCCGCGCACGCGCGCGATCATGGCCGTGCATCTGTACGGCCTCTCCTGTGACCTGGGCCCTCTTCTCGAGGTGGCCTCCCGGGGTCCGGTCCCGCTTCTCGAGGATGCGGCACAGGCGATCGGCGCCACCGACCGAGGTCGCCCGGTAGGAACGGCGAGCGCGGGAGCGACCCTGAGCTTTTTTCCGACAAAGAACCTCGGCGGCTTGGGAGACGGCGGGGCGATTCTTACCCAGGACCCCACGTTCGCCGCGCGCGCAAGGCTCCTCCGCGTCCATGGAGACGCGGGCAATTACTGCCACGTGGCGCTCGGTACGAACGCGAGATTGGATACGCTCCAGGCGGCGTTCCTACGCACGAAGCTTCGCCGGCTACCCGCTTGGACCGAATCGCGGCGCGCGATCGCGGCGCGGTACCGGCAGGGCCTCGAGGGTAGCCCGGCCGTGCTTCCGCCCGATCCTGAGACCGCGAACCACACCTACCACCAGTTCACGATCCGCGCGCCGATGCGCGACCAGCTCCAAGCACACCTGTCCGAGCGCGGAATCGCGACCAGGGTCTATTACCCAGGCACGGTTCCCTCGCAGCCCTGCTTCGCGTACCTGGGCCATAAACCGGGCACGTTCCCCGTTTCAGAACGTCTCACCCGGGAGGTGCTGTCGCTCCCGATCTATCCTGGTCTCACGATGGAGCAGGTCGATCGCGTGACTCGCGAGATTCGCGCGTTCTACGACGACGCGCCCGCGGCCGGAGGCCGAAGCGTGGGTCCCGCTTGAGCCGCGGCCTTCGAATCGCAGCGCTCGTGGCGGCCTCGCTCTTCGGGGTCGTCGTCCTGGTATTCGCGCTCGCCTGGGCCTTGATGCCGCGCGATTGGATCGAACGTCAGGCACTGCACCAAGCCTCCCAGATGAAGGGGGTAGCGGTGCAATGGAAACGGATAACCCCTGCCTTCGACGGGTTGGCGATCGGGATCAAGCTCGAAGGGCTGAGCGTGCGCATCCCCGCTACGGGAGAGGTAAAAACGGACGCGCGCACGAACGCGATCTTCGTCCGCATGAAACTGATCCCGCTCCTGTTCCGGCGCGTGGAGGTTTCCTCGGCGAAGATCGACGGTGCTTGGGTCGCGCTCTACGATCGCGGTCCTGAGCCCGCACCGGCATCCGGAGCACCGTCGGCGCACGGATTCGCGGTGCTTGTCCCGCGCCTTGATTTTCACGACGTCAATGTCCGGACGCGCGACACGCTCGGAAGCGGAATGGAGCTCAAGGGGCTGGACGGCCACGTCGAGCTCGCCGGATCTCTCGAAGCGCCGGCGGCGATTCGTGTCTCGGCCAGGGCCGAGAGCCTCTACTGGAAACCCTCGCTACAAGCCTCCAACGTGCCGCTGCCGTCCCCGCTCGATCTCAACGCATCGCTCGAGTCGAAGGGAAACGCCGAAGTCTTGCAGATTACAAAAGGATCCGTTGGGCTGGGTGCGCTGACGAGCGAGCTCGTGGGCTCGGTCCGGTTTCCCCAAAAGGACAAGGGAGGCGGTGGTCCCGAGCTCGATCTCAGGATCACCGGGAAGCCTCAGAAAGTGGATTCCGGCGAACGTGCCTGGAAGGCGCTTGCCTCGCTGCCCGCGAAGTGGAATGGGACCGTCTCCTGGAATATCCGTGCGAAGGGGAGCGCTCCGGAGGTGGTGACGGACGGGACTCTGACCGTGAGCGGCCTTTCCGTGAGCGCGAAGGACAATTCGTTTCTCGTGAATCAGGTTCGGGCCGACTGGAGCACCCGAGCCGACCGCACCTTCGTGGCGAACGCCGCCGGAGGAGGCTCGGGGGTCACGCTCTCGTTTCATGCCGGCGGCTCGCTCGCACCCGGCGGTGCCACAAACGGCGTCCTCGTCGTCCGCGCCCCTGCGTCACGGCTGAACGGGCTCCTGCCGAACACGCCGACCTGGCGCTCGGGGAATCTCGAATGCCGCGCCTCATTCGAGCTCAAACCGCCGGCGAAACCCGCCGTGCGCTGGACAATCCGGGGCACGGGAATCGAAGGGACCATGCAGGGCCTGGCGCACCCAGTGCGTGGCCTCGAGTTCGACGTCGAGGGGAGCGAGGCCGAGGCAACCGTACGCTCGCTCAAAACCGGGATTGGCTCGACGACCGTGCAGGTAACCGGCACCCTGGTCCGCGGCAAGCCGCTCAACACGGGTACCTTTCGGATCGCGCTCGACCGACTCATCGCTGAGGAATGGGCCCCGCCCAAGGGCGCCAAGGCTCCCGAAAAGGTGGCCGCACCGCCTCCCGCGGCTCTTCCGATACCGTTGGGAGCCTTCACAGGCGTCGTTGAAGTTGGCGAAGCGCGATCGGGCGGGATGCGCGTCACGAATATCTCGGCGCCGGTCCGATTCGACGGCGCCGATCTGGTCGCGTCTCCCATCAAGGGCACGATCGGCTCCGGCGGGGTCGAAGGCTCGCTGACCATCAAGTCGCTCTTCGGGAAGCCGAGCTACGTCCTCCACCTGGACGTGAAGCGCGCGCCCGTGGAGCAAGTGGCGGCGGGGACCATTCCGTTCTCATCGGCCCTCACCGGTTTCCTGACCGGCGTCGTGGATCTGAGCGGACAAGGGCTCCCCAGCGCGCTGCCGAATGAGACGATGCAGGGCCTCCTCAAGGGAACGGTGGAGGATGGAAAGCTCAAGCTCTCGCCGACCGTGATCGGCGTCGCCCGCTCCCTCGGGCTCCCCGAAAGAACGGAGATGCCCGTGGCCGATGAGACGCACACGGTGCGCATCCTCGGCAGCAAATTGGTGATCGACCAAGCGCGCGGGGATCTCGGAGGCGATAAGGCCGAGATGAACGGGTCGGTAGGGCTCGATCACATGCTCGATCTCAACCTCCTGCTGCGTCTCGCGCCGAGCCGGATCAAGGGAAGCACCGTGCTCTCGCAGCTCGCGCAGTACGCGCGGGACGCCGACGGGCGTCTCCCCGTCATGGTCAAGATTACGGGCCTCGACCGGGCTCCTAAGATTTCCTTCAACGTTAACAAGGCGTTGCAGGTGGCCACGAAACAGCTCGGGCACCAGGTGATGACGGACCTGGTGAAAAACCTCGCTCGCAGACCGGACTCGTTGCGGAAAGTGGATTCCACGCTTGCGGCGGACTCCGCGCGCAACCAGCCTAAGAGCCCCGCAGACTCGACCGCGAAGGACCCACTCAAGAAAGCCACCGATGCCCTGAAGCAAATCTTTCGAAAGTGATCCCCGCTCGGGCCCTTTTCACCGCCTCCATCACGCTCTTCCTCCTCGTCCGATCGGCCCCTGCGTGGGCGGAGCACACCCCGGGGATTCCCGGCTGGCAGCAGGACGTGCATTACCGGATCTCGGTCTCCTACGCGCCCCAGCGATTCGAGATCGCCGGACAGGAGACGTTGGCGTACTGGAATCTCTCGCCCGACTCCCTCACCGAGCTTTACTTCCATCTCTACCTGAACGCCTATCGGCCGGGATCCAACATGGCGCGCTACGATGCGTCCCAGGAAAACTGGCGGATTCAGAACCTCCCACCGAAGCGACGCGGAGGGGAGTGGATCGACAGGGCGACGATTCAGGGAGGCGATTCGCTTCACGTGTTCGTGGACGACACGATCGCGCGGATTCCCTTGCCCCAGGTGCTCGCGCCGGGCGAGAGCGTGGTCGTGTGCCTGAGCTTTCGATCGAAGATCCCGGACGTTCCCGAGCGCATGGGGCGATCGGGGAAGGGTGTGTTCGCGGCCCAGTGGTACCCCAGGGTATGTGCGTACGACCGATTCGGGTGGCACACGGACCAGCACTTAGGGTCGGAGTTTTACGGCGATTTCGGGTCCTTCGACGTCCGCGTCGTTCTCCCGGGAACTTTCCTCCTCGCGCACACGGGAACGCTGATGAACCCCTCGGAGGTGCTGCCGGATTCGATTCTCGTGAGACTCGCCGCGCCCGGCGACGACGCCATCACGATCTGGGACCGTAGCGCCTTCAAAGCGCCCTCGGATTCGGCCGCGAAGCGAGCGCTCGAAATGCCACGCGCATGGGTGATCCACGCCGACTCGGTCCATGACTTCGCCTGGGCGTGCGAGGAGAAATGGGTTTGGCGTCGCGCCCGGTGGAACGGGATCGAGATCCACACGTTCCACCGCGTTTCCGACATGAAACGGTGGAACGACGCGGCCGCCACGGGTGCGATGATGATGGCGGCGCTGACCCGGCGCTTTGGCCCCTACCCATACCCTAGCTTCTCGATCGTGGAGGAGCCGATCGGTGCCGGCGGAGTCGAGTTCCCGAACATCGTGTGGGTCTCGCCGCGATACCGGAACGACGGAACGCGCCGGTTCGAGTCGGTGATCGCCCACGAAATGGCCCACAACTGGTTCTATGGGATGGTGGGAAGCAACGAAACGGCACAAGCGTTTCTCGACGAGGGATTCACCAGCTACGCCGAGACGGGCCTCATGGAGACGCTCTTCGGTCGGACGGGAAACCTCACCCTTCCAAGGCAGGACTTCTGGCTCCGCTGGCTCCACCCCTTGGATGACTCGCGAAGGCGGGCGTGGCGAAACTATCTCGAATTCCAGGCGCGCGGGATCGAAGAGCCGGTGGTCACGCATTCCGACCGTTTCAAGCACCCCGGCGCCTACTATCCCTCCGTCTACGATAAGACCAATATCGGGCTCTGGACTCTTCGCGCCATGGCGCAGGAGCGCCGCTTCGACGAGGCGCTGCGCGAGTACTTCATGACCTGGCGGTTTCATCATCCCTACGCCGACGACTTCTTCGCGTTTATGAACCGCGCGCTGGGGGACTCTTACGACTGGTTCTTCCGTGGGTGGTTCCTGAGGACCGACTGCGTCGACCTCACCTTGCGAGGGCTGCGCTCCTTTCCACTCGAGCCGCCGCGCTCGGGAGAAACGCTTGCGTCCGCGGGGGGTGTCGCGGATTCCTTCCGCGTGGAGCTCTCGCTCGCCTCGCGTGGGGGTATCGATCCGCCGGTTCCCGTCGCGTTTCGCGACAAGGAAGGGCACCGCGCGAATCGCGTCGTGCCCCGTGAAGCGTTTCTTCCCGCGGCGGGAGAGGCAGTCTACCGTACCACGCTTCCCTTTGCTCCCAGCGAGGCTCAACTGGATCCCGATCTCACCCTGCCCGACATCGACCGGAGCGACAACAGCACGAGTCGGTGGCCGCGGTTTCAGCCGATGGTCGACAACTGGCGCGCCTCACCTCATCCGTTGGACCGAACCCTCCTCCTCTGGCGCCCGGATGCTTGGTATCAAACCCATGACGGCGCCGAGATCGGCGTGGCCTTCGACGCGAGCACCGTGCGCTGGGAGCATGCCCTGAAGGGGAACCTCGGGGGCGGCTTACGCGAGCCGCGTCCCTTTTTCGATCTCGAAGGGCGTCTCCGCTCCCTTGCCGCCGATTCGCGCGCGATCGCTCGGGCGCGCGGTTACGACCTGGACGGACACCAGGGCTACAGGATTTCCATGAGCAGGGACCTCGGGTCGAAGCTCGAGCGGGGATTCCGCTGGAACCTTATGTCCGCTGGACGGGCTCGGTCCGCTTCCGCACGGACCTCCTCACGGAGCGAGCGGCGTATGGATCGGCCTACGTGGTGACGACCGCCGATGTGACCGCGATTCCCCAATTTCCCCTTTCGCTCCGCGCCGCGTACGGTCGCGTCCGCGGCGGGTCCGTGCCCCCCGAGGAGCGATTTTATCTCGCGGGAGCGGGGCCGCGCGGGGAATGGAACAGCCGCTGGTTCCGCTCGCGCGGCACCATTCCAAGCCACTGGGTAGCTGCCCTGGGTGGGGACGGGAACGTTCGCGGTTTCGCGGACTCAAGACCCTCCGGCCGCACGCTCGTGGCAGTGAACGTCGAATCCCGCTCGGGTCGGCTGATCCCGGCCTGGATTCCGGTCATCCATAAGCTCCGCGTTCCCGTGCTCGATCCGCGCTCGTCCCTCTTCGCGGACGTAGGGAAGGTCGGCGACGGCGACGAGAGCCTCTTCTCCAACATGGCGGCTGATTTCGGCGTGGGGATCCGCACCAGGCCGTTGATCCGAAACCATCTCACGCTGCGCGTGCACCTGCCGTTCTTCCGGACCCCTCCCGAGCCGGATGAAAACCGCTGGAGGCTCCGCGGCGTGCTCTCGGTGGGGGAGGCATTCTGATCGGATCCAGCGCGGCGCTCGAGACGCACGCCTTGACCCGCATCTTCAAGGCGCGTCGCAAAGCGGGGGAGGTGCGCGCGCTCCAGGGAGTCGACCTCGCGGTGCACCGCGGAGAATGCTTCGGCCTCCTGGGCCCCAACGGTGCGGGAAAGAGCACCCTCATCAAGATCCTCACGACGCTTCTCCTGCCGACGTCGGGTCGCGCCCTCGTGGCGGGATACGACGTCGCCGAGGAGCCATTACAGGTCAGAGGCAGGATCAACCTCGTGTCGGGAGGGGATAGCTCCGGATACGGAATTCTCACCGTGCGTGAGACGCTGCATCTCTTTTCTCAGTTCTATGGGGTACCACCCCAGCTCGCGCGGCGGCGGGCCGACGAGCTCATGCAGGTCACCGGGCTCGCCGAGAAGGCGAACGCACGGCTATCGGCTCTCTCGACCGGGATGCGTCAGAAGCTCAATTTCGCGCGGGGCTTCATGAGCGATCCGGAGATCATCTTCCTCGACGAGCCCACGCTGGGGTTGGACGTCGAGGCGTCGCGCGATATTCGGGGCTTCATCGCCCGCTGGGTGCGGGAGCGCCCCGAGCGAACGGTGCTCCTGACAACCCACTACATGATGGAGGCGGATGAGCTCTGCGGGCGCGTGGCCATCATCGATCACGGCAGGATCCTCGCCCTGGACACTCCGACCGCCCTGAAACGCACCCTTCCCGAAGAGCCGGTCTTCGAGCTCCAGCTGAGCGCGACGGGGCAGGACCTGGACGCGCTTCGGGGGATCGCGGGGGTCCGGTCGCTCTCCCATCACGCGCACCCCGCGACCGGAGCCGTGGAGCTCCGGGTGGTGGTCGTCGAGGATGACGTGATCGGCGAAGTGCTCGGGCGGCTCAAGGCACTCGAGCGCTCCGTCCTCCACCTGACGAAGATGGAGCCAACGCTCGAGACGGTTTTCATTCATCACGTGGGGAGGGGCTTGACGGATGAGGAGACCGGAGATCGCGATGGGTCGTGATCTTTCCGGCGCACAAACCACGTTACGAGAGCGCATTCGCATGAATGCGGCCGCGGTCTATGCCCGCGCGAGCGTGCGCGTGAGGGCCTCGTTCCGCGAGAGCTCCTGGATCGTGGGGGAGACGTTATTCCCGTTCCTCGCGATGTCCGCCTTCGTATTCGTCTATCGCGGGCTTCACGCCCCACGCGAGTACGAGGGGTTCGTCGTGCTCGGGGGCGCGATGATCGCCTACTGGAACAACGTGATTTGGGGCATGGCGAGCCAGTTTTTCTGGGAGAAGGAGCAAGGACAGCTTCAGCTCTACCTCATCACTCCCGTTTCGCGCATGTCGATTCTCCTCGGCATGGCCCTGGGCGGGATCGCGATGACCACGACGCGCGCCGCGGTGATCCTGATCGGGGGCATGCTCCTGTTCCACGTGTCCCTGCCGCTCTCCCGGGCCCTTCCGGCCTT
>VBOX01000010.1 GCA_005893265.1 Candidatus Eiseniibacteriota bacterium | reverse complement strand
ACTCAAGAACGGTCGCCCAATTGCCGATTGCAATTCCGGACACGGATAACAGTGCCCCGGGGGTTGGGGGCGAACGAAGCAGCCAATCAGGGAGGTCGTGCATATGTACCGGAACACTTCTGAGAGCGGTTTCACGCTGATCGAGCTCGTGATCGTGATCGTGATCCTCGGCATCCTCGCCGCGGTCGCGATTCCGAAGTACGAGGACATGCGTGAGCAGGCCCGCGTGGCCACGATGAGGGGGCAGCTAGGCTCGATCCGCTCGGCGATCGCGATCCAGTACGCGCGCAACGCTCTGAACGGCTCGACGGCGTTCCCCACGTTGAATGGAGCCATTTTCGCCGACGGCAACGTCCCGAAGGAGCCGGTCAACAACTCGAACGCGGTGAAGGCCACGCCCGGCGTCGATAACGCGGGAGGCTGGCAGTACAACTCGGTGACCGGAATCGTGAAGGTCAACCTGAACGCGTACTCGTCCTACTAGAGCTTTTCCTTCAGCGGCATCAAGGCGGATGGCCGAGGTGGGAGCGAAACGCTTCCACCTTTTCGGCCATTCAGGGGTAGATCCTATGGAGGATCGGGGGATCCACATGCGCTGGACCCGCGCGGGGGCGGGAAGCCTCGCCGCCGCGGCGATCGCGGCATTCGTCTATGGCTCCACGCTCGCGCCTTCCGTGGGAGCGGGGGACAGCGGTGAGCTGATCCTCGCGGCCCAATCCATGGGAATCCCGCATCCTCCGGGGTATCCGCTCTGGGTTCTCCTCGCCCGGGCCGCGGCGGTATTGCCTTGGGGGACGGTCGCCTTTCGGGTCAACGCCCTCTCGGCCGTGCTCTCGGCGTGCGCCGTGGGCCTCTTCTACCTTCTGGCGGCACGGTGCGGCCTCAGGAAGTCAGGACGTTTCGCGGCCACGCTGATCTTCGCCGGATCCACGCTTCTCTGGGACTCGGCGGTGCAGGCGGAGGTCTACTCGCTCGCGACGGTCGCGTTCCTGGCGCTCTCCTTGGCGGCGTTCGCGGCGAGGTCGAAGGGAGCGACGTCCGCGCGGTCCGACGCGACCTTCTTCTTCGTCGCCGGCATGGCGCTGCTCGCGCATCAGACCCTCCTTTTCCCGGCGCTGATCCTTGGAATCTGGGTGCTCGCGCGACGGTTCCGCCCACGGCGGCTCGTGGCGGCGCTCGCGTGGGCGGCCGTGGGATTTTCGTGCGTGCTCGCGCTGCCCATCCGGAGCGCCGCCCATCCGTGGTTCGATTGGGGGCAAAACCACAACCTGACCCACCTATGGGACAACCTCCTGCGGCGCAATTACGGGGGCCTGCGCCAGAACCCATTCCGTCTGGATCGCACCGTCGATGAGATCGTGTGCATGGGGGGCTTGATGGCAGCCTCGTGCGGGGTCGTGGGCGCCTCGCTCACGGCGCTCGGGACCTTGCTCGCCGGCCGCGCCCGCCCCGCGCTCGTTCCGCTAACGCTGGCGGCACTCACCATACCCGCGGCCCTCGTCGCGTTCGTCGGCTTTACTCCAGACCCGGAGCATCTCGCGCAGATCGGCCCGTTCCTGATTCCGGTCCTCGCGGCAGCCGGTCTGTGGGCGGGTGTCGGGGTCGCGAACCTGTCGAAGCGCCTCCCGCGGATCGCCCGCGCGCCGGTCGCGGCCGCGTGCGCGCTCGCCCTTCTCGCCACGGCCGCTCTCCACTACCGGCTGTGCGATCGGTCCGCGTTCCGCCTCCCCGAGCGGTACGGGCGGGATTTGCTGGAGCCGCTCCCCCGAGGCGCCACGCTCATCTTGGACGGCGATAACGAGACCTTCCTAGCCGCCTATCTCTCGCGGGTCGAAGGCGTGCGCGCCGATCTCGCGCTCGTCAATCGCCGCGGCCACGTCTTCGGCGACCCGTACGGCCTCACGGGCGTGCCGCGCTCCAAGTGGACCGAGATCCAGCATCGGGTCGATCTCGAGCGGCTCAGGAGCGCCCGCGCGCCGGTCTACTACGCCACCCCGCCCGAGGACCTCGTGCGCGGCGGCGTCAGGTTTCTCAACGAGGGGCTCGTCTATCGGGCAGTCCTGGGCAGCGAGGCAGGGCTCGGCGCGGCCGGGGGGAACAGGCGCCCGGGGGCTTCGCGCGTGGCTTCGAACAACCGGGATACCGCGGCCTGGCCCAAGAGCACCGATCTCCTCCCCGGCGGACCGGAACGATACGGCTACGTCGAGAGGAAGCTGGCCATCACCTATTCCGCCGCGCGGGCCCAGGCGCTCTGGGAGGAGGAACGGTACCAGGACGCCTTCCCTTGGTTCGAGGACGCGGCGCGGGTCGGCTTCGATTTCCCCGCGGCGCGCATGAACCTGGCGGTGGCGGCGGCCGCCTCCGGGAAGCCGGAAGTGACGCTCACGGAGCTGGTCGCCGCGATGAAGCTCGCGCCTTACGATCCGGAGCCCTCGGCGCGCCTCGCGGTCCTCTTCGCGGTCGCCGGGCGCTACCGGGACGCGGCGGTCTATTTCGAACGAGCGTACAGGATTTCTCCATCGGTCGAGCTCGCGTCGAACGCCGCGCGCGCATGGTCGCTGGCCGGGGAGCGGGAGCGCGCCCGCTACTGGGAAGCGAAGGGATGATCCCGCGATGCGGAGCCCGCCCGGGCGGCGCCTCGCGAGCCGCGCACGACTCCGCCCGCCCGGAAGGGTTCTCGCTCACGGAGCTGATCATCATCATCACGATCCTCGGGATCCTGAGCTGGCTCGCGTACCCCAAGGTCGTGGCGATGGACGAGATCAAGCTGGACACGGCCGCTCGCCGGTTGGCCGCCGATCTCCGCTACGCGCAGAGCCTCGCGATGAGCAAGCGCGTGATCCACGGTCTTCTCTTCGAGCCCGCGCTCGAGCGCTACACGGTATTCGCTCCCAGCTCCGGATCCCCGATCACGGATCCCGCCGACCGCGCCCGCCCGATGCGAGTGGACTACACATCACGCGCCGAGTTCCGTGGGGTTCTGATTCAGTCGGCCGCCTTTGGGACCACTCCCGGAGTGACCTTCGACTACTTCGGCGTGCCGCGCGACACGAGCGGGGTCGATCTCACCTCCAACGGCAGCGTCGTCCTGACCTATCAGGGCGTGACCGATACGGTTCTCGTGGCGCCCCAGACCGGAATGGTGACCGTCCGATGAGCGGGCGAGAGGTTTGCCGCGCGGCCAGGTTGTGTGAAACCATGCGCCCGCCCGTCGCGGACTGCCCGGCCGGGTTCACGCTCGTTGAGATCGTGCTCATCATCGTCATCGCCGCGGTGGCCATCCTCCCGCTCAGCATGCTCTTCGCGAACACGTCGATCCGGTCGGGGGACGCCCGGAACGCCACGATCGCCGCGCAGCTCGCGCAAGCGAAGATGGAGGAGCTTACCGCCGACAAGAATTCGCCCACCCGGGGCTTTTCGTACCTCATCGCTGCGAACTACCCGGCCGAGAGCCCCGTGACCGCGTTTCCGGGATACAGCCGGTCCGTCGCGTTCGCTCCGGACTCCATCCATGACGGCGTCACGTTCCGCACCGTAGGCGTGACGGTCGTGTGCCCCAACATTCCACCCGTGACCCTGACGACATGGTTCACCAACTATTGACGCCGCCGCGGCGCCGCCGCGAGCAGGGCTTTACCCTGCCCGAGCTGCTCATTGTCATCGTCGTGGCGTCGATCGTCGCGGTCGCGTTCTCCACCATGTTCATCGAGGCGGTCAAGACCTACCAGTTCATGGACGCGGAGAAGGACATGCTGGAGGACGCCCGGTACGCGGAGGAGCGGGTCTCGCGCGAGCTCAAGCGGGTGAAGGACAACACAAGCATAACCACCGCGAGCGCAACCACGCTCGCCTTCGTGGACCGGGGCAACGCCACGGTGAGCTTCTCCTGGAGCGGCGTTTCGGGCGCGAACCTTCTCTACACCAAGAACGGGTCCTCGCAGACGCTCGCGAAGGGCGTGGACTCGCTCGCGTTCCAGTACTGGACGAAGAACGGCGCGGCGGCGACGCCCGTCCTGTCGCCGTCCGCGACCGACATCTGGCGGGTCACGATCTACATGCGGCTCATCAAGGGCTCCCAGACCGTCGCTTCCTTCGGCGCCGCGTTCGTGAGGTCGCTGTGAGCCGCCGCCTCGATGTCGGCCCGGACGCGGGGTTCTCGGTCGTACTCGCGGTGTTCTCGATCCTCATCCTCCTCACGCTGGGAATCGCGATGGTGTCCCTCGTGGTCCAGGACTCCGAACTCTCGGTCACGCACGTGCAGGAGAACCAGGCCTTCTACGCCGCGCACGCCGGAATCGAGTACGCGCTCGGCAAGCTCATGTCGAATTGGTCCTGGGGGGGACTTCCTTCTCCGGGGAAGAACGTCGGCGTGGGTTCCTTCTGGATCGCTCCTCCCGACGCCGTCGACGAGAACGGGAACCCGCTTCCCGCAGGAAGGAAGCGCGTCATCTCGACCGGAATCGTCGGGGGCGCCAAGCGGGAAATCCAGGTGCAGGTCGCCGGCGGAACCATCTCAACCCTGGCGGGAAGCGGGGCCCCGGGATACTCCGGGGACGGGGGCGCCGCCACATCGGCGCTCCTACGTCATCCGGAAGGCGTGGCCGTCGCGCCCAACGGCGACGTCTACTTCGCGGACACCGACAACGACGTCGTCCGCAAGGTGGCGTTCGCGACCGGGATCATCACGACCGTCGCCGGGAACGGACTCCCGGGGTCGACCGGCGATGGCGGACCCGCGACATCCGCGAGGCTCAAGGCTCCCGAAGACGTGTTCGTGGCCGCGAGCGGAGACCTCTACATCGCCGACACGGGAAACCACGAGATCCGCAAGGTCGCCACCGCGACCGGAGTCATCACCACGGTCGTCGGGAACGGGAGCCCCGGCTCGACCGGCGATCTCGGTCTGGCCACCGCAGCGCGGCTGAACTCTCCGAGGGGCATCACGGTCGCGTCGAACGGGGATTTCTACATCGGCGACCGCTCGAACAACAAGATCCGCAAGGTAACCGCGTTGACCGGGATCATCACGACCTACGTCGGGACCGGGACGGCAGGGTACTCGGGTGACGGAGCGCTCGCGACCCTGGCGCGGCTGAACCGACCGCAGGGGATCCATCTTGCGTCGAACGGGGATCTTTACATCGCGGATGCCTTGAACAGCGCGATCCGAAAGGTCGCGGCAGTGACCGGGATCATCACCACCTACGCGGGCACCGGGACGGCAGGTTTTTCTGGTGATGGCGGGGCCGCGACCTCGGCGCAGCTCAACGCGCCCGAGGCGATGCACCTGAACTCGGTCGGGGACCTCTACATCGCGGACACCGTCAACAATCGGATCCGCCGCGTCTCCTCCGGCGGGACGATCACGACGGTCGCCGGGACGGGAACGGCGGGCTCGGCAGGAGACGGCGGTTCGGCCACGGCTGCCCAGCTCGATACGCCGCGCGGAATCGCCATCGGCTCCAACGGTGCCTATTACATCGGAGACCGAAACAATAACAAGATTCGCAAGGTCGTGAACTTCGCGGTGGTTGCCTGGGTCGAGACACGGACCTAGAAGGGGGCCTTGATGAGCGACGCTGAAAGAGGATCGTTGTGGACCGCGCTCTCGCGCCTTCTCCCGGGTTCGGGTTCGCGTGCCGGCTCGGGCATTCCGTCGCGGCTCCGATCGTTCCTTGCCACGCCCTGGCCCGATCTCGTGGGCGTTGACTTGAGCGACCGCGCGGCGCGTGTGGTGCGTGTGGTGAGGCGCGGATCCCACGTGACCCGCATCGAGAGCGCCGAGCGTGTCCTCCCCACGGGGGACCTGAAGCCGGCCGAGCGCCGGGCGGCTGTGCAGAGCGCGCTCCGCGATCTGGTCCGCCAGCTGGGGCTCCGGGGAAAGCACGCCGCGGCTGCCGTATCGGGGAGCGACGTCGTGATCCGGCGCATGTCGCTGCCGGACATGAGCCGGTCGGACCTCCTGGCCGCGCTCGCACTCGAGTGCCGGAAGCACGTCAACTTCCCGATCGAAGACGCGGAGATCCGCTACGAGGTCGTGGGTCGCGAGGTTCGCCCCGAACGCACCGAGCTTCTCCTCAACGTTTGTGTCGCGCTCAGGCGGCGGCTTACCGAGATCCGCGAGGCGGTCGAGGAGTCCGGGCTACGCGCCTCGGTGCTCACGATCCGTCCGGTCGCGCTTCGCGCGCTCCTCCGCGCGACCGCCTCGACCGCGGCGGACGAGGTCGTGGCCTATCTCGACATGGGCGCGGTCGACACGCACATCACGGTGCTCAAGGGGGAGGACGTCCGCTTCTCGCGCGAATTCGGGGTCGGCGGCGCGACTCTGACGGAGGCGCTCCGTGCCATCGTCGTACCGGGGCAGGGAACGATCGAGCTCTCCTTCGAGGAGGCGGAGGCCCTGAAGCAGGCGCACGGGATCCCCTTCGGTCAGGAAGAGTCGCGGCAGGCGGGCCGTATCCCGCTCTCCGCGGTCTCGATCATGCTCCGACCCATCCTCGAGCGGCTCGTGCGGGAGCTCTGGAATTCCTTCGACTACTGCAACGAGCAGTTCCAGGGCGAGACGGTGACCCGCCTGGTGCTCCTGGGCTCGGGCTCCCGGGTCAAGAACCTCCCCGACTACCTGACCGGCGTCCTCAAGATACCGGTCGCCAGGGCCGATCTTGCAGAAAGCATGGTGGATGTCGCGTCGCGGCCTGCGCGCGGGGCGGCGGCCGGTGCGGGCTCGCCCTCCGAGGCGGGGCTCGGGCTCGCGCTGACCGAGAGGGGTGCGCTCAATTTCGCGACCCCTGCCGGCGCGGGCGTTCCCTACCGGCTGGCGGAGGCGATTCCGCAGCGGGTTGCGGCTGCGGCCGCCGCCGTGCTCCTGGTTTCGGTGGCCCTTCCGTCGCATATGACGGTCGTGAGCGAGCGTCGCCGGATCGAGGTACTCAAACAGAGTCTGACGGAGCTCTCGCCGCGCGTCGATGCGGTGAGGCGGTTCCGCGCGGCACGTGAGGAGGAGACCAGGCTCCACGATCTGCTCGCGCATTTGACAGGAGGTCAGGTGCTCTGGTCGTACGCTCTGCGCGATTTGAGCCACCGGATCGGACCCGACGTGAGGCTGACCTCGATGGAGGTCATCGAGCCGCAACCGGGCAGCGGGACTGCTGCCGCGACCGCGGCTCAAGCGGCGGGACCTCCCTCGAGGCAGATCCGCCTCATGGGGCTTCTTCGGACGCAGAACCGCAGACCGGAAGAGGTGGTTGGGGAGCTGATGCAATCGCTCGAACGGTCGCCGATCTTCGGACAGGTCCGGCTCGAGGGATGTCAAGCGGTGACGGGTTCGGTGAGCAGCTTCACCCTCACGGCCGGAATCGCGGAATAGCGGGAGTTCCATGGCCGTGTCACTTCGACATCCGCTGCTGGGGCACGCGGCGATATTCGCCTCGCTGGTGCTCTCGGTCGGGGTCGTGCGAACGGTTTACGTCGAGCCGAGGGTGCGCGAAGCGAAGGCGCTCCGTTCGGGCGAGCAGCGTCTCCAGACGGAGCTGGTGGACTTGCAATCCGGCATTCAGGAAATGGAGGGTTGGGCGAAGGCACACCCCGGCCAGGATCTCTGGACGTTCCACGTGCGGAAGGCGCTTCCGTCGGGCGACATGGTCGCGGGGTTCCTGCGCTCCATCGTGCCGCTCGCGAACCGGCACAAGGTCAAGACCGAGCTGATTCAGCCGGCAGGATCGCTGACGGATGAGACGGTGAGCGATGCCGCGGGAAATCCCATGACGTATCGCCGGGCGGAGCTTCGATTTCGCATCCACGCGAAGTACCAGGATCTGGGCGAGTACCTGGGCGACATCGAAGCGTTGGACCAGCTCGTGGTGGTGCGGTCGATAGCCATGCAGAGCGGAATGCCCCAACCCGAGCTGGCCGCTGACGTGACGATCTGGCTCTATGGAACGCCCTGAGGGACGAGATGGATTGGTTCCGCGATCAGATGAAAAGGGGCATGAACCCGAGGACGTATGTCCTGGTGGCGTTCCTTGTCGGGGTGCTCCTTTGGATCCAGGTTCTCGATCAGAAGCAGAAAGCGCTCCGGGCCAAGAACCCCGCCGTGACCTTGGCGCCTGCCCCAGCGATCCCAGCCGTTCGGCACGAAGAGCGCGACGCGGCGCATGCTTCGATGACGCCCCCGGGATGGGGAGGCGATCCATTCCAGAGGCGGCTCGCAGACGTCGGGGAATCCCCCGGCGCCGCGGGACCGGTGGCGCGGGCCACGCCGTCGCCGGTGGGGAGCGGGCTCTACCTGCAGGGGATCATGGACGGTCCGCTGGGGAAAACAGCCCTCATCAACGGCGACATCTATCGCGAGGGACAGCGCATCGGCTCACGGGAGGTAATCCAAATCGGTCGGAAGTCCGTGATGCTCCTCGACCATGGGAACGTCACAACGCTCATGCTCAAAGGAGACGGATCATGAAACGGCTGGCCGTCGTGCTGGGACTGATCGCCTGGTTGGCCTTCGGTCCCACGAGCGTCGCCTCCGGGCAGGATGCCCGCGCGTCGTTCAATTTCAAGGAAGCGCGCGTCCAGGACGCGATCCGTCTCATCGCGGGCCAGTTCGGCTTGAGCGTGGTCGTCGGCAAGGATGCCGGCGGCACGCTCACCGCGAGCCTGAACAACGTGACGCTGGAGCAGGCGATGGCTTACGTGGCCGACGCGACCGGATGCGAGTACACGCTCCGGGACAAGGTTCTCGTCGTGAACCCGACGGGAATCCAGTCGCAGGTCTTCCCGCTCCGCTATCTCGATCCGGCCGCCGCGGCCGAAGCCGTACAAAAAGTCCTGGGCCCGCACGGGCAGGCGCAGCCCTTCTCCGGGCGGTCGAAAGAGGGTCTGGCTCAGCGCTCGAGCGCCTTCTCGAACGCGCTCATCGTCACGGACACGAGCGCCCGCTTGGCGCAGGTGGCGCGCGTGATTTCCGAGATGGATGTAAGGCCCAAGCTGATCGCGATCGAGGCGAAGCTCGTCGAGACCACTCTGGGACGGGACGAGAAGCTCGGCGTGGATTGGCAGATCCGTGCGAGCGCGAACGGGGCCACGCTGCCCACCACCTTCCCGTTCCCGAAATCGGCGGGGTCGGGAGACTTCACCGCCACCCCGAATCCGAATAATCAGGTCGGCGGCATCGGACCCGCGTTCCCGCCGGGGCAGACCTTTCCGTTCGCGATTCCCGCGGACTACGTGTTCGGGAAGCTCTCGTTCGAGGAGATCAGCGTCGCCCTCGATATCTTGAAACAGTCCTCCAGCACCAACCTGGTTTCCGCGCCCAAGATCACCACGCTCGACAACCAGGAGGCGGAGATCATCGTCGGGACCGTCGTTCCGATCGCTCGATACGAGCACGCGGAGCAGACCGGGGCGCTCCAGATCTCCGGCTATGACGAGAAGAAGGTCGGCGTCCGGCTCCTGGTGACGCCCCACGTGGGGCCGGACAGCACGATGATTCTCGCCGTCAATCCGGAAATCAGCGAAATCGTGGAATACCGCGGCCAGTTCAACGAGCGCCCGGTCACCTCGACTCGTTCCGCCACGACGCAGGTGGAAGTGAAGAGCGGCGAGACGGTCATGATCGGAGGACTCATCCGATCGGTAGACATGTCGATCGAGCGGAAGGTTCCGTTCCTCGGAGACATTCCGATCCTCAAAGTTCTGTTCCGCCACAAGACCACCACGAAGCAGAAGGTGGATCTCATGATCTTCATCACGCCGCACTTGCTCGAGCCGTAGGGAGGAGAATGGTCATGAATCAGACTCAGCCGCGCGCGCGTGTGCTGGTGGTGGACGATGAAGCGGACCTCGTCCGGATCTTGCAGTTCGGCCTTGAGGCGATCGGGTACCACGTGGATACGGCATCCGACGGACAGGAGGGGCTGAAGAAGGCCCGCGAGCTCAAGCCGGACATTATTCTCCTCGATCTCATGCTCCCGAAGCTCGACGGGTACAAGGTCTGCCGGCTTCTCAAGTTCGACGAGCGGTACAAGAACATTCCCATCATCATTCTCTCCGCGCGGACACAAGAGGGCGACCAGCTGCTCGCGATGGAGATGGGCGCGAATCGGTTCATCACCAAGCCGTACGACTTCGCCGAGGTGTTGAGCCACATCGAGACGCTCCTGAAATCCGTGCCCACGGGCTCCTAGCGTCCGGGAATTCCCCGCTTGACCTCGGGCGGCCGGGGAACGTAGCGTTGTCTCACGTTCGCATCGCTCCATCCCCAGCCCCTGAGATGACTCCGAAAAACACGACCGAAACTGCATCCGAACCCGTGCGCGAGACACGGACCGCTCCCGGGCCGCCCCCGATCGTCGAGACCATCCTCGAAACCGTCGGGAACACCCCGATGGTGCGGTTGCGGCACGTCGCGGCCGAGTGCCCGGCGACGGTGCTGGCGAAGGTGGAATCCTTCAATCCCGGCGGCTCGGTCAAGGACCGGATCGCGGTCGCGATCGTCCAGGAAGCCGAAGCGAAGGGGCTCTTGAAGCCGGGGGGCACCATCGTCGAGGCGACGTCCGGAAACACGGGGATGGGGCTCGCGCTGGTCGCCTCGGTGAAGGGATACCGCGCGATCTTCGTGATGCCGGACAAGGTAAGCAAGGAGAAGATCAATCTTTTGAAATCCTTCGGCGCCGAGGTCGTGATCACGCCGACGGCGCTCCCGCCCGATTCGCCCGAATCGTATTACGAGGTCGCCAAGCGGATCGGGCGTGAGTTGCCGGGCGCCTACCTCGCGAATCAGTACTACAACCCCACGAACCCGGAGGCTCATTTCCGAACCACCGGTCCGGAGATCTGGAAGCAGACCGAAGGGAAGGTGGACTACTTCGTCGCGGGGCTGGGAACAGGCGGGACCATCAGCGGTACGGCGCGATACCTGAAACAGCAGAATCCAAAGATCAAGGTGATTGGGGCGGACCCCATCGGCTCGATCTTGAGAGACTACTTCTATACGAAGAAGATGGTTCCGGCCAAGACCTACAAGGTGGAAGGGATCGGAGAGGATTTCCTCCCCGGCACGCTCGATTTCTCCATGATCGACGAGGTCATCCCGGTGAACGACGCGCAGTCGCTCAACCTCGCAAGGCGGCTCGCGCGCGAGGAGGGGATTCTCGCGGGCGGCTCGAGCGGCACCGCGCTCTTCGCTGCGCTCCAGGTGGCGCGTCAGGCGAAGCCGGGACAGGTGGTGGTCGTCCTGATTCCCGACACGGGGGAGCGTTATCTCTCGAAGGTCCATTCCGACGAGTGGATGCGCGACAACCGTCTTCTCGATTCAAGCATGATCACGGTCGCGGACGTCATGACCGGAAAACGAAACCACATCCCGCCGCTCGTATCGATCAACTACGACGACACAGTCGATCGGGCGCTCTCCCTGATCCGCGAGTTCAACATTTCCCAGCTCCCCGTGCTCAAGGAGGGGAACGTCGTGGGCTCGGTGAGCGAGGGGGTCCTGCTCCAAAAGGTGCTGGACGGCTCGGCGCACGGGGACACGCGGGTCGAGTACCTGCTCGAGAAGCCGCTTCCGCTCGTGCCGCTCGACGCGCATCTGCCACGCGTGATGAAGGTCCTGGCCGCGAGCAACGCGGCGGTCGCCGTGGACCAGCACGGGAAGCCCGCCGGCATCCTCACCCGCTTTGACCTCCTCGAGTACATCAATCCCTAGGCCCGTGGGGTTCTCCACAGACGCCGTACACGCGGGGCAGGAGCCCGATCCGGTCACGGGGTCCGTCACGGTCCCGATCTACCAGACCTCGACGTACGTGCAGGAGGAGCTGGGCAAGCACAAGGGATTCGAGTATGCCCGCACGCAAAACCCGACCCGCTTCGCGCTCGAGAAAAACGTGGCCACCCTGGAGCGCGGCGCGCGCGGGTTCGCTTTCGCTTCGGGAATGGCGGCCATCACCGCGGTCACCTACCTCCTGAAATCGGGAGATCACGTGGTCGCCTCGAACAACATGTATGGGGGGACCTACCGACTCTTCGAGAAGGTGCTCACCTCGTACGGGCTCTCGTTCACCTACGTGAACACGGGCGATCTCAAGGCAACCGAGGCGGCATTCCGGCCCACCACCCGGATGCTCTTCGTGGAAACCCCCACCAACCCCTCGATGATCGTCTCGGACCTGCGCGCCCTCGCAGAGCTGGCGCGCTCGAGGAACGCCCTTTTGGTGGTCGACAACACCTTCATGACGCCCTATTTCCAGCGACCCATCGAGCTGGGCGCCCACCTGGTCGTGCACAGCACGACGAAGTACTTGAACGGTCACAGCGACATGGTCGGCGGCATCGTGATCTCGAGCGATCCGGCTGCCTCCGAGCGGCTCCAATTCGTCCAGAACGCCGCCGGAGCCGTGCCGGGGCCGTTCGACTGCTGGCTGTGCCTGCGCGGAATCAAGACGCTCGCTCTCCGCATGGAGCGGCACAACCAGAGCGCCCTGGCGATCGCCGAATGGCTCGCCGGGCAATCCAAATTGAAGAAGGTTTTCTACCCGGGGTTGAAGAATCATCCCGGCCACGAGCTGCACAAGCGCCAGGCGTCCGGATTCGGCGGCATGATCGCCTTCGAGACCGGATCGATCGAGCGCGGCGCTGCGTTCCTCCGGGCCACGCGGCTCTTCGCGCTTGCCGAGAGCCTGGGGGGTGTCGAAAGCCTCATATCGCATCCCGCGACCATGACCCACGCTTCGGTCCCCAAATCGGAGCGAGAAAGCGTTGGCTTAACTGACGGTCTTGTAAGGATTTCTGTGGGCATCGAGGACCTCGACGATTTGATCCGGGATCTCGAGGGGGCGCTGGCTGCCTTATAATCCCCAGCCTGATCAATTGAGTCTTGACACTCCCGGACCGGCCGCGTACTGTGCGGCCGTCTTTTGCCGCCCCATCTCGTTGAGGCGGATCGATATGACCGCGATGGGCACGAAAGCAAGACTGTTCCCCGAGGCACCGCTGCGAGCAGTGGTGTTTTGCTTTATTCGCCTCAGCCGTTTCGATCACGTTCAGGACTGAAGAACGCCCGAAATCGGATTGCCGGAAGGAGGTGATTGAGGAATGAAGAAGATTTTAGCGGTCACGCTGGTTCTCGTGTTCACGTGCGCACTTCTCTTCGCGCTCGGCTGCACCAAGAAGCCGGAGACGGGGACGGAGGGTGAGCAGGGCATGGAGCAGGGCACGACACCGCCGGCCGGCACCATGGCGGACTCTACCGGCACGATGTCCGATACGACCCACACGATGGGCCACTAATTCTCGCCTCGTGCGGCACGGCCCTGCGGGGCCGGGCGCTACTTGGGCTCGACCGGAACTCAGGCAATTTGCATAGAGTAGCGTTGTTTCAGACGGGGAAGCGCGCTTGCCAGCGTTGCTTCCCCGTCTTCTTGTGCGGCAAGCGGCTCGCGTGGAGGAGGAGATCGGATGGCGGGTTCGAACTCGTTCGACGTGGTCTCCGAGGTGGACATGATGGAGGCGTCGAACGCGGTGCAGCAGGCGATGAAGGAGATCCGCCAGCGCTTCGACTTCAAGGGAAGCGTGAGCGAGATCACGCTGGACGGAGAGACGTTGACGCTTCATTCGGACGACGAATCGCGCCTCAAGGCCGTGATCGACGTCCTGACGACGAAGTTGGTGAAGCGCGGCGTCTCGCTGAAGGCGCTCGAATATGGGAAGATCGAGCCCGCGGCCAAAGGGACGGTGCGCCAGGTCGTGACGGTCCAGCGGGGCATCCCCGTCGAGCGCGCGAAGGAAATCGTGAAGTTCATCAAGGCGACCGGGATCAGGGTCCAGGCCCAGATCCAAGAAAATCAGGTCCGAGTTACCGGGAAGAACCGCGACGACCTCCAAGCCGTGATCGCGTCGCTCAAGGCACAGGATTTCGGCCTTGATCTACAGTTCACGAACTATCGCTCGAGCTAGGCCGGTCCTTCTCGCGATCCTGGTCTTGGGATCGCTCGCGTTCGGCAGCGACGCGTTCGCGCGCGCGTGGCCCAAGCCCGAGGGCTACGTCAGCGATTTCGCCCGGATCGTTGATCCGGCGTCACGCGATTCGATCGAAGCGCTCGCGCGGGAGCTTCGCGAGAAGACCGGCGCGGAGCTCGCGGTCGTGACGCTCCCGGACCTCGGCGGTGAGGAAGTCGAGCCCGTCGCGGTCGATCTCTTCCAAGCTTGGGGAATCGGGAAGAAGGGAACGGACGAGGGGGTCCTGATCCTCCTCGCGTCCAAGGAACGCCGGGTTCGGATCGAAGTGGGCTACGGGCTCGAGGGCATCCTGCCGGACGGCGTTTGCGGCTCCATCATCCGGCGTGTGATGGCGCCGAACCTGGCCGCTGGTCGCATCGGCCAAGGCCTCTTGCGCGGCGCGGCCGCCGTTGCGGGGGTGATCGCCAAAGACCGCGGGGTGACGATCACGGGAGCGGTCGCTCCGGAGCCCGAGGAGGAAGAGGGCGGCCGGCAAGGGGTTTTCCTCGCCGCGATGTTCGTAGCCCTGATCGTGAGCGTCATCTCCCGTATGGCGTTTCGGCGGCGCGGCTGGACCTGGACCGGGCGCGGATGGTGGGACGGGCCCGGGCCCGGCGGCTATGGAGGAATGTTCGGCGGGTTCGGGGGGATGGGGGGCGGATTCGGTGGTGGAGGCGGTGGCGGTTTCGGTGGTTTCGGCGGCGGCCGGAGCGGAGGAGGAGGAGCGAGTGGTGGGTTCTGAGCTCAACGCGCGTCGGAGCGGCGGAGGGGCCCATGTGGCCTAGCCGGTTCGACCCGCGCCAGGCGGCCCGTCGCGCGGTGGACGCGGCATGCCGCGCGGCCGGGGAGAAGCTCCGCGGCGCGGCGCTCTATGGCAGCGCCGTCTCCGGGGAGTTTCATGCCGCATACTCTGACGTGAACGTCGCGTTCGTGTTCTCCACGCTGGGGGCCGCGGAGCTTTCGGCGTTGAGCCGCGCCTACCCGGAGTGGAGGCGATCCCGGCTCGTCCGGCCACTGCTTCTCTCGGAGGAGTCCCTGCGTCGCTCACTCGACTCCTACCCGCTCGAATACCTCCTGATCCGGGAAGGGCACCAGGTGATCCACGGCGTAGACTACTTCGGGCCCCTGGTCATCGCCCGCGACGAATTGAGGCTCGAGGTGGAGCGGGTTCTCCGAGCCCAAGAGCTCGGGCTGGGTTTGAGCTACGTTGCGTTGGCCGGGACCCGCGGTGGCGCGAGAGTCTGGGCCCTCCACGCGCTCAACTCGATCGCGGCATCGGCTTCGGGCCTCCTCCACCTCTCGGGGCAACCGATTCCTCGATTGAAACGCGACCTGGCCGAGCGCTGCGCGGCCGCATTCGGCGTTGACGCCGCTGCATTCATGCGGCTTCTCACGTTGCGAGAGACGAAGCGAGACCGAGTCGACGCGGTCGAGCTCTTGGACTCCACATTGAAAATCCTGAACCAGCTGCTCGTATCGGCGGAGCGAATGTCGGCTCCGTCCCGGGACGCCTAAGGAGGAGATCGATGGCATCACGCGTGAATCCCTGGATTGTCGCGGGGCTCTTGCTCGGCGGATTGCTTCTCATCGTGCTCTTCATCGCCGGGTACGTGCGCACCACCTACAACGAGATGGTTTCCGAGCAGGAACAGATCAAGACCGCGTGGGCGCAGGTGGAGAATCAGCTCCAGCGCCGGTACGACCTGATCCCGAATCTGGTCGAGACCGTGAAGGGGTACGCCAAGCAGGAGACGACGATATTCGGAGCAATCGCCGACGCCCGCGCCAGGATCGGGAGCGCGCAGACCGTTTCGCAGAAGATCCAGGCGAACAACGAGCTATCGGGCGCCCTCGCGAGACTCCTCGTGGTCGTGGAGAATTATCCCGTCCTCAAGTCCAGCGAGAACTTCCAGCGATTACAGGACGAGCTGGCCGGGACGGAGAACCGCCTTTCGGTGGAGCGCATGCGCTACAACGAGATCGTCCGTGCGTACAACACGCACATCCGCCAGTTCCCGGCGAACCTCGTCGCTTCGGCGTTCAACTTCGAGCAGCACCCGCTGTTCGAGGCGCCCGCCAGCGCGCGGACCGCGCCGCAGGTGAAGTTCTAGCGTTTCACAACCCCGCGGGGTTGAGCTATGCTCGGAGTCGCTGCGGCCGCGTCGTCGGCCGCGGCGAGAGTGGGAAGGGCCTCCCTCTGGAGGCCCGGGAAGTCGGTGCGAATCCGACACGGCCCCGCCACTGTGAGCGGTGACGAGAGCGGCATCAGGCCACTGGGTTGAGCCCGGGAAGGCGCCGCTTGAGAACGATCCGCGAGTCAGGAGACCGGCCCGCTTTCCAGATTCACCACGTCCTTCGAGAGGGAGGACCATGGGACCGCTCGCTTCGATTTTCCGCCCCGTTTTCGCCGTACTTCTCTTTATTTCGCTGACTTTCTCGATCACCGGGGTAGCACTCCCGGACGATGAGGAAGGGTCCCCCGCTCCTTCGGCGCCGCCCGCCGAGCCCGCGCCGGAGCGTCCCCGCTATCGCCTCGAGCCCATCGTCGTCACGCCGGATAGGTTTCCGATCCGCCTCGACCGCGTGCCTTCCGATGTCACCGTGATCACGCAGGAGCGCCTGGAGGCGCGGCGCCCCCCGTCCCTTTCCGACGCGCTCCGCCTGGTGCCGGGCATCGACGTTCAGCGGGCCGGGACACTGGGTAAGCTCACGGACGTGCGCCTCCGGGGCGCCGATCCCCGGCATACGTTGGTTCTCTACGATGGCATCCCCCTCAACGGGCCGTGGCTTGGAAGCTTCGATTTTGCGGATCTAACGGGCGCGGGGGAAAACCAGGTGGAGGTCTTCGGTGGGCCGGCCTCCTCCCTGTACGGATCCGGTGCGGTGGGGGGCGTCATCCAGATCCTGAACGCCCCTTCGTCCGAAGCGCCGAAACGAAGGCTCTTCGCCGAGTACGGTGAAGGACGGACGTTCCGGCAGGGCGTCGCGTGGCGAACTCCCCTGGGCGCCTCACGGGCCGGCGTTTCGCTTACCCGCCTCACCTCGGAAGGGCGTGGACCGCGGGACGGCTATTCCGGGGTCAATGGACAACTTCACCTCGAGGCCCCGATCGGGGGGGAGCGCCTTCGAGTGAGCGCACTCGCGACACAGGGGGATAAGGAGCTCCCGTACGATTTCCTCTTCGACGCGTCCGACACCACGCTCTCTCCCTTCGGCTCGCTCAAGCAGGTCCGCGACCCCAACAACAGCGAAAAGGACCGCGTTCTCGCGGGGAGCGTGACCTACGAGCGGGGATTCGGAGCGCGCGCGGCACTCGAGGCCGAGGTATCGGGATTCACGGGCCAGATCGAGAACCGGAATCCTCCGAATCCGCCCTCCACGACGGATTACCAGCGCACGCAGCTCGACAATTCGCGCGGAATCGCGTCGCTGCGCGGAAAATTCGACATCGCTTCCTGGGTTGAGGCCGTGCTCGGGGCGGAGTATCGCGCCGAGACCGTGGACAGGCTGGACGACTCCAATTCTGGTGGGTTCGGCGGCGTGACCGACGTCGCGGAAGGCCTCCAGAGCCGCTCGGTCTACGCGCAATCGCATCTGGAATGGCGCGAGCGCCTGCTGCTGGACACCGGGATCAGGCTCGAGGACCACTCGCGGTACGGGGCCTACGGCGTTCCGCGTGTCTCGCTCGGGTTCCATCTTCGCGAGGCCGGCTTGAAGTTCCGAGGAGGCTACGGCCGCGCGTTCACGGCTCCGACCCTCACCGACCTTTTCTATCCGGGCTACGGCTCTCCGACGCTCAAGCCGGAACGCTCCCTGACCTGGGAAGGGGGGGTGGACGGCTCATGGCTCGAGGACCGCGTCACCGCGAAGGCGACGTGGTACACGACGCGCTTCCGGGATCTCATCCAGTCGAACTCCTTCTTCGTCGCCGACAACGTGGGCAGCGCCCGGATCGAGGGGGAAGAGTATTCGGCGCGCTTCCACGCGAGCCCGCGCCTCTCGATCGAGGCACGCGCAGCGCATCTCCTCGGCAAGAACCTCGTAACGGGCGCGCGGCTCGCCAAGCGGCCGGAGTGGCGCGCGGGGGGGTCGGTCGAGGCCGAGGCCGCGCACGGGCTGGTGGCGGTGGCCGACTTCTGGTGGAGCGCGTCCATGCTCGATCCGTTCGTGTTCGTGGACGCGGACGGGCACGTGCTGAGGGGCGACACGCCCGAGCGCGCCTCGCTGGATCTGGGTGTCAACGCATCCCTGGCGCGTTGGATCCCAGCGGAGCTCCGCCTGAGGGTCGAAAACGCGCTCGACCGTAAGTATTCTGACGTGAAGGGGTTTCCGGCCCTGGAAAGGGCGTTCAGGGTGGGGCTAGCGGTGAATCCGTAGTACAATCCGCCGCCTATGACTACGGTCACCGCCACGACCTATGAAAACCTGATCCTCGACGTAAAGGACGGGATCGCACGCGTCACGGTCAACCGCCCCAAGGTCTTGAACGCCCTGAACGAGAAGACCGTGCGGGAGATCCACGCGGTCTTCTCGTCGCTTCGGGACAACCCCGACGTGGGGGTGGTGATCCTGACCGGCTCCGGCGAGAAGGCGTTCGTGGCCGGAGCCGACATCAATGAGCTGGCCGTGATGACCCCGCTCCAAGGGGAAGCCTCTTCGAAGCTCGGGCAATTAGCGCTCCGCGAGATCGAGCTTCTGGGGAAGCCGGTGATCGCGGCTACGGCGGGACGCAGCGGCTGCCGCGCATCGTGGGTCTGGGCGTGGCGCTCGAGCTGATCACCACCGCCCGCATGATCGACGCGCAGGAAGCGCTCCGGATCGGGCTCGTGAACCGGGTGCTCCCGCCCGCCGATCTGTTGCCGCACTGCGAGAAGGTGGCCGGTGAGATCCTGAGCCGCGGCGCCCTCGCCATCCGATACGCCATGGACGCGGCCATCCGCGGGCTCGAGACCGATCTCACGCAGGGGCTCGAGCGCGAAGCGGGGCACTTCGGGCTCCTCGCCGCAACGAAGGACATGCACGAAGGGCTCAAGGCCTTCCTCGAGAAGCGAAAGCCCACCTTCACCGGCGCCTGAGAGCCGGCATCTAAAGCAACACCATGGAACGTGTTGCCATCGCAGCCGCGGTCCGTACCCCGATCGGGCGCTTCCTCGGCGCCTTCGCGGATCTGACCGCCGCGGATCTCGGTGTCGCGGCGACCCGCGCCGCGCTCGAGCGCGCCCGGGTTTCTCCCGCTGACGTGGACGAGCTCATCTACGGCTGCGCGCGCCAGGCCGGGGGAGGGCCGAACGTGGCGCGGCAGGTGCTGGTCCGCTCGGGAATCCCGCACGAGCGGCCCGCGTTCACAGCCAACCAGGCCTGCGGCTCGGGGCTCCAGTCGATCATCCTCGGGGCCGAGCACATCCGCGTGGGTAAGTCGCGGCTCGTGCTAGTCGGGGGGACGGAGAGCATGAGTCGCGTTCCCTATCTGCTCGACCGCGCGCGGACGGGGTACCGGCTCGGGAACGCACCTTTGGTGGACGGGATGTACCGCGACGGGTTCCTGGACCCTATATGCGGGATGCTCATGGGGGAAACCGCGGAGAAGCTTGCTGACCTCTACAAGATCGGTCGCGAGGAGCAGGACCGATTCGCGCTCGAGAGCCAGCACCGGGCCGCCGCCGCGATCGCGGAACGGCGCTTCGATTGCGAGATCGCCCCGGTCGCAGTCAAGGATCGGAAGGGACAGGAGCGCCTCGTCACCGCGGACGAGCACCCGCGCGCGGACACGACGCTCGAGGATCTGGCGAAGCTCCCCCCCGTGTTCCGCGAAGGAGGGACCGTGCACGCTGGGAACTCCTCGGGAATCACCGACGGCGCCTCCTCCCTCGTGCTCGCCGCGGAATCCGTCTCGCGCGAGCGCGGCCTCGACGTGCTCGGGTGGGTCGGGGAGAGCGAGGTGGTCGGGGTGGATCCCGCGATCATGGGAATCGGGCCCGTGCCCGCTACCCGCCGCCTCCTGGCGAAGACCGGGCTCGCCCTCGGCGATTTCGATTTGATCGAGCTGAACGAAGCGTTCGCCGCGCAGGTGCTGGCGTGCGACCGCGAGCTACACATGGATCGAAGCAGATTGAACGTGAACGGTGGGGCGATCGCGCTGGGGCATCCGATCGGGTGCACCGGGGCGCGCATCGTGACGACGCTCGTGCACGAAATGAAACGGCGCAAGGCCGCGCGGGGGCTCGCGACTTTGTGCGTGAGCGGCGGGCTGGGAATCGCGCTCGAACTGACCCAAGGAGGAAGCTGAGCATGGCCGCGTTGAAGCGAGTCGGTGTGGTTGGCTGCGGGCTCATGGGAGCGGGGATCGCCCAGGTCGTGGCCCAGGCGGGGATCGAGACGTTCGTCCGGGAGGTGGATCAGCCGCTCCTCGACAAGGGGCTGGGGCGGATCCGCAAGTTCCTGGACGACGGCGTGGCGAAGGGAAAGGTGACGGCGGAGGACAAGGACCGGGTCCTCGCGAACATCAAGGGGACGACCAAGCTCGAGGATCTGGCGGGTTGCGAGCTGGTGGTGGAGGCGGTGGTCGAGTCGATCGGAGCCAAGCGCGAGGTATTCTCGACGCTGGACAAGCTGGTCAAGCCGGACGCCGTGCTCGCGAGCAACACCTCTTCGCTTTCCATCACGGAGATCGCGGCCACGACCACACGCCCCGGGCGCGTGCTGGGGCTTCACTTCTTCAACCCCGTGCCGCTCATGAAGCTGGTCGAGATCATCCGGGCCCTCCCGACGTCGGACCAGGCGTTCGAGCGTGCCCGCGGTTTCGTCGAGCAGCTCGGGAAAACGGCCGTCGTATGCAAGGACACGCCAGGCTTCGTCGTAAACCGCCTTCTGGTCCCCTATCTGCTGGACGCTGTGAGGCTGCTTGAATCGGGGCTCGCGTCGCGGGAAGATATCGACAACGGCATGAAGCTGGGCTGCGGCTATCCGATGGGGCCCCTGACGCTTCTCGACTTCGTCGGTCTGGACACGACCTACTACATCGCCAACATCATGTTCGAGGAGTTCCGCCAGCCGCACTTCGCCCCGCCGCCGCTCTTGAAAAGGATGGTGCTGGCGGGCTACATGGGCCGGAAATCAGGCCGCGGCTTTTACGACTACGCCAAGTCTTAACCAGGGAAAGCGGGTACCTCTATGGCGCGCGAAGAAATCGTGATCTTGAACGGGGCGAGAACCCCGATGACCGAGTGGGTGGGGGGGCGCGCGGGAAACGGGAAGCCGGGCGGGGCGCTCAAGGATGTTTCCGCGATCGACCTGGGAGCCTTGGCCGCGAAGGCGGCTCTCGAGCGCTCGAAGGTCCCGCCCGACATCCTCGACCACGTCGTCATGGGGAACGCGCTCCAAACGAGCGGCGACGCTCTCTACGGGGCGCGCCACGTGGGCCTCAAGGCCGGCGTCCCGGTACCCGTCCCGGCGCTCACGGTGAACCGGCTTTGTGGATCGGGCATTCAGTCCGTCGTATCGGGCGCGCAGATGATTCTCCTCGGCGAAGCCAATTTCGTGCTCGCGGGGGGCATGGAGAACCTGAGCCAAGCCCCGTTCGTCATCCGGGGCGCGCGCTCGGGGATCAAGCTGGGACAGGGCGCGCTCGAGGACACATTGATGGTCGCGCTCAGGGATTCCTACTGCGGATGCTACATGGCGCAGACCTCGGACAATCTCGCGCGCAGGTACAACATCAGCCGCGAGGAGCAGGATGCCTACGCGTTCCGGAGCATCACGGAGGCAAGGCGTGCGATCGACTCCTGCCTCCTGAGCGAGGAGATCGTGGCCGTGACGCCCCCCGGCCGCGACGCGAAGCCGGTGGAGAAGGACGATCACTGCTTCGAGGGCGCCACATTGGCGGGGCTCGCGAAGCTCGGGCCCGCGTTCGGCAAGGACAGTTTCGTCACCGCGGGGAACGCGAGCGGGATCGTGGACGGCGCGGCGGCGCTCGTCATCACGAGCGCGCGGCATGCCGAGAAGCGGGACCTGAAACCCATCGGCCGGATCGCGTCGTGGGCCGCGACCGGGGTCGATCCGGACGTGATGGGGATCGGCCCGGTTCCGGCGACTCGCGCCGCGTTGAAGCAGGTCAATCTCAGCGTTGATGACGTGGATCTATTCGAAATCAACGAGGCCTTCGCGGGGCAGTACCTCGCGGTCGAGAAGGAGCTGGGAAACCCGCGCGAGAAGACAAACGTAAACGGCGGTGCCATCGCGCTCGGACATCCTCTGGGCGCGACCGGGACGCGGCTCATCCTGACCCTCTTGTATGAGCTGAGACGCCGGAAGAAGCGGTGGGGCGTGGCCGCGGCCTGCATCGGCGGGGGCCAAGGCATCGCGGCGGTCGTGGAATCGATTCCGTGAGCCATCCCAGCGAGCGGGAGCTTATCTACGACTGGAACGTGGGAGACAGCGCTCCCCAGCGCCCACCCCGACGGGTCCAAGTCGTGGACGAGACCCTGCGTGACGGGCTCCAGTCCCCGTCCGTCGCAGATCCGGCGATCGCCGACAAGATCCGCGCGCTCCACCTCCAGGCCCGGATCGGCGTGCACGGAAACGATATCGGTCTTCCCGGGGCGGGTCCACGCGCCCGGGACGCGGCGCTCGCTCTCGCGAAGGAGATCGTGAGCGCGAAGCTCGCGATCGAGCCCTACTGCGCCGCGCGCACGCTCAAGGCCGACATCGATCCCATCATCGAGATCACGCAGAAGACCGGGCTCAGGATCGAGGCGGCTACCTTCATCGGGTCGAGCCCCATCCGCCAGTACGCTGAAGATTGGGATCTCGAACGAATGCTCCGGCACACCGAGGAAGCGGTTACGTACTCGGTCCGGAATGGCGTCCCGGTCATGTACGTCACCGAGGACACAACGCGCGCGCGCCCGGAGATATTGCGGAAGCTCTACACCACCGCGATCGAATGTGGCGCCCGGCGCGTCTGCGTCTCGGACACGGTGGGGCACGCGACGCCGGACGGGGCCGCGCGGGTCATCCGCTTCATGCGGGAGGTCGTGGACGGCACCGAGCGGGTCGGGAACGCGCCGCACGATCTCATCCTCGTGAACTTGAAGCTTCTCGGCTGGCTCGAGAGCGACCTCACGGCGCTCCCCGAATACTGCGAGCTCGTGTCGCGGGCGTGCCGCGTGCCGATTCCCTACAACTACCCGGCGCTCGGCCGGGATGCGTTCCGCACGGCGACGGGCGTCCACGCCGCCGCGGTGATCAAGGCGAGGAAGAAGGGCGACGCCTGGCTCGCGGACCGGGTCTACTCGAGCGTTCCCGCGGACTGGCTCGGGCTCAAGCAGCAGATCGACGTGGGGCCCATGTGTGGAGAGTCGAACGTGATCTGCTGGCTTATCGAGCACGGCGAAGAGCCGGATCCCAAGCTGGTGGGGCACATCTTCCAGCTCGCGAAGCAGCGAGAAACCGTTTTCGAGGATGGCGAGCTCTCGGAGATCGTGCGCGCGTTCAAGAAGCCCAAGGCAGGGACGGCCCGCGTTGGCTAAGTCCTACCGGATCGCGATCCTGCCCGGAGATGGAATAGGCCCTGAGGTTACACGCGAAGGGGTCGAGACGCTCCGCCTGGTCGCCGGGATTCGGGGCTTCTCGCTCGAGCTGACCACGTATCCCTTCGGCGCAGACCACTACATGAAAACCAAGGAGACGTTCCCCCCCTCGGCCCTCGAGGAGATGCGGGGCCAGGATGCGATCCTCCTCGGCGCGATCGGCGATCCAAGGCTTCCCGTCGGGTTGCTGGAGAGGGCGATCATCTCCGGAATCCGATTCGGTCTCGATCTCTACGTCAATCTCCGTCCGATCAAGCTGTTCGCCGCCGACCTCTGCCCGCTCAAGGGAAAAGGTCCCGAACACATCGACATGATGGTGGTGCGCGAGAACACCGAGGACGTATACGCCGGAATCGGCGGGTTCCTGAAGAAGGGGACGCCCGACGAGGTCGCGGTTCAGGAAATGATCTTCACGCGGAAGGGGGTGGAGCGGGTGATCCGCTACGCGTTCGACCTCGCCCGCCGCCGCGCGAAGGCGCGGAAGCTGACGCTGGTCGACAAGGCCAACGCGGTCGGGGCGATGGACCTTTGGACGCGCGCGTTCGCGGAGGTAGGCAGCGAGTATCCCGACATCGCGCGGGAGCACGCATACATCGACGCCGCATGCATGTGGATGGTCAAGGATCCGGAAAGCTTCGACACCATCGTTGTTTCCAACATGTTCGGCGATATCCTGACCGACCTGGGGGCCGCGCTCCAAGGGGGGATGGGGGTCGCCGCCTCAGGGAATATTCACCCGGGTCGGGTCTCCATGTTCGAGCCGATCCACGGCTCCGCGCCCAAGCATGCGGGGAAGAACGTGGCATCCCCCATTGGCTCGATCCTCGCGGCGCAGTTGCTCTTGGACCATCTCGGCGAGCAGGAGGGGGGTGGGCTGATCGAGGAGTCCGTAGCCGAGCTCTTCGCTACCCGCCAGCTACGCTCGGTAGGCACGGACAGCGGGGTCGGGACCCGGGAGCAGGGGGAGCTGATTCGGGGGGCGCTCCGTAAGCGCGTAGCCACCCCTACGTAGGCTGGTATCTTGTGCTGGGGTCTTGAAGTGCGGCCCCGTTTGTGCTAAAATCTACTGATCTCATAAGCCATTAGGTCCGTCAACTCGCGCAGCCAACAGGATAGTGAGATCCCCCCGCCACTCACTTTCGCCTCAAGTGTCCCTGTGGCCGTGCATAGTCGCCGGAGGGGTGCTGTCCACGCATCGGACCTTTGTCGTTTATCCCTCAGCATCAGCAGTGTTCCTACCCATCCAATGCCAGAGGAGGGATTCATGAAGACGGCGGTACGAGTGGTCACTCTCGGTATGCTCATCTCGGCGTGCTTCGCCGGGTCCGCGGCGGCTCAGTACATCAAGATCACCACGGACAACCCGACCGACAACACGCGGATGAGGGCGACCGGGACGACGATCCTGTCCATCACGCTCGATACCAATCACGACAAGGACGGTTCTCTCCAGACGTGTAACTCGCATACGGCGGCGAACTGCGGCGCGACTCCGTTGGCCGGAGAGCTCACGATCTTCAGCTTTCAGGTCTACTTGAGCGCGGTGGGCGGGGCGGTAACGTGGGGGACGTTCACCCCGGACTCTTCGGCATACGCGACGCTTCAGACGCAGCTTCAGGACACTCATGACGTCGAGTTCACCTACCAGAGGCAGCCGGCAGGCTCGTTCACGAATCCGGGGCTGATCTCCATTGGCAAGATCCCGGTCACGATCACGAGCGGATCGCCGGCGATCACCTTCCCTCGGTACCCGAACCTTCCGTTGGATCCGAACAGCTTCGGGACGGCGTTTGGGACGGCGTGCCCAGCCTTCGTGTTTGGAAACACGTATGTCCTCGGCGATCGGGCCGACCCGTGCGGGGCGGTCAGCGGGATTCCGACCGACTGGTACGACTCGGATGGCGCGCTCGCACCCGCGGGAGCAAACACCTTCCCGAACATCACGGCGCCCGCTACGGCTTCGGCCGTCGAGGGTTCGCTGATGACCACCATCACCGCCACCGCGACGGATGCGGACGCGGCGAACAACCTGACGATCACGCAGTCCGGCAAACCGGCTGACCTGTCGTTCACGGCGACGCCGGGTCCATCGCCGCGCACGGCCACGATATCCGGGACTCCCGGATTCAGCGATGCCGGTTCCTACAACGTCGTCTGGACGGTCAATGACGGTGCCGGCGGGACGGCCGCCACGAATACCGTCCTGGACATCGCGAATGCGAATCAGGCGCCCACGCTCAATCAGCCGGCCAACATGACCGTGGACGAGAACGCGACGGCGGATCAGTCACTCACGGGAGCCGATCCGGACGGCGACCCGCTCACGTTCGCTAAGGTCGACGGGCCGACGTACATGACGGTAACCACGACGAACGCCACGACGGGGAACATCCATCTCGCACCCGGATTCACGAACGCCGGGACCGCCCCGGCGACAGTTCGCGCGAGCGACGGCTCATTGAACAGCGACAAGACCCTCACGATCACCGTGAACAACGTGAACCGCGCTCCGACTTTGGCGGCGATCACGAACATGACGGTGACCGAGGGCAGTACGGCGGATCAGACGCTGACGGCATCCGACCCGGACGGAACCGCCCTGACGTTCACGAAGGCGACGGGACCCGGTTTCATGACGGTCACGACGGCGACGGCGACGACGGGAAACGTCCACGTAGCACCGATCGCGGGTGACGCGGCGGGCTCGCCCTATGCGGCATCCGCTACGGCCTCGGATGGCGACCTGACGAACACGAAGAGCTTCTCGATCACGGTGAATCCGGGGGTGCCGCAGAACCGCCCACCGACATTGACGCAGCCGGCCAACATGACGGTGAACGAGGGTGCGACCGCGGATCAGGTGCTCAGGGCGAGGGATCCGGACGCGGATGCTCTGACCTTCACGAAGGTGGCCGGTCCGGCGTTCATGAACGTCTCGACAACGAACGACACGACGGGGAACGTCCACTTGGCACCCGGATTCACGGATTCGGGGACCTTTGGGGCGACGGTCCGGGCGAGCGATGGAAGCTTGAGCGACGACAAGTCGTTCACGATCACGGTGAACAACGTGAACCAGCCTCCGACCCTGACAGCGCCGTCCAACATGACGGTGGACGAGGGGGCGACGGCGGACCAGGCGCTCACGGCGAGGGATCCGGATGGGGATGCTCTGACCTTCACGAAGGTGGCCGGTCCCGCGTTCATGAGCGTCA
>VBOX01000009.1 GCA_005893265.1 Candidatus Eiseniibacteriota bacterium | reverse complement strand
ACACGGCCAACAACATCAAGGACGCGATCGAATTCTGGGACCTGACCAACCGGCAGGACTGGGACATCGTCGAGCGGAGCCAGCTCGGCATAGGATCCCGCCGGTACGAGCCCGGACCGTACTCTCCACGTGAGAGCGTTCCCGCCGCGTGGGACCGCGAGTATCTCCGGCTCATGGGACGCGGCTAGCCGGACGCACGAGGTCTCAACCGAGGGCGATGCCAATGGAACCGATCAAGGGGCTGCACCATGTCACCGCCCTGGCCGGCGACCCGCAGGCCAACGTCGACTTCTATGTCGTCGTGCTCGGACTCAACCTCGTCAAACGCACCGTCAACTTCGACGATCCGGGAACGTACCACCTCTACTACGGAGACGACGTGGGGCGCCCGGGGACGATCCTCACCTTCTTCCCATGGCCCGGCGCTCCTCGAGGTCGCCGCGGCACCGGGCAGGCCACGGCGACCGCGTTCGCGGTGCCGCAGGGCAGCCTCGACTGGTGGACGGAGCGCCTGGCGGGGCAAGCCGTCGACTTCGATTCCGTGGAGGAGCGGTTCGGCGAGCGGGTCCTTCCTTTCTACGACCCCGATGGACTGAAGCTCGAGCTGGTCGAGCAGGAAGGCGTGGCCGGCTGGTCGTACTGGCAGGAGGGGACGATACCCGCCGCCCACGCGATTCGAGGGTTTCACGGCGTCACGCTCACGGTCGCCGGGTTCGAGCGCACCGCCGAGCTCCTGACCACCATGGGATTTCAAGCCGGCGGCAAGGAAGGGAATCGTTACCGCCACGTCAGTGGGCATCGAGAGCGTGGAGCCGCCATCGACCTCGTGTGCGCCCCCGAGATTCAACCCGGAGTCGTCGCGGTGGGCACGGTGCATCACATCGCGTTCCGCAGCGTTTCGGAAGAGGATCAGCTCGGATGGCGGGAGAAGATTGCAAAGACGGGACTCGATGTCACCCCGGTCGTGGATCGACAGTATTTCCACTCGATCTATTTCCGGGACCCCGGCGGCGTGCTCTTTGAGATCGCTACGGATCCGCCCGGGTTCACGCTTGATGAGAAGCCGGGTCAGCTTGGCTCCGCGCTGAGGCTCCCTCCGTGGCTTGAGCCGCGCCGGCGCCGCATCGAAGAGACGCTGCCGCCGATCCGTGTTCCCCAGCCGACGAGGACGTGAGCTCGATCCGCGGCTGGATGAATCGGACCACGTCCAACGCATCATGGACCCGCCTTGAGATCGCACGCCCTACCTGACCCATAATCTTCTCCGTAAAGATTCATCCCCGCCGATATTTGGGACATGGTGGGAGAACGCACCTGCTCGGCGCTTGGCTCGCGCAGACCGCGAGCGTTCCGCTACAAGACCATATCACTCTGGAAGTTCGGGAGGCCTAGATGGCGCAGCTGCGAGAGCGGCTCGAAGCGTCGAGCTCCTCGATCGCACCCGCGCACTGCGGCGGGCTGCCGTCCGGAGACGTATAGGGGGCCAGCCGTGGTTCAACGAATCTCTAAATCGTTCCGTCCCGCTCTACCGATCCTTGCGTTCACCCTGCTCATCGCACCGATGTCGTTTGCCGCCGCGCGCGATCCGCTCCCCATCGGGGCATCGATCACGGTCCCGCCGCGCATGCCCTCACCCGGTGGAAGGGCGTCGAGAGTCGGACCGCGTCGCACGCATCGGAATCTCCCGTTCGCACCGGGCGAAGTCGTGGTCATCGCCGATGAAGGTGTCCTCGGCGTGAGCCCCGGTGGCGCCCTGCTCTCACACGATGGCCGCGCGGCCGGTGTCCTCGCTGGCCTCGGCCTGGACCGATCGCGCCTCCTGGGGCCCACACCTGGCAGGGGTGCCGCACGACGCGAGAGGATCTGGCTCCTCACCAGCGCCCGACCCGGATTCGACCCGGTCGGAGCGGCCCGCACGCTGCAGGCAACCGGTGCGTTTCGCGCCGCGAGCCCCAACTACAGCTTCGATTTGCTGCTCACGCAACCCAACGATCCATACCTGTTCTACCAGTGGTACGTAGACGACGGCGGCTTCGCCGACGTCGGCCTGCCGTACGCATGGGACGTCGAGCGCGGGGACACATCCGTCGTGATCGCGATCATGGACACCGGTGTGGACACGTCCCACCCCGACCTCGCGAGCCGGATCTGGCACAACCCGGGCGAGATCCCGGGCAACGGTATCGACGACGACCACAACGGTTTGGTCGACGACTTCGAAGGGTGGGACTTTGGCTCGGGGGACAACGATCCGAAGCCCGAGTACACCCCGGACGCCTCGGGCATCGATGTCGGATTCCACGGCACCATGTGCGCGGGCATCGCGGCGGCGGCCACGGACAACGGGGACGGCATCGCGGGAGCCGGCTGGAACTCCCGCATCATGCCGCTCAAGGTCTCGCGTCCGGACAGCGGCCTTACGTCCAGCGCCATCGCGGCGGCGTTCGCCTACGCCGTGGATGAGCGCGCATCCGTGATCTCGATGAGCTTCGGCGGGCCCGGCGATCTGGGAGTGCCGGAATTCTTCCAGGCCCTTGTGGACATGGCCACGTACTCGGGAGCCTTATGCGTGGCGGCGGCGGGCAACGACAGCGATAGCGTCCGCGTCTACCCGGCCGCCTGCAACAACGTCCTCGCGGTGGCCGCCACCGATTTCGACAATACCCGGGCCTTCTTTTCGAATTGGGGTCCCTGGGTGGACGTCGCGGCACCAGGAAGCTCCATGTGGTCCACGATCTGCCAAAACTACACGTTCACCGACCTGGACCAGCTGATCTACATCTTCTTCTTTGGATGGGACGGAGTGAACCCATACATGTATGGGGACGGGACCTCCTTCGCGTGCCCGCTGACGGCCGGCGTGTGCGCTCTTGTGCGCGCCCGCTATCCCTACCTGACGCCGCAGATGGTGGCGCAGCAGCTGATCGACACCGGCGATGCCCTGGCTTTTGATCATCCAATCGGGGTGAAGGTGAACGCGTTCCGGGCGGTGACCGCGGCGCCGACCGCGGTTGCAGAGGACGGGCGTGTGCCCCGTCTCCTGCTTGCCGCGGCTCCCAATCCGGTGATAGAGGGGGCGGCCATTCGCTTCGCCGTTCCCATGGAGGGATGGACGCGCCTCGTGCTCTACGACGTCGCGGGGAGGCGCGTATGCACCCTCACCGAGGGGACGTTGGCCGCGGGCCCCCACGTCGTGAATTGGGACGGCTTGAACGACAAGGGCGCGAAGCTCCCTTCAGCCGTCTACTTCGCGCGGCTGGAGAGCCCCGGAGCTGTGGTGACGACGAAGATCGTCCTGATGGGGCGATGAAGGAGGCGAACGTTCACGCCGCCGGCGGGGGAGGAGGCGGCGGCGCCAAGAGTACGGCCAATCGCGGCACGCGTCCGATCGGTGCCCAGGCCTCCATTCCCGCCGTCCACACAAAGCTCTCTCCGGTGAGCTGCCCAGCCGACACGGCTAGGCCCAGCTGAGCGACCGAGTACGGGCCGAAGGTCCGACCGCCTGAAGCGACGTGCCATATCGCAGGATCCGAGTCCGGGGTGGGCGGGATCAGCGGAAGCGGAGGTTTTGCGGCGCCCGCGGCGCCCAGCCCGGCGATCGACATGCCCATTCCGAGCCCAACTCCGGCTCCGGCGAGGCCGCCGGCGGGATTGGCGGCGGCCGTCGGGATGGATGAGCCGAGCTGATATTGCTGATAGCGGTTCAGATCGCCGAGCACATCCATGCTCGAGCGGGCGTCCAGTGCGCGCTCGACCTGCTCCGGGACGGAGATGTTCACGATGAAGAGCTGCGGGAGGTCGAGGCCGTACGCGTCGTCGATCCGGTCCAGGACCGCGCGGCGCAGATCCTCCGAGAGCCGGGCGTAGTTTGAGGCGAGGTCGACGACGGAGATTTCCGTAGAGGCCACCATCTTCGAGAACTCGGACGCGACGATGGAGCGGAGGAGAACCTCGATTTCGTCCGCCTCGAATGAGCCGTCGGTCCCGACCAACTCGGACAGCAGAGCCTCGGGCTTCGCAGCCCTGAGCGTGTACGTGCCGAAGGCCCGCACGCGCAGCGGCCCGAACTCGGGGTCGCGCAAGAGCACCGGGTGCGGCGTGCCCCACTTGAGCTCGGTGATCTGCCGGGTCGTGACGAAATAGACCTCGGCCTTGAACGGGCTCGAGAATCCGTGCTTCCAGCCGCGGAGCGTGGTCAAGGCGGGGAGGTTCTTGGTGATCAGCTCGTACGTGCCCGGTTGAAACACGTCGGCCACCCGCCCCTGATCGACGAAGATTGCGGACTGGCCCGGACGCACGACAAGACGCGCCCCGTTCTTGATCTCGTTCTGGTATCGCGGAAACCGCCGGACGAGCGTGTTCCTTGTGTCATCGATCCATTCGACGATGTCGACCAGCTCGCCGCGAAGCTTGCTCACGAGTCCCATCGTTTCCCCCTTGAGTGGGTGCATCGAGAGGCATCGCTGCCCGTGACGCCCCGTGGGCCTTTCATTTCAGGATTTTCGCGAACAGGTCACCGATTCCCTTGACGACCCGTCCCGAGTCGATGCCCCAATCTTCCAGCGGGAAGGCGCGCGCACGGGAGCGCGAGCGCTCCTCCGCGAGAAGCTGCTCCGCGGCGAGAACGGCCGCCGCCTTTGCGGGGTCGGCGGGGAGGGACCAATCCCCATCCCTGGATGCGGCAGGCGTGTTTTGGAGGCCTCCCTCGAGCACGAACGCCGCGATGTCCTCCATCTCGTGCGTGTCGAGCCAGGTGCCGTGGCTGCCGCACCAGTCCACGACGACGCCCGAGTGGCCGGCGAAGTTCTTGCGTTGCATCGCCCCGCTGCACACGGGGCATTTCCGATAAGCGATCCGCGCCTGCCAGCGCGAGCGCCGGTTGCGATGTATATGGTCCGAGGGAGGCGGGCCCTCCTGGCGGCGTCGCTCTCGAACGCGATCGATGAGCCGGTCCATGACGTCGCCCGGCGCCCAAAGGCCGAGGCACATCGGGCATTCGTCCACCCAGAGTCCACCCAGGCTGCGTGCCGCCAGCTGGACTCCGGGGCAGATGGGACATTCCAGGAGCTCCCCCGTCTTGCGGACAGGCTGCGGAAGGAACGCGACCCCGCACGCCGTGCAGTGGAGCGCCCGTTCGGGATTGCGGGCGTAGCACTCGGGGCAGACGGGGCCGGTCGGCGCGGGCTCACGGGTAACGGTGGCCTGACAGTAGGAGCAGATCCGCTCCTCGTCTCCCACGAGCGCGCCGCAAGCCGCGCATCGGGTCACCGCGGCATCGACGGCGGCCGGCGCCGTCGCGGGAAATGTCGCGCCGCACGGGCACGTCACGGTTTCGCCGAGCACGTCGGCGACGTCGTACTGGGCATGACACTTGGGGCAGGCTGCGAGCTTCATGACGACCCTCCGCAAGAAAGTGGGCTATCCGACGGCTTATCGGCGGCTTGCGTAGCGTTCTTGAGGAGCCGGTGGGGCAAGGGATAGACTGGCCGGTTCACCTCGTCGCTTTACCTCGTCGACCGCTCTTATTTCTGCAACCCCCGGGGTACCCCCAGGCGTCTCCTATGTGGGTACCCGGGAACGGAGGAGCGTCAAAGCGGAACATGGACTCCCACGCAGGCACGGCTCGCTGGAGCAGACTGATCAGGCTTCTCACGCCGATCCACAAGCAAGCGGCCGCTACCGCGCGCCGATTGTGCCGGTCGAACGACGATGGCGACGATCTCTATCAGGACACCGTCCTGCGTGCGTTCGACAAGCTGGATGGCCTGCGCGACGAGTCCCGGTTCCGGTCATGGTTTTTCGCCACGCTCCTATCCAGGCATCGCTCCCGTCTGAGGCGATTCCGTCGCGTGTCGGTGCCGATCGAGGAGGCATTCGGTCGCGACAGGGAGCCCGTCGGCGAGGACGGAGCGTCGTGGGAGGAAGAGCGTCGGCGAGCCGAGCGTGCGGTTCGGGCACTGGCGGGGCTCAAGCCAGTGCAACGCGAGGCGGTCGTGCTACACGAGATCGAAGGGTTCTCGGTGGAAGAGATCGCGGAAATGCAGGGCGTCACGCACTCGGCTGTGAAGTCGCGTCTGACCCGCGGCCGGGAAAAACTGCGGCGGTTCTACCTGCGTGACGGGGCTGGTGACGCATCCACGCCGTACCTCGAGCGGCTGACGGCCGGGGCCATGGCCTGGCCGGCGAAGGGGAAATCCCATGAATGATGAGTCCCATCTGGACCAGGATCTTGCGGCTCTGCGGGCGGTCAGCGCCCGCAACGTGCCGGACCTGGACACGACAATTCAAACGGTTCGCCGGCGCGGGCTCGAATCGAGCCCGGGGCCTTGGAACATCAGGAGGAAGCTCATGGCTGGTATCCATTCGGTTCGCACTCGTCCCGCGGTTGCCGCAGTCGCACTCGGGGCTTTCGTCGTCGTGGCCGCCCTCGTGGTGCCCGTCTCCTATGAGCGGGTTGTGGGAAACGATGTCGCGTTGACAGTCTCGGGGAATGGAAAGGAACAGGTTCAGGCAATCGCCCAGGATCTCCAAGGTCTCCTGGGCTCAGGCGGTGTCAGGGTCGAGGCTTTAGCCGGGGACGGAGCGCCGCGGTTTGTCCTGCGCGCGAATTCGCCCATGTCCGTTATCCCGCGGCTGCCTACGCCTGGGACCAGATCATCCGGATCGGCGTCGATGGGAAGGCGGCGTCGGAGCTGGAGTCGGAGATCCGGAGCCGTCTCGCCGAGGCGGGCGTGTCCGATGCCCAGGTATCGGTCACCGATCGTCCCGGGGGAGGTCGCGACATCCAATTGAAGGTCGAGCGGCAGAACGTGGGCGACCCATCGACCGCTCCGCCCGAGACCGGCTTGCCTCAGCTGATCCTCACGAAAGGCGGCGCGCCGGTGGAAGGGGAGGGCTTCGCGGTCAAGATCCAGAGGAAGAGAGCGAGCGGCGGCCCCACCACGCTCGTCGTGGAGGTGACCTCGAACGGCAAGACGGCGAAGGCCGAGATACCGAACTCCGAATCGATGAGCGATGCGGACATGACCAGCGCGATCACCACACAGCTGAGACAGGCCGGCATCGACATCCTGGTGGCCGTCGAAAACGGCAAGATCAGAGTAGAGCCCGCAAAGTAGAATTCGCCGAACGCGGACGGGCGGGCGTCGCATCGGCGCCCCGCCCTGTGCCGCTACCCTATTTGCCCGACGCCAAACTTCCCCCCCAATTGAGCGGTTTCACCCAACACCTCAGCCATCAGCCCCAACTGGATGTCGGGGAAGGTGATCTGGAGCCATGCGAACCGCACGAGAGACCTCGAAAGGCTTTACCCGGCCACGCGCAAGAGCCACTGGGGATTTGCTGACGGGGGCTCGTGCACGAAGCAACGAGGATCGGTGCACGCCCGGGCATGGGTGATGCCTTAGAGAAGGATGCGAAGCAGCCCCAGTCCACGTCGACGCGTTCCGGTCGGCACCCGGGGGACATCCTAGAGAAGGAGAAGAAAAGCATGCTCGGTCGCATTCGATTCCCACGAGGTCTCGCGCTCAGCCTCACCGTTCTGCTTGCCGCGGCGGGTTGCTCCAATCTGCCGACGCAGCCGCTGGCGCCGACCCAGTCCGGATCGGGCGTGGTCACCACGGACGGACAGCCGGCCCAAGTACTTGGGCTCTTCGAGGGATCCAGTACAAGCACGAACACGAAGAGCAAAGTCATTGGCGTCCTCGGTGGCACGGTTTCGGTGGGCGATTTCACCATCGTGGTCCCGCCGCTTGCGCTCACGCGAACCGCGACGATTACCGTGACGCAGCCCGACCTCGCGCGACCGGTCGTCAACCTGAGCATCTCGCCGGCAACGGCGAACGGATTCCTTCTGCCGGTTCTCCTGGTCGCGAATGCGAGCCGCATGGACCGCTCGCTGCTCGCCGTGGCCTACATCAGCTACCTGAACCCCACAACCGGGAAGTGGGAGACGGTGCCGGGCTGCTCGGTGAGCCTCCTCGGCCTCACGGTTACGGCGCCGCTTTCGCACTTTTCGACCTACCGCGTCGAGTCCGGAGGCAAGGCGGGCTGGTAGTCGCTTGCACAAGGTAGTTCCGACCGGTGTCTTTCCTAGGGCCCGGCGTGGGGCGAACCGCCTCGCGCCGGGCCTCCTGCCTCCCCCGACGGGGCTCCACCACGCAGATTTTCCCCATGCATCCGTGAGTAACACGGTTGAGAGTCCGGCCGACCTCATGCAACAGCGCCGCAGGTGACTTCACGTACACGACGTCGGTATCCAGCGCGGAGGGTTCGCCCACGGCTGTCGAGACCACGACCTGGGGGAGGATCAAGCAGATCTACCGCTGAGCATCGTCGCGCTGGTAGGCGTACAACGGGATCTCCTCGTCTTCGCCTGGGAGCTTCACCATGCGCTCGAACGTGAGGCCGATCTTCTCGAGGAGCCGGATCGAGCGATGGTTGGCGGCCGAAACGATCGCGACGACCCGTTTCAGACCCAGCGCTCTCGCATGCCCGAGCACGGCCGCGGCCGACTCGAAAGCGAACCCCTGGCCGCGATACTGTGGAAGGAAGGCGAACCCGATATCAACATCGTCAAGCCCCTCTCGCTTGACTAAGCCGCACGTCCCGATGGGCTCCCCCGACCGCTTGAGCGCCACAACGTACATGCCGAAGCCCATCGTCTCGTACATCGCGAGCGCTCCTCTGCGCAGATAGGCGCGGGCGTCCTCGAGGGTTCTCACCTTGCGGTCTCCGATGTGCTCCAGCCATGCCGGGTCGTTCACCAGCCCGAAAACAAAGGCGGCATCGTCGAGAGAGAAGCGGCGAAGGATCAGCCGTGACGTCTCGAGGACGTTGACTCCTGGAACCTGCATCATTCCGCCAAGGTAACGGATGAATGCGGTCTCGTCGAGAATCGCCACGCGCGAAGCGGCCAAGCGGCCGCTGAAAAATCGCGGTTGACATATTCCCATATTGGCATATGATTAGGTCATGTCACGGGCCCCCACCAGTTCCGACGTCTTCAACGCGGTCGCCGAGCCGCACCGACGGGCCATCCTCGAATTCCTGGCGACGGAGGAGCGTCCGGTCGGGGAGGTCGTAGAGGCCCTCGGTTTGGCCCAGCCGTCGGTCTCGAAGCATCTCCGGGTGCTGCGGGAAGTCGATCTCGTACGGGTCCGTCGTGACGGCCGCCAGAAGCTGTATCGCACGAACGCGGGGGCGATAAGACCACTGCACGAATGGTCCGGCTCGTTCGAGCGCTTCTGGGCTCGACACCTTCGTCGGATCAAGGAGCGCGCCGAATCGAAACGCACCGAACCGAAACGCGCATGAAATCAAAGGAGGAAGCCATGGTCCTGTCCGCATCGACCGCCAACGACCTGACAATGAGCATCACCCAAGAGATCCGAGTCAACGCCTCGCTCGACGCGACGTTTGCCGCGCTGCTCGAGCAGATCGGACCGCACAATGAGTTTGAATACGGGAAGCCAATGCCCATGAAGATCGAAGCCCGGCCCGGCGGACGCTGGTACCGCGACCTCGGAAACGATAACGGGCATCTGTGGGGACACGTGCAGGCAATCAAGCGGCCCACGCTGCTCGAGATCACCGGGCCGCTCTTCATGTCCAACGCCGCGGTTTCAAATGTTCAGTACCGTCTGGCTCCGGTGGACGGCGGAACTCTCATCACCTTCAAGCACAGCGCGATGGGGCCGATCCCAGAGGAGCATCGGACCGGTGTCCAAACCGGCTGGGCGCACATGCTCGACTGCGTCCGAAGGGCGGCGGAGAAGGCGGATCCGAAGAGGTCATGAAGAAGTCCAGCGAACGCAAAGAGAGGAGAGGACCATGTGCCCTGCGTGCATCGCAAGCATGGCGCTGACGGTCGCCGGCGTTACATCGGCGGGCGGGCTGACCGTCTTTGTCGCAAAGAAGGTTCGTCCAAAGGGAACCGCCGTTCGTGCAAAGGGAACCGCCAAGGAGATCGTCGAAGACCCAAATCAAAAGAGGAGCTCATCGTGACCAAGACCATGGAGCGCCCGAAAGTCGTGACCCGAGATGAGTGGCTCGCCGCGCGGAAGCGGCATTTGGAAAAGGAAAAGGAATTCACCCGGCTCCGCGATGAGCTGAGCCGGCAGCGCCGCGAGCTGCCCTGGGTGCGGGTGGAGAAGGAGTACGTCTTCGACGGGCCGGAAGGCAAGAAGACGCTCGCCGAGCTCTTCGATGGCCGCGGTCAGCTGATCGTCTACCATTTCATGTTCGGTCCGGGGTGGGAGCAGGGGTGCCCGAGCTGCTCGTTCGTGTCCGATCATATCGACGGGAGCGTCGTACACCTTTCCCACCGCGACGTGACCCTCATGGCCGTCTCACGCGCACCTCTGTCCCAAATCGAAGCGTTTCGGAAGCGCATGGGCTGGCGCTTCAAGTGGGTGTCGTCGAACGGGAACGACTTCAACTTCGATTACCACGTTTCGTTCACGAAGGACGAAATGGCGAAGGGGGACGTGTACTACAACTACGAAATGCAGAAATTCGGCAGCGAGGAGGCGCCCGGCGTCAGCGTGTTCTACCGGGACGCGACGGGCGGCATCTTCCATACGTACTCAGCCTACGCGCGCGGGCTCGACATATTGGTCGGGGCGTACAATTACCTCGACTTAGCACCGAAGGGCCGCGACGAGGACGGCTTGACCCATTCGATGGCATGGGTACGCCACCACGATCGATACTGAAATACCTCGTTCTGCCTGTCGAATTCGTAGAGCCCCGTTCGATGCGTAGGTAGAGCGCCGAGGCTTGATGCGAGAATGTACCAACACGTACACTTGAAATGATTCGATCCAGAGGCTGTAACGCGCATCCAAACGGGAATCCATGAACGTAGCCGCGCCGTCCATTGATGCTCAGCTCTTGGCCGACGTCCTTTCGGAGATCGCCGAGACCGCCTCGGAGACCTTGGAGCTCCAGGACGTCTTCGACCGGGTCGCGACCTCCGTCCGCCGGGTCATCCCGTTCGACAACATGGGAGTCGTTCGCTTGATCGACGACGCCCGGGCGGTCCTCCACGCGAGCACCGTCCCGTGCCAGGGCCCTGTGTGTACCGAGCCGATCCCATTGACGTCGTGGTCCCCACGCATGCGTCCACGGTCGGGGCCGAACCCTCGCATCGAAGACGCGCTGATAGAGTTCGACCGGAGCTTCTTCTTCGACGCGAAAGCGCTCGAGGGAGGAGTGCGGTCGGCGATGTGGGAGCCTTTTCGCTCGACGGACACCCTTCGAGGAGGCGTCTGGCTGGCCGCGTACAGTCCGCACGCGTTCACGGACGAGCATCAGGACGTTCTCCGGCCGATTGCAGCTTTGCTGGGCTCGGCCGTCGAGCACTGGCGGCTGTGGGACATCGAGCGCCGTCGAAGGGACCGGCTCGACAGGATCGAGGCGCTCCTCTCCACGCTCGCCGAGTCGCTCGACGTGCGCGAGGTTTTCCAGCGGCTCTCCGACGGGATGCAACAAGTCTTGCCGCATGACTTGGCCTGCTTGACCGAGCTGGACATGCGCGCCCGAACGATCCGTATCTCGGCCCTCGCGGGCGAGAGCGACAATCCGGCGCCGACCGAAGCGGTTGTGCTCACCGCGAGTGAGCTGGACCGTCGGATCGACTTCGAGATCATCCATGATATCCCCACCGAAGTCCCCCCCGACACGGAGCGCCAGCGCCTCATCATCTCCTCGGGGATGCGGTCCTGGCTTCGGGTCCCGGTTTGGCTATCGGGGGAAGTCAGGGGAGGTCTCAGCTTTTTCCACCGGGAGCCGTCACGTTACAGCTGGGAGGATACGGAGGTTGCCATCCGCCTCGCCGACCGCGTCGGCCTGATGCTTTCCCACCAACGGCTGGCCGAGGAGGCCCGCGTCGCCGCGGAAGCGCGCGAGCGGGCAGAGAGGCTCGAGGCGACCGTCGAGACGCTCGCCCGCGAGCTGGAGTCCCGGGGACGGGGCCGGATCATCGGGGTCTCTCCCTCCTGGAAGCAGAGCCTGCTCTCGGTCAAGCGAGTGACAGCTTCGGAAACCACGGTGCTCATCACGGGGGAATCGGGGACCGGCAAGGAAGTGATCTCAAGCCTCATCCACCAAGGCTCGCCTCGGTCGGGTCGTCCTTTCGTCGCGATCAACTGCGCGGCGCTGCCGGAGCAGCTCCTCGAGTCGGAGCTGTTCGGGCACGAAAAGGGAGCCTTCACCGGGGCGATCGCAACCAAGATCGGCCGCCTGGAGCAGGCCGCGGGCGGAACCCTGTTCCTCGACGAGATTGCCGAGATGAGCCCGCTGGTCCAGGCGAAGTTTCTCCGGGTCCTCGAGCAGCGCGAGTTCCAACGGTTGGGCGGGACGCGCACGCTCAAGGCCGATGTCCGCGTCATCGCGGCCACGAACCGCGACCTGGCGGCGAGCATCGCGCGGCAGACGTTTCGCGAGGACTTGTACTATCGCCTCAATGTGTTCCAGATCCACATCGCGCCCTTGCGCGAGCGACCGGAGGATATTCTGCCTCTCGCCGAGGCGTTTCTCGAGGACCTGGGCAGGACCATGGGTCGGCCCGCCGCGGGGATCTCGAAGGACGCACGCGAATGGCTGCTCGCCTATCGCTGGCCGGGGAACGTGCGCGAGCTGCGGAACGCGATCGAGCGCGCGATTCTCCTTTGCGACGGGGGTTTGATTACCCGCGATCACCTTCCCACCATGGCGGCGAGCGTCGGGGCGGCGCATTTCGAAGCGACGAACGGCTCGGCGAAAGCGGCGGCGCCGATTCCCTCCGAGGGTATGAATCTCGAAGACGTGGAGCGCGGCATGGTCGAGAAGGCTCTGAGCCAGGCCAAGGGCAACAAGTCCAGGGCCGCCCGCCTCTTGGGCCTCACGCGCGCCCAGCTTTACTCACGCATCGAAAAGTACGGAGTCAGCTAGCCGGCTCGGCAGCGACGCTCCGCGGGTCGCCTGCGGAGAAACCGACAGCTTGTCGATCCCGCCACAACCGGCGCGACATCCCGCCGGACCCACACCATCTCCCCCCCGGCAACACAACTCCCGCGAGCGCAAAGAGTATCGGCAGCTGCGCGTCCCGTTCGATCGGTTGGCACGCCGCTTGAGATACACGGGACCAGAGGAAGCGATGGGCGGCATGCATGACGCACCCGGCGCCTAGCACCGCGCCGTCGCGGATCGATCACGAGGAGGAAGTGCCATGAAGGTCAGTAGAAGGAGCACGAGCGCCGCCATCGGAGCAGCAGTCGTCTCGCTCTTCATCCTGGGAGCGGCGTCGACCGCCGCGGCGCAAGAATCGTTCGGGTCACGGACGGAGGTCTCGCTCATGGGTGGAATTCAGGCCCTGAACAAGAACGACACGGCGCTGCCGGATCGCTTCGTCAACATTCCCGCTGTCGCGACCGTGACGTATCGCGTGACCCCGAGGCTGGCGGCCGAGGGAGAGTTCACCTGGATGATTCCGGTCAAGCAGAGCATCGATGTGGGATCCGGTGCGAGCCAAGATCGGAAAACACCCGACGTCCTCGCCTACCAGGCGAACCTGAGAGCGGACTTTCCGGTCCGCAACTGGTCGCCCTATCTGGTGGCCGGGGCCGGAGCGGTAACGTTTCTGTCCAACACCGACGCGGATCGCGTGCCACAGCTGGACAAGTCGCAAACCGCGTTCGCGATCAACTTCGGAGCAGGTACGACCTACGGGATCACCGAGCGGTGGGCACTGCGCGCGGACCTTCGCGAGCTCGTGGCGTTCCCCTCGGATGGCGCAACGGGTCTAGCCGATGCCAGTGGCGCGGATCAGATCTGGATGGAGCGCGGCACGGTCGGCCTTTCGTACAAGTTCTAGTTCCCTCCAACAATCCGCTTCATCCAATCCCTCCATTCGCCCCCTCCAGACGCCGGGCCCCATGGGCCCGGCGTCGACCCGGCGAGCACGCGCAGGCCCCGTCCGACAAGAGCTGCAACGCAGGCCGATCGCGCCCGCGCATGGATCGACGTTCTGTCGATTTCCCTACAGGTAGTTCGAACCCCGTTGCTCCCGCTCCTGTGTCCCTCTCGCACGCCAAGTCCCGTGAGCGCAATGCAGTCGCGCCTCCCTCGCGCTCGTGCGTCGACTTGGCACATCTCTTGAGATAGGTCCACCGCGAGAGGAGAACAAAATGAGTCAACTCTATGTCGAACGCATCATCGGTGTGCTGGCGACGGACGAGGCGCTCCGTCGCCGGTTCATCGCGAATCCGAAAGCAACGCTGTTGGAACTGGCCGAGCGGGGGATGGAGCTGACCCCTTGTGAGCTGGGGTCCTTGGTCTCGCTGGATCCGCAAGAGCTCGCGCGCTTCGCCGAGGCGATCGACGCGCGTCTTCAGAAGACCGATCTCCAACGAGGTGGCACATGAATATCGCGACCCTGAAACGAATCGTCGCGCTGGCGCTTCCCCTGACCGCGGCCTTGCCCGCGGGGATCGCGCTCGGCGCCGAGCATCGTCTAACCCTGAACGAGGCGATCAGCCTCGCCCTCCAGAAGAACGAGGGGTTGGTGATCGAGCGTGAGTCGCTGGCCGCGTCGAAAGCGTCCGTTACCGCGGCGAGCGGTGCATACGACCCCTTGGTCGAGCTGGACGGCGCGTGGTCGAAATCAACGGAGCCCTTGAACTCCTCCTTCACAGGCACGTCGCCGGCCGAGATCGGTCCTGAATTCAAATCGTCCGAAGCCGGCGCGGCGGTCCGACAGCTCCTTCCCACGGGCGGCGCGCTATCGCTCAGGGCGAGGGGCGCTCGCGAGACCGATGAGGGCCTGACCCTTCTGTCGCCGGCGTACAGAACGCGCGTGGGTGTGGAGCTGCGGCAACCCCTGCTGCGCAACCGCGGCACGGATGCGGCTCGGCTATCGGTGCGCGTCGCGAAGGCGGGCCGCGAAGGCGCTACCGCCTCGCTCAGGCGCGCCCTCACCGAGACGGTTGCCTCCGTCGAGCGGTCCTACTGGACGCTCGTGGCGGTCCGGCTGGAAATCGAGGTGCGCCAGCAAGCGGTGCATCTTGCGGAGGAGCAGCTGGGGGAGACGCAGACCCGCGTCGAGACCGGCTCGGCACCCCGTACCGAGCTTGCCCAACCTCGTGCGGAGCTGGAGCGGCGGCGCGGGGAGCTTCTCGCCTCGAGGGAGGCGCTGGCCCGCGCGGAGAACACCCTGAAGCTCCTGATCCTGGACGGCGCGGGGGACGCCCTTTGGAGTGAACAGCTCGCTCCGGTCGAGGACGCGACGGTCGAGGTTCAACCGGTCGACGTGCCCGCGTCATTGGAGCGCGCGCTCTCGTCCCGGCCCGAGCTTGCGATCGCGGATGCGGTGGTGAAGCGGCGGCGCGCCGAGACCGCGTTCGCCCGCGACGGAATCTGGCCGAGCCTGGATGCGGTGGTTTCCTATGACCGATTCGGCATCGCGGGTTCACTCAATCCAGGAGGCTCGCCTGGGACCCTCCCATCCGAGCTGGACGGGAGTTTCGGGAAGTCCTTCGAGTCGCTCGGCAGGGGGGATTTCGACGCCGCGCGTGTGGCGCTGGTGCTGGGTCTCCCGATCGGAAACCGCGCGGCTCGGGGAAACGCCGCGGTAGCGCGGCACGTCGAGCGTCAGTCCGAAACGGATCTGGTCCGCGTCCGCAAGACCATCCGCGCCGAGGTTCTCGATGCCGCCGCGGCTTTGGAAACGGCGGGCCAGAGGATCGAAGCGGCCCGGTCGGGCCGCGAAGCGGCGGAGATCCAGCTTTCGGCCGAGCGCGATCGATACGACACGGGGCTTTCGACGAACTTCCTGGTGCTGACGCGCCAGAACGACCTGTCCCGCGCGCGGCTCGACGAAATTTCGGCTCTTACCGACTACCGGACGGCACGCACCGAGATGGCGCGCGCAACCGGATCGCTGATTGAGGAACGCGGTATCAACTTCGATGGAACAGGACGATAAGGAGGAACCACTCATGAGAAAGCGAATGATTTTCGTGGTCATCGCGATGGCCGTGCTTGTCGCCGGCCTGGGCTTTGTGAAATTCCAGCAGATCCGTACGGCGATGGCGCAGGGGGGCTGGCAGCCGCCTCCCGAGGCCGTCACGACGATCGCCGCCAGCCAGGAGCAGTGGCCCGCGGTCTCGAGCGTCATCGGGACGGTGGCGGCGGTTCAAGGCGTCACCGTCAGCGCGGACCTGCCCGGTATCGTCGGCGGGATCACCTTCGAATCCGGCAGGATGGTCCACGTGGGCGAGGTGCTGGTGAGGCTCGACGTGAGCCAGGAGCGGGCCCAGCTGGCCGCCGCCGAGGCGCAACGCGACCTCACGCGCCTGGACTTCGAGCGGGCGGAGCAGCTCTTGGCAAAGGGGGTCGTCGCGCAGGCCGAGTACGACCGGATCGCGGCCGAGGCGAAGCAGGCGGAGGCGCGGGTGGGTGAGATCAAAGCCACCATCGAGCGCAAGGAGATCCGGGCGCCGTTCTCGGGGATGCTTGGCATCCGCCAGATCAACCTCGGCCAGTACCTCACCGCGGGCGATCCGGTCGTCCCACTCCAGTCGCTGGATCCGGTCTACGTCAACTTCTCGGTGCCGCAACAGGAGCTCGGCGATTTGAGGGTAGGTGGGTCTGTGAACGTGGCGGCCGAGAGCGTCGCGGTCATCGCCGCCGGCAAGGTCACGGCCATCAACTCCGTCGTCGACGAGGCGACGCGCAACGTCCAGATCCAGGCGGTATTCCGGAATCCCGCCGGCAGGCTGCGCCCCGGCATGTTCGTGGAAGTGGAGGCGCGGCTCGGGAAGGGCGCCACCGTCATCGCGCTTCCGGCGACAGCCGTCAGCTACGCACCCTACGGCAACTCGATCTTCGTCGTGCGGGACCTCAAGGGACCGAACGGCAAGACCTACCGCGGAGTCGAGCAGCGCTTCGTGAAGCTGGGCGGCAGCCGCGGCGATCAGGTCGCCGTCGTCTCCGGCCTCAAGTCGGGCGAAGAGGTTGTGACCTCGGGCGTCTTCAAGCTGCGGAACGGCGCGTCCGTTTTCGTCAACAATTCGATCCGGCCGGGCAACGACCCCGCGCCGAAGCCGGAGGACAGCTGATGAAATTCACCGATCTCTTCATCCGCCGGCCGGTCCTGGCGATGGTCGTCAGCCTGGTCATCCTGATCGCCGGATTGCAATCGATCCGCTCGCTCAGCGTGCGGCAGTACCCCCGCAGCGACATCGCGATCCTCACGGTGACGACGGCGTACGTCGGAGCCAACGCCGATCTCGTGCGCGGGTTCATCACGACCCCCTTGGAGCGCGTGATCGCGAGCGCTGACGGAATCGACTACATCGAGTCATCCAGCGCCCAGGGCCTGAGCACGATCACCGTTCACTTGAAGCTCAACTACGACACGAACGCTGCCCTCACGCAGGTCCAGGCGAAGGTGGCGCAGGTGCGGAACGACCTGCCGCCGGAGGCGCAGGCGCCGGTCATCGAGCTGGAGACCGCGGACAATCGGTTCGCGGCGATGTACCTGGGCTTCTCCTCCAGTGACCTCGATCAGAACCAGATCACCGATTACCTGACACGCGTCGTGCAGCCGAAGTTGAGCTCGATCGACGGCGTGCAGCGAGCCGAAATCCTCGGCGGCCGCACCTTCGCGATGCGTGTTTGGCTCAAGCCGGAGAAGATGGCGGCCATGGGCATTTCACCGTCCCAGGTGCGCGACGCGCTTGCCGATAACAACTACCTCTCCACGTTGGGCCAGACGAAGGGCTCGATGGTTTCGGTGAACCTCGTCGCCAACACCGATCTCAAGACCCCCGAGGAGTTCCGCCGTCTGGTCGTCAAGGAGAACAAGGGGGTCGTCGTCCGCCTCGGCGATATCGCGGACGTCTCGCTGGGCGCCGAAAACTACGAACAGGATGTTCGCTTCGATGGGCAGGGCGCCGTATTCATGGGCGTCTGGGTGCTTCCGACCGCCAATACGCTGGAGGTGATCCGGCGGGTGCGCGAGGCGATGCCGGGCATCCGAGCGCAGCTCCCCGTCGGGATGAAGGCCGGCATCCCGTACGATTCGACGGAGTACATCGAGAGTGCCATCCACGAGGTCTTGAAGACCCTCACGGAGACGCTCCTCATCGTCATCCTCGTCATCTTCCTGTTCCTCGGCTCCGTGCGCGCGGTCATCATCCCGGTCGTGGCGATTCCGATCTCCTTGATCGGCGCCGTCTTCCTGATGATGGCGGCCGGCTTCACCATCAATCTGCTCACGCTGCTCGCCATCGTGCTCTCGGTGGGCCTCGTGGTCGACGACGCGATCGTGATGGTTGAAAACGTCGAGCGGCATTTGAGTCTCGGCGCCAGTCCATTCCGCGCGGCGATCGACGCGGCCCGCGAGCTGATCGGCCCGATCATCGCCATGACGCTCACGCTGGCGGCGGTCTATACGCCGGTCGCGATCCAGGGCGGGTTGACGGGATCCTTGTTCCGCGAGTTCGCGTTCACGCTGGCGGGGGCGGTGATCGTCTCCGGGGTCGTGGCGCTCACGCTCTCGCCGATGATGGGATCGAAGCTGCTCCGCGCGGGAGACACCGAACGCGGCTTCGCGGGGTGGATCAATCGACGCTTCGACGGAATTCGCGAGGGATACAAGCGGGCTCTGGCCGGGACGCTCCAATACCGGCCCGCCGTCTACGTCGTGTGGGCGGTCGTCGTGGCGTTGATCCCTGCTTTCTACATGTTTTCCCAGCACGAGCTGGCGCCCAACGAGGATCAGAGCGTCGTTTTTGGGATTATCCAGGCGGCGCCGAACTCCACCCTCGACCAGACCAAGCTCTACTCGACGCAGGTCGAGGGCGTCTACCGCTCGTTCCCAGAGTACAAGAACACGTTCCAGCTCGTGTTCCCGACCGGTGGTTTCGGGGGCATGGTGACCAAGCCCTGGAGCGAGCGAAAGAAGACGGCCCAGCAACTCCAGTACGAAGCTTCCGGCAGCCTCTCGAAGATTCCGGGGATTCGCGTCATCTCCATCATTCCGCCCGCGCTTCCTGGGGGCGGGGATTTCCCTGTGGATTTCGTCATCGCGTCCACGGCGGAGCCGGAACGCCTCGTCGAGGTCGCCAACCAGCTCGTAGGGAAGGCATTCGCGAGCGGTCTGTTCATGTTCGCCGACGCGGATCTCAAGTATGACCAGCCTCAAGCGAAGGTCGTATTCAACCGCGACAAGGTGCGCTCCCAAGGTGTCGAGATGAGCGAAGCGGGAAAGGACCTCTCGACGCTTCTCGGTGGAAACTACGTCAATCGCTTCAGCATCCAGGGGCGCAGCTACAAGGTGATTCCGCAGGTGAAGCGGAGCGAGCGCCTTACTCCCGACCAACTGAAGGACATCTACGTGACGGGGACCGGCGGGAAGCTTGTGCCGCTCTCGACCTTTGCGACTTTGAAAACCACGACGGAACCCAGAGAGCTGAAGCGGTTCCAACAGCTCAACGCCGTGCGAATCCAGGGTGTCATTCCGCCGGGGGTATCGCTGGATCAGGCGCTTCAATTCTTGGAAAAAGAGGCGAAGGGGATGCTTCCCCAGGGGTTCACGGTCGATTACGCGGGCGAGTCGCGCCAGCTTCGGACCGAGGGCAGCCGGTTCCTCGGGATATTCCTGCTTTCGGGGATCCTGATCTTCCTGGTGCTCGCGGCTCAGTTCGAGAGCTTCCGCGATCCCTTCGTCATCCTCGCAGGCTCGGCTCCGCTGGCCATCAGCGGTGCCCTGCTCTTCTCGTTCCTGGGCTTCACGACGATGAACATCTATAGCCAGGTGGGGCTCATCACGTTGGTCGGGCTGGTGGCGAAGAACGGGATCCTCATCGTTCAGTTCGCGAACCATCTGCGGGAGACCGGGATGGACAAGCTCCAGGCGATCATCGATGCCGCAGGGACCCGGTTGCGGCCAATCTTGATGACCACCGCGGCCACGGTGTTCGGGCATCTCCCGCTGGTATTCGCGAGCGGCCCTGGAGCCGGGGCGCGTAACAGCATCGGCATCACGCTCGTCAGCGGCATGATCATCGGCACGGCCTTCACTCTCTTTGTCGTGCCGTCGGTCTACATGCTCGTGGCGCACGCGCGCGAGCGGGCGGTGGCACGTGAGGCGGCGGAGCTGCAGGCGGTCGTCGGGGCGGTGACTGCCCCGTGATCGGATTGGCCACAGTTCCGACCGCGGTGAGGTAACGTCTCGCCTATGTGCGCGTCAGCGCTTGGCCGAGAGGCCCGCGCGCTCGAGCAACCGGTCATGTTGAGCGGCGGTGAGCGGCATGACAGATAGACGGGGGAGTCTCACGAGATCCGCGGTCTTGAGTACCGCGTCGGTCCTGAACGTGCCGAGGGGAACCGGGAATGGGAATTCGCGGCCAGCCTTGAGGCGCACGACCGCGCGCTTTGGATCGCCGAGCTTTGGGTCCGGAAAGGGATCCGAGTCCGCGATCGCGAGCCCGACGACCTGTTTCTCGTCGCCGGTGTGGTAGATGGCGACCGTATCCCCCTTGCGGACGGTGCGCAGATGTTTCAGGGCCAGAGCGTTGGAGACCCCGTCCCACACGGTGCTCTTGTCGCGGGTCAGGTCCGCGAACGAATACGTCGTCGGCTCGGTCTTGAAGAGGAAGGTGGCCACGCGCAGACGTTAGCCAGAACGTTCAAGCCCCGCAATGAAAAGCTGAGGCGCCCGGGTTGTAGGGCATGCCCGGCGGTGCTAGATTGTTCGCGCAAGCTGTGGGGCGGCTGTCTTTGAGAAACGCAGGACTGGGAGACAAGCTATGTGCCGGAACATCAAGACCCTGTATAACTTCGATCCTGCCGCTACCGACGAGGAGGTCATGGCGGCCTCACTCCAATTCGTGAGAAAGATCTCGGGCTTCACCAAGCCGTCGAAGATCAACGAAGCGGCCTTCCATCGCGCCGCTGAGGACGTGGCTGCGGTCGCACGGAAACTGCTGGATTCGCTGGTGACCCACGCCGAGCCGCGCGACCGCGCGGTGGAAGCGGAGCGCGCGCGCGCCAGAGCCGCGGAAAGGTTCGGGACCTCGTGAGAGGTCAGCCCAACTAAGGAGAGCTCACATGCGATACGTAGATGGATATGTCCTGCCCGTCCTGAAGAAAAAGCTGCAGGCCTACCGCCGCATGGCGCGGATCGGGGGAAAGATCTGGAAGGAGCACGGCGCCCTGGAGTTCCGGGAATGCGCGGGGGACGATCTCAACGTGAAGTGGGGCGTGCCGTTTCCGCGCATGGTCAAGCCCAAGCCTGGCGAGACGGTCGTTTTCTCCTGGATCGTATTCAAGTCGCGCGCGCACCGCGATCGCGTCAACGCCAAGGTGATGAAGGACCCGCGGCTCGCGAAGATGGTGGATCCGAAGTCGATGCCCTTTGACTCCAAGCGCATGGTCTACGGCGGATTCAAGGTCCTGGTCGAAGCCTAGGCGTATTGGGCGGTGACAGCCCCCCAGACCGTCTTCCTGCTCTCTCCGGCTCACTGTGGGGGAAGGCGCGCGCAAATCCTGCTCCAAGAAAGCGCGACGTCACCGCTGGCCATCCAACTCCGTGGGTCCGGTGCCCCGATCGGGGAGGTATTCACCTTCCTGAGCGGGCTCTACTTCCGCGGCAAGCTGACCTACGGGCGAACCTTCGCTAGAAATAGGACCGCTCCTGACGGGGTGCTCGTCATCACCCCCGGTCGCGGGCTGGTCTCTCCGGACGTGATGGTCATGCTCGGCGACCTGCGTGCCATGGCCGAGGTCGGCGTCGCACCCGACAATTCACGATTCCGCGAGCCGCTCGAGCGGGATTCCGCGGCGCTGGCGTCGCTCCTCTCCGGCGATGACATCGTCATCCTGCTTGGCAGCATCGCGACGGGGAAGTACGTCGACATCATCGAGACCTACCTCGACGGGCGACTCCGCTTTCCGGTCGAGTTCGTCGGACGCGGCGACATGAGCCGTGGCGGGCTCATGCTTCGTCGTGTCCTGGAGGGAAGGGAGCTCGAGTACGTTCCCATCGCCGGCGCCACGCGCCGCGGCAAACGCCCACCGCGGCTCGAGCCCTTCGCGCGAAAGTAGGGGGGACTGCCAAGATGCGCATGCGGAATATTCTCATTGGACGAGACGGGTCATCCCTCAGCGGGGACCTTCTCGATAAGTCCATTACCATTGCTTCAACACTAGGCAGGGTGCGGGTCAAGGCTTCAGCGATTGCGTGGATTCATTTCAACGGAACACCGGGCGCCAAAGCCGACGAGCTATGGCTTCATAACGGAGACCGGATCTCAGGTGTGATCTCGGGGACAAGGCTTCGCTGGCGCGACTCCTCCAAGAAAACCCGGGCCGTTCCGTATCGGAACATCCACTCCGTCGTGCTTTCGGGCGGCGCTGCTTAGGCCCGTACGGAGACGCGCCGGATTACCCCTTCCACGCTTTCGCGGGTTCATTGTATCGTCGATGTTGGTCGTTCTCCGAGATTCGTCGGGGAGCCCCGGCCGTGAGCTCAGCCGGTTCTCGTGGGTACCGAGCTACGGGCTAGATTCCTGGTTTTTCCACGCGTTCAGGAGGAACGAGCAATGAGCAATCGTGCGGCTTTGAAGACGATTTTCCTGGTCCTTCTCGTTTCCACGTGCGGCTTACTCGGATGGTCGACCCGGGCCGAGAGCCAAACGCTCTCTGCCCGGCTGTTCACGAGGGCTCCCCACAACGACATTCGGTTTGCTTCCGGATCTGGTCAGTGGTGCGTGCACGTGGAGCCCATCGGCGGTAATTTCAATGTCCTCGATATCTCGCTGTGCACGGTCGTGCTTATCTCTCAAGGGACCGGGTCCGTCTCACAGATCCCACTCAATTGCACAAAACCGGTGGTGGTGGGGGATAGCGACGGCAACGGTATCCAGGATATTGAGTTCTGCTTCCTGAAAACCGATATGCACCCGCTCTTCGACAACCTGCACGGCAGGTCGCCGAAGACGGTTACGCTAACTGTCGAAGGCAACCTGCAAGACGGGCGAAGGTTCAGCGGGAATATCACCATGCAGCTTTATCTCAAGGATTGACCGCAGGCGCCCGAGCGCCGGCGGGAGGCACGCTGCGCCCCAGAGGGTTCACCTCTCTGGGGCGTAGTGCTTTTTGCGGGAACGGATGCATTGCGAAAGACGCGCGCTGACCGTCAGCACGGCTCGACCGGGCGCATTTGTAACATGCTTCCGCCGTGACCACCTGCTACCTTTTGTAACTCAAACTTCTCAACCGTTGAGAATCACTCCTGGCATGAACACGTTCATCAAAGCGGAGGGCTCCAATGCGCAGCAGCGATGAGATCATCGTCCCGGGACATCCACGGTGGTTGGAATTCGCATCCAGACTGAACCGAGCACGGTTCTGCTTCGGGACTACGGAACAGGCGCGCTCTGCGCTCGCCGGCATGGCCGACGTCAACGTCGAGGGATCCTTGCACGCGCTAGCGCGCCTCGGTGGTACGTGCGACTGCCAGATCGAGCTGGACGTCGTTCACTCCCCCGCGGGCGTTGGGGCGTAAGGCAAACAGCGAGCCGCGCCGCCCCGCATCGCGCGCGCTCCACAGCACTAGCGATTCCGGTTCGGTCTCGAATTCTCCCTCGAGTCCTGCCGCGACCGCTCCCTCTCGGATTCATGCTCTTTCGGGCTCTGTGGCTCCAGCTCCCGGGGTGCCGGACGCTCGGTTTGCGGGGCGTCTGAGTTGTCTCCATGGTCGGATCGCTCGCGGGCGCGGTACTCCTTCTCCAGGTCGCCCGGCGTGGGCTGCTCGGAGGGAGGCGTGGGTCGTTCCGCAGGAGGCGCGGGTCGTTCCGCGGGAGGCGCGGGACGCTCCGGCGGGTTGTCGCGCTGCGGCGCCCGGTGCTCGACCGCCGGACCGTTACGCCGCGGACTCACCTCGGGCCGCGAGTGCCTCGCCGAAGGATGGCTCACCTCTTCCTGAACTCCCGGGGGTGGAGTCGCAGGAAACGGAGTGGTGCGCGGTGGAGTTGGAAGGTTCGTCGGCTTCCACTTCGCCCCCGACCTCACCTGCCATGTTCCCTTCGGCTCACGCCGGTACACCTTTCCGTCCTTGCCCGCGAAAACGTCGTCGGGCACCCGGGCCGGCCGGGTGATCCGAGGTGCAATCGACCGTATGCGAATTCGATCTGCGCTCCGGTCCACACGCGCGACGTTTTCCGTGCGGCTGTATAGGTTCGCCGGCAAGCCGTCGGATACGCGCGGCCGCGTGCGTCCCGGGCGAGTCCGGAGGAGCGTCATGTCTTGGGCGACCAGCGGGCGACGGTAGCCCCCGGGGCCAAACCACTTCGATCGCGCGCTGCTCGGGGCGACTTGGGAACCAGAGCGCCAGCGGGTGCCGACCCGAAGGAAGCCGCTGCTGTAGCTGGCGCCGAAGCTCCACCGGCTCAGCCAGGGGTTATAGCGCGCGTGAAAGCCCCAGGTGAAGCGGCGCGGATAGTAATGGCGCCGGCTCCGCCACGAACCGTAGTGGTACCCGGTGCCGTAAACGACCGTGCCGTAGTAGGGATAGCAGCCCAGGTATCCCGGTAGGTAGCCCACGTAGACCACGTCCGGCGTGGAGTCGTAGATGTAGACGTAGCGCACGTCGTACACGGGGCAGCTCGGTGGGATGTCATCCACGCCCAGGGGCCGCGTATCACTGACGCTCCAGGGTCCTTCGGGGTCGTCCGAGATGTACCAGACTCCCTGATCGCACGCGTAATAGCGACCGTCGGCAAGGATCACTTCCGCGTCGGTGTTCACGGCGTATTGGAGGTCCGTGCCCTCGATCGGTACGAATTCCGGGTCCCCGTCGTACGTGACCTCGAAGCCCTGGTCACTGCGCTGGATCGCGCTCGTTTGTGGTATTTCGGAATCGGCGATCGCGTCTTCGGCTTGATCCGTGCCCGCGACGCTCGCCAGGATGTTGCCTTTGGGCGAGTCGAGCGGCACCTGCCTGAAGCTGGCGGGTAATTTGTCCCCGCGCACAAAGGTCCAAGGCCCGTCCATCGACGGACCCCGGAACCACCGCCCCGAGATCAGGACGTACAGGTACTGTGTACTCACCTCGAGGACGACGTCGCTCTCGGTGTTGGCGAGGTAGAGCAGCTCGTCGCCGACCAGGGGCGCGTATCGCGGCGGGCCGTCCGTGGCGATCAGCTCCGTGGGCACGGTCGCGGTCAGCACTTCCGGCGGCGGGCCCTCGACCTGATCGTACGTTGAGGTGTCCGGCGGCACGACTTCCCGAATCGCGGCGGGCGGACTGGAAATATTGCTCCACGTACCCAGGGGATCCTTCGCCTGGTACCAGAGATTGGCGCCGTTCAGATAGTAGCAGCGGCTCCTGGGATCAAAGACCACGGCGTACGGCGTATTCACGACTCGCTGGAGTTTCGATCGCTCGATCGGCTCGAGTGTGCGGCCAGACCGGCCTGCAGCTCCTCCAGCGAGCCTGACAGATCCCATCCTGTCGCCTGGGTCTCGACCAGCATCTCGTACCGGCTCGCCTCGACCGGTGTGATCCCCGGCAACCTTACCTTTGTGACGTCGAGGCTCCGCGCGGATACCGCGCTGCTGTCGCGGTCGATCTCGATCTGCTCGGTGAACCACAACACCCCGAACGTAGGGCTCGCGGCTCCGCTTTTCTGCAGTGAGAACGCCGCGCGCCCCGTGAGCACATCTCCGTCAAGACTCTCGGGCTGTGGCTGGTAGATCACAAACGAACCGCTCGAGGAATCGAATTGGCGCGGCCAGCCGGGATCGGCGGCTCGAGCGGGGATGGCAACCGCGAGCGATGCGGCCATTGCGAGCCCGGCAAGGACGCTCGCTACGCCCGGCCGGACGATCCGGTGAATCATCGGGGATGACATGAAATGCCTCCCGGAAAGGGTATGAGTGGACATTGGTCTCTCCTGTCTCACTCAGAAGGTACACGCGGTGTGTGGCGGAAATGTGGCGGCAGTACGGCGAATTCTGCGAAGGCTACGGCTCAGTTGCTTCGAGGCGGAGTCCAGGAAAACGTGCTAACTTCCATTGTTGCATCCCGGACGGGGCGTTGGATCAATCGGGCATCATTCTAGAGTTGGAGGAGCGACAGGATGACCACTCGTAGTGTCGTGAGCCGTGCGTCTCGCGCCTTCCCACTGGTAGTGCTTCTGCTGGCGGGTCTGCTTGCCTCTCACCCGGGCGTTTCGGGCGGCGGTTCCGATGCGACGGGGGCGGGCGGGAAGGTACCTCCGGGCATGAGCGCGGTCGAGGCCGACACGCTACTCAAGTCCTACGCCAAGGACCGCGCCGAGACCGACGAGTGGCTGAAGACCTCGTCGACCTCCTACCTCGCCACGATCCAGCGTCGCGACTTCGGGGACCGCGCCTCCCTCACGGTAGGTGGTGCCCCCGGCAACGACGTGCGCATCGAGGACCCCGACGTCAAGCCCCGGCATTTGCGAGTCACCGTCATGGGGGATTCGTTCCGCGTCGAGGCGCTCGATCCCGGGGCGCGCTTCAAGGTGAAGGACGTCGAGATGACCTCGGCGACGCTGGCGGGGAGCGGCATCAAGGTGGGGCGCTTCTCGCTCCGGCTCTCGCATCAGCGCTTCCCAGCCATCATCGTGTTCGATCCGCAGAGCCCCCGATTCAAGCTCTACAAGGGCATGCGGTGGTTCACGCCCGACCTTTCCTACCACATCGTCACGGCGCTCACGAACAATCCGAAGCCCGACACGACCATCATCCTCTCCACGCGCGGCAATCGGAGGCGCGCCGTCCGGGTGGGCTGGTTCGATTTCAAGATCAAGGGCACCTCGTGTCGCCTCGAGGCGACGCGCCTTCTCGAGCCTGGCGTCGGGGAGAAGGAGTTCGGGCTGTTCTTCACCGACGCCACCACCGGCAAGCAGACCTATAGCGTGGGGCGTTACCTCGACGCAAAGCCGCTACCCGACGGCCGCTACGTGCTGGACTTCAACATGTGCTACGACCCGGCGTGTGCCTATTCGGATCACTACAACTGCCCCATCCCGCCGCGGGAGAACCGGCTCAAGGTGGCGATTCGCGCGGGCCAGATGGACGCGCACTACATGCACTGACCGCGCGCACGGATGCGATTCTGGGCAAGTCGGGATCGGGCTGATGCCGCGGTATTTCGTCTTGACAAATCCATAACCACAGAGTTATGGTTCTGCCGTGCCACCGGTACCCGACCACCTCTTCAAGACCCTCGCTGACCCGACCCGCCGGGCGATTTTCGAGCGCCTGATCCGCAACGGGGAACAGACCGTGCGCGAGCTGACAGATTGCTCCGGCGTCTCGCAGCCGGCGGTATCCAAGCACCTGAAGGTGCTGAAACGCGCCCGCTTGGTTCGTCCTCGGGCTGAGGGGCGCTCCGTTCACTACAGCGCCAAGCCGCAAGGTCTGGCCCCCTTGATCGACTGGATGAGCCTCTACGGCGCCTTCTGGCGCGACCGGTTCGATCTCCTGGAAACCCTGCTCAAGAGGATGGACAAATGACTGAACTCGCGACCCGATCGATTGTGATCGAACGCCTGATGCCGCATCCGCCGGAGAAAATCTGGCGAGCCCTTACCGAGACGCAGCTCATCGGGGAATGGCTGATGAAGAACGACTTCAAGCCCGTCGTAGGGCACAAGTTCAACTTCCGCTCCAAGCCCATGCCGCACTGGAACGGCGTCACCGACTGCGAAGTCCTGACGATCGAGCCCCACGAACGACTTGCCTATACCTGGAACAATTCCGGCGACGAGGCGGCCAATGGCCTGAAAACCGTCGTTACCTGGACCCTTACGCCTGTTTCGGGCGGTACACGCGTACGCATGGAGCAATCCGGCTTCCGGCCCGAGGACTCTTTCGCCTACGAGGGTGCCGGTGGCGGATGGCCTCACATCGTCGCGGGCCTGGAACGCGTGGCCGGGGGACTGAACTAGGAAGGCGCCTCCGCCCGATCAATTTGGTACATGCTTTGTCGACGATGGCTTGATACGCTTGTCCATCCCCCGGCACCTGCAAGGGGCGATTCTCGGTACCTAGCGATGACCACGACGACCCCTTTGGCGGGTTCAGCCCTCTCAGCTACGCGTCCCCCCGACGAGCGCATGTTTCCCGTGCTCACTCCGGAGCAATTGAGCCGGGCCGGCGGCTACGGCCGTAAGCGGTCCATCGATCGCGGCGAGGTGCTTCTCGACGTCGGGTACCAAAACCCTCGAGTCTTCATCGTCACCGAGGGGCGCCTGGAGATCGTTCGACCTGCAGGCAGAAGCCAGGATTTCGTCAAGGAACTGGGCCCCGGCCAGTTCACCGGTGAGGTCGGCACGCTAGCGGGTCGGCCCGCGTTCGTTCGTATCCGTGCCGTCGTCCCGAGCGAAGTGACCGAGATCGATCGCGAGCATCTTCTTTCGATCGTTCAGACAGACTCCGAGTTGAGCGACATCCTGATGCGCGCATTCGTTCTCCGCAGGGTGGAGCTGATCGCTCGCGGTCTCGGTGATGCCGTCCTCGTGGGGTCCAATCATTGCGCCGGCACCCTGCGGATCCGGGAGTTCCTGACACGAAACAATCATCCCTACTCGGAGATCGACCTCGATCGCGACGCCGATGTCCAGGAGCTGCTCGACCGCTTCAAGGTTTCCGTCGAGGACGTTCCAGTTCTTATCTGTCGCGGGCAGGTGGTCCTACGCAACCCGACCAATCAGCAAATCGCGGATTGTCTCGGCTTCAACAAGGCGATCGATGTAACAAAAGCGCGCGACCTCGTGATCGTGGGCGCAGGGCCGTCCGGCCTCGCCGCGGCCGTCTACGGAGCATCGGAGGGGCTCGACGTCCTCGTGGTGGAGTCGAGCGCCCCTGGTGGCCAAGCAGGCTCGAGCTCGAAAATCGAAAACTATCTGGGCTTTCCCACCGGCATCTCAGGGAACGATCTTGCCGCGCGCGCGTACGCCCAGGCGCAGAAGTTCGGGGCTCAAGTCATGGTCGCGAGGGCCGCGACCCGGCTGATCTGCGCGCGAAAGCCGTATGCCCTGGGAATCGATGGTGCCGAGCAGCTGCCGGCGCGGGCGATCATCATCGCGACGGGAGCCGAGTACCGGAAGCTCGCGATCGATAATTTGCCCCGGTTCGAGGGCGCAGGCGTTTACTACAGCGCGACTCCCATGGAGTCACAGCTCTGCCGCGGCGAAGAAGTGATCGTCGTGGGAGGCGGCAACTCCGCGGGCCAGGCAGCAGTATTCCTGGCGCGGGCCACCAAACGCGTCCACATGCTCGTGCGGTCGGATGACTTGGCCAAGAGCATGTCCCGGTACCTAATCCGGCGCATCGAGGGGCATCCTTCCATCGCCCTGCGCCTTTGCACGGAAGCCGTGGCCCTCCAGGGCAACGGCCACTTGGAGAAGGTGACGTCGCGCGACACGCGCACGGGCGAGGTCCAGACCCACGACATCCGACACCTTTTCATCATGGCGGGGGCCGTGCCGAATACGCGATGGCTCGAGGGGTGTGTCGCGCTCGACGGCAAGGGCTTCATCAAGTCGGGGGCGGACCTGACGCAGGAAGACCTGGCGTCCGCTCACTGGCCTCTTGCCCGGATGCCATACCTGCTCGAGACGAGCCTGCACGGCGTGTTCGCGGTCGGTGACGTTCGGAGCGGCAACCTGAAGCGCGTTGCGTCCGCCTACGGCAATATAGGTGACGGTGTCCCATGCGTTGTGGATTCCTATGAACAAAAGCATGAGCGCTGCTGCAGCGACCACGAAGAGTGCTGATTGGGGACTGAGCTGGAAGGCGATAGCCGCGATCAATAGCCCCGCATACGAAAGAAGCGGCAGGGCGGCATGAAAAACCCAGTCCTCCGTCGTTGGTACATACCCCTTCTGAACCCGCGCGCGCTTTACCACGATCCCGCAATAGCTCAGGCCGGTTAGGCCGCAGACACCGAGGGCAAGAGCCACATTCGAAAGTGCACCCCATGGTGCGCTCAGAATCGCGCCCAGGAGCAAGACGGCGCAAAAGTGGACTACCGTTGGCGTGCCGAACGCCGAAATTTCGCCGCCACTGCTCCGTGGGCGAACCTCGGCGATCAATACGATCACGATCGAATTGAAGTCCGGTCAGTGCCCCCGCAGAGGACCCCACGATGATGTAGAAGTTCTCCCAGGCATTAGATGGTGAAAGTATCGGTGAGGGCGCAGAAGTACAAGGGCCAGATGTCTACAGCAGAAAACCCTCGAAGGAGGTCAACCATGGGTAGGAATGCAACCGTCCGGGCGAGGCCCAGGCAATGACCCGCGGACGGTTTAGCGACCCCGAGTCGTATTCCGTACCCACCCGTTCGTGAGCGAGACCCGGATGGCATCGGAAATGGGAACGCCGTAAAGCAGCGCAAGGGCATCGTCACGATCCCGGCGGAATTCCGCCAGCTGGGATGCGTCGATCGACGGAGCGTTCGGAAGTTCGACCGTGAGGGGATCACGATGCCGCCCGTTCAGCAGGAATTCATAATGCAGGTGTGGGCCGGTGGCGAGGCCGGAAGATCCGACTCTGCCGATAATCTGCCCCTGGTCCACGTGCGTGCCGGGCTGAACGTCGTCTGGGATGGAGCTCAGGTGCGCATAACGTGTCCGAATCTCGCCGGGATGGCGAAGCTCGACCAGCCGGCCATACGCGCCCATCCATCCCGCTCGCGTGACGACCCCGGAAGCGGTAGCCTCCACCGGCGCTCCGGCAGGGGCGCCGTAGTCTATCCCCTCGTGTGCCCGCCACTGCTTGAGCAGGGGATGAAACCGGCGAGTCGTGAAGTGGCTGGTGATGCGATAGGGCACCGGGTAACGTAGGAACGCTCCCCGAAGGGAACGACCCTCCTCGTCGAAATATGCAAAGCGTCCGCCGGGGCGCGGCTGAGGAATGGCCCGCAGCACGCGGTCGCCGTTCCGAAGCTCGATCGCGAGGAAGTGGCGGCTTCGAATGGAGCCGTCGGGCCGCACCTTTCTTTCGAGAGCCACCCGCAGGCCATCGCCCCGCCTCAGGTCCCGCGTGAAGTCCACCTTCCAGGCGAAAATATCCGCGAGGTCATAGACCAGCTCCTCGAAGTCTTTCTTCCCGAACCGTTCCAGGTCTCCGCTGAGGTGAGCCGACCACAGGCTCGACTCGATGGCGCCCGATATCCGCACCGTATCCATCACGAAAGGGACCGACTCGATGCGCGTCGTCCAGAGGGAATCGGAGCGAACGAAATGCAGCAGGGAATCGGGATTCAGCTCAAGGCGGATCCGGTCCGGAACGCTATCTGCTCCTGCCGAGAAGAGCAGGGTAGTGCCCGGGCGAAGCGCACGAGGGCTCCGGTAGGCTCCAAGGAGGTGGGTGATCTCCCGGATCTGATCGGAGTCGAATCCCCTGAAATCAAGAACCTGGGAGAGTGCCGTTCCCGGGGTCAGGGTGTCCGTGCGCCGGGGCGGCGCCCACGTCAGGTGCTCGAAGTGCGGTGCTTCTGTCGGCACGAATGGGGGAGCCGGCGGGAAGGTTACCGACAGAGATAGAGCGAAGATGGCCAGAGTGAAGGCCGCGACGAGTGAGGATCCTAGCCTCGATGGTTTCCCACGCCGCGGCGGTTTCCGGCGCCCCGTCGGTTTTCGGCGACCGCCGCTCTTTCGCTTCGCTCCGATGCGAGTCCCTCCCCGGCTCCCGGCGTTGCCGGGGTCCGCTCCGGTCTAGAGACTCTCTTTCGGCCAATTTCACCCAGATCCTGTGCGAATTTTGGGCTCCCATGTTGATTTGTCGTGCCGCGGCCAAGGTGAAGATTCCCCGTCGGTGAGCCGATATCTTCAGCGTGAATCGCTCGATCGCGACGTTCCTGCTCGGGGGTGCCTTGGTCGTGCTCACCGGGTGCGCTCGGCAGCCAGCCGACGCCGCGCGCGGCCCCGCGCCGGACCGGACTGCGGGCGCGGAACAGCCGGCGATCCCCGACACCTTGCGTCAACCCGCTACGCAGAAGCAGCCGGTGCGTATCCTCGTCATGCCTGGCGGGGGATTCGCGTCCGGGCCCGCGCCAACGCCCGAACCCGAGGGTCCACTCTTGATGTCTGGCGTGCCTACCGCGGCCTACGCCTCGCTCACGGCGGCGCGCGATAGCATCGGTGCGATCGTGTCGAGATCCTACAGTCACGCCGATACGGCATTCCACGTCAGCCAAGAGGCGGTCACGTTCGAGTACATCTATGCCAAAGCCGAGACCCGCGCCTTGGCGTTCCACCTCGTCGTGACGGACACCGCCTGCCCGTTCATGGATATTCAGAGAAGGCTCACCGCAGCGGGATGGGTGGAGCATTACGGCTATACGGCAGACGGCGCGGACGGATCGAATGCGGGGTTCCTTTGCCTCAACTTCTTCTGCCTCGTCGAAGGCACCTGGCAAGGTGAGGACGGCAGCGATAGCACGTTTGTGCCAGAGCCGGGCTGTCAGGTCGTTGTGACCTGCGTTCCGCGACGAGAGGACGACTTCCCGCCTCGATAACCCACCGCAGAGGCGTCGCCGCTTCAGGGGTTTCTCCTCCGAGCACATAACAGCTCGCTTATGCTAATTTCATGCGTCCGGATACTTGTGCCGCCCCCTATTTGAACCAGGAGACTGGATCCTGGTTCTCCTGCAGGAGCATGAGATCCATCACCGGCGCAGCTGAATCTCTACCTGCGCCTCATGGGGATTAGGCCGCCGTCGATTTGAGCGTCGCGCGGTTGAAAGGGAGGTCCTATGGGACGGATGTTGCGAACAGGGCTCTTCTCTGCAGCGTGGCTGTTTATCGCGTGGTACCTAGCGCGTGCGGTCGCAGTCGGTTCGCTCGCGCCAGCTGCGCGAACCACAATCGCCTTTGTCTTGTTCTCGTTTCTCGGGTCTACGAGCCTGATATTGGCGGAGGCATTGATTGAGAAACGCGCCGCTCGTGCACCGTCGTCCGGAGCTCGACTCTGGCCCTGGGGAGCCGGAGGATCAGTGCTCGGGGCACTCGTTATGGTCTTGATAACTTACTCTCAGCACGATTCGCCGAGCCGGATCCCCGGAATCCAGACGGTGCTTTTCGGAACCTTCGTTGGGTTGTGGGCTGGACTTGCCCTCGGACTCGGATTGAAGCGACGCCCCGGGCGGTAGAGTCGAGGAGCGCGAGATGGGAGAGAAGGTTTCCGTCAAGTGCTGCGTCGTCGGAGGAGGGCCC
>VBOX01000008.1 GCA_005893265.1 Candidatus Eiseniibacteriota bacterium | reverse complement strand
CATCGCGGTGCGACGTCCCGGCCCTGGCCCGGCCGCACCGGTCGAGCCCCGGCGTATCCGACGGGGAGTGCGCTCCGGCGCGCTCCCCGTTTTTTATTGGAGGCCGCGCGTGCTTCCTGAGCTGGAGGCTCTGCTCCAAGTACAGCGCTACGACGCGCGGCTGATGGACGCCCAGCGCAAGCGGGACGAGATCCCGGGGCGTCGCGAGGCGCTGCGCGCGGCGCTCGATCAGGCGAAGGGCTCGCACGAGCATGCCAAGAAGGAGCTGGAGCGCGTGCGCCTCGAGCGCCGAGGGCAGGAGAAGGAGATCGAGGTCATTCAGAACGAGGGGTCGAAGCTCGAGCGCCAGCTGCTCAACCTGAAGACCAACAAGGAATACCAGGCGATGTTGCACGAGATCGAGCTTCTGAAATCCAAGCGGTCCGACCGGGAAACGCTGGTTCTCGAATGTTTCGAGCGGGAGGAGTCCCTGGTCGCGCAGGTCAAGCAGGCGGAGCTGAGGATCGCGGAGGAGGAGCGCAGGCTCAAAGCGGGGGAGGCGGAGCTCGAGAAGGAAGCGGCGACCCTCGACCAGACCATCCACTCCCTCCGGGTGGACCGGGACCAGGTGAGGCCTAACATTCCCGGACCGGTTCTCGCCCGCTACGACCGTCTCGCCGGCTCGCGGAACGGCATCGCGGTCGCCGAGGTGCGCAAGGGCGCGTGCGGCGCGTGCTTCACGGCGCTGACCCCGCAGGCCATGCAGGAGGTCCGCCGTAACGACGCCGTGCTTCAGTGCGAGTCATGTGGACGCATCGTGATCTGGACCGAGGCAAGCGCAACGTAATGGGGTGATGATCCGATCGGAGCCTTAAGACACCTTCTCCCGTATCTCAAGCGCCACCGCCTGGCCCTCTTCCTGGGCGGCGTCGCCGTTCTCGCCACCAATCTGTTCCAGGTGTGGTCTCCCTGGATCGTCCGCCAAGCGGTCGACCACCTCCAGCACGGGACGACCCGCGGGACCCTGATGCGCGACGCGGGGCTGATCCTGCTCGCGGTTGCGCTGCAGGGCCTCTTCTTGTTCCTGATGCGGATGACGCTGATCCGCTCCTCGCGCCAGATGGAGTACGAGCTTCGAAACGATCTCTATGACCACATGCAGCGGCTTTACTCCGGCTTCTACCGCCGGACGCGCGTGGGCGATTTGTTGTCGCGCACGACGAACGATCTCGACGCGGTGAGGAACTTCCTGGGACCCGGCATCATGTACTTCGCCAACACCGTCGTGACGTTCTGCTTTGCGGTCACGCTCATGTGCCGGATCGATGTGAGGCTCACATTGATCGCGCTGATTCCGCTTCCGATTCTGTCCCTCACCGTCGCCCGGCTGGGCGCGAAGATCCACAAGTATTACGAGGCGATCCAGGACCGGTTTGGGAAGCTCACCGCCAAGGCGCAGGAGACGCTGGCCGGAATCCGCGTCGTGAAGGCGTACGTCGAGGAGGAGGGGGAGTACGACGCGTTCCGAGCGATCCACGAGGATTTCACGGAGCAGAACCGGAAGATGATCCAGCTCTGGTCCATGATGTTTCCCTTGATGGGGCTCCTTGGCGGCATCGCGAACGCCGTGGTTCTCTGGATCGGAGGAAGCGCGGTCGTGTCCGGGAGGATCTCGCTCGGGGACCTGGTCGCGTTCCAGATCTACTTGATGATGCTGCTCTGGCCGATGATTTCTCTGGGTTGGGTCTCCAATCTGTTCCAGCGGGGTGCCGCGGCGATGGCGCGGATTCGGGCCATCATGGGCGAGCCGATTGAGGAAGACCTCGACGCGGCGGTGGTCCACGCCAAGCACGAGCACGCCCGGCTGCCGCCCGGAGTCACGCTGGAGCTGCGCGATGTCGGGTTCAAGTATCCCATGTCCGACCGATACATCCTTCGGGGATTGAACCTCAAAGCGCAGCCCGGTGAGCGGGTCGCGCTGGTCGGCCGAACGGGCTCCGGGAAGACGACGACCCTTTCGCTCCTCACGCGCTTGTTCGACCCGGACGAGGGCGCGGTCCTCGTGGGCGGGCGGGACGCGCGCGGGTTGACCCGGGCGGAGCTGCGCCGTGTGTTCGGGATCGTGCAGCAAGAGAGCTTCCTCTTCTCCGACACGATCCGCGCCAACGTAGCCTTCGGCTTCGACGATTTGTCGGCCGCGCCGAATCCCGACGGCCCTGTCGCGCGCGCCGGCGCTGGCGCGGGCGCTGGCATTGGAGCGCCCCGTGCTCCTCCTGGATGATGCCTTCGCGAGCGTGGACCCCGGCACGGAAGAGGAAATTCTGCAATCGCTGTTCGAGCATCCCTCACGCCCGACGCTGGTGTTGGCGACGCACCGGCGCTCCGCGCTCCTGCGCGTCGACCGCATCCTCGTGCTGGATGAGGGGCGCGTGGTCGACACCGGCAGGCACGCGGAGCTGATCGCGCGAGGCGGGCTCTACGCCGACCTCTATCACCGCGAGGAGATGGTCGAGGAGCTGGAGACCCTATGAGCGCCCCCTGGGAGGCCTACGGGCACGACGAGGAAAAGGTCGGAGCGGTCTACGACCACGGCCTCGCGAAGCGGCTGATCCGCTATCTCAAGCCCTACCGGAAGGAGATCCTCATCTCCGTGGTGCTCCTGGCCGCGATCTCGCTTCTGGAGGTGGCCGGCCCCTACATCACCAAGGTCGCGATCGACACGTACGTTCGTCCTTTGCACGGAGTCGGACCCGTGCCGGCGGTAGCCATCCGTGGGCTCATCGTCCTTTCGCTCGCGTACATGGGGATCCTGATCGTGGCGTTCGCGCTGCGGTACTGGCAGACCTACACGATGTCGATGGTGGGCCAGCGCGCGATGCAGGATCTGAGGCTCGAGATCTTCAAGCACGTGGAGACTTTGACACCGACCTATTTCGACACCCGCCCCGTGGGGCGGATCCTGACCCGGGTGACCCAGGATGTCTCGGCGCTGAGCGAGCTCTTCGCCCAAGGCGTCGTCGCCGTGATCGGGGACATCTTCTTGTTGGCCGGAATCATCGGCGCGATGCTCTGGATGAACTGGAAGCTCGCGCTCGTGGTCTTCACGACGATTCCGTTGCTGGTGCTGGCGACCGGTATTTTCCGCGCGAAAGTGCGGGTCAGCTACCGTCGGGTGCGCACGCGGCTTGCCCGCATCAACGCCTACACGCAGGAACATCTCCAGGGGATGGAGGTCGTGAAACTCTTCAACGTGGAGGCGAAGGAGTTTCGGGGCTTCGACCGGGCCAACAAGGATCACCTGACCGCGCATCTGCAAAACCTCTTCTACTACGCGGTCTTTTTCCCGACCGTGGAGTTCATCGGGGCCATCGCCCTCGCGCTCATCGTGTGGTACGGGGGGCTGGGGATTCTCGGGAGCACCGTGACGTTCGGCGTGGTGGTGGCTTTCTTGCAGTATTCGGAGCGTTTCTACCAGCCGGTGCGCGACCTGAGCGAGAAGTACAACGTGTTCCAGTCGGCCATGGTCGCCTCCGAGAGGATCTTCGATCTCCTGGACACGAAGCCCGCCGTCCCGGAGCCCGAGCGCCCGACCCCGGTCGGGCGACTACGCGGCGGCGTGGAGTTCGATCGCGTCTGGTTCGCCTACAAGGACGACGACTTCGTGCTGCGCGACATCTCCTTCCGGATCGCGCCCGGCGAGAAGGTGGCGCTGGTAGGCGCGACCGGAGCCGGGAAGAGCTCGATCGCGAACTTGCTGACCCGGTTCTATGAATTCCAGCGCGGCTCGATTCGGGTGGACGGGCGCGACATCCGCGAGATCGAGGGACGGGCGCTGCGGCGTCAGATCGGGCTCGTGTTACAGGACGTATTCCTGTTCGCGGGCTCGGTGCGAGAGAACTTGCGGTTTGGGGCGCGGGAGCGTGACCCCGCCGAGGCCGAGCGCGCGCTGCAGGAGATCGGCGGCGGGCGGATGCTGGGACGGCTGCCGCGCGGGCTCGAGGAAGAGGTCGGCGAGCGGGGCGTCTATTTCTCGATGGGCGAGCGGCAGCTCCTGGCCTTCGCCCGGGCGCTCCACTACGACCCGAGCCTCCTGATCCTGGACGAGGCGACATCGAGCGTGGACGTGGAAACCGAACGTGTCATTCAGTCGGCATTGCGCCGCTTGTTGGAAGGGCGAACATCGTTGGTGATCGCGCACCGGCTGAGCACGATCTTGGACGCGGACCGAATTCTGGTGATGCATAAAGGCGAGCTGCGCGAGCAGGGAACGCACGCGGAGCTTCTGGCGCGCGGCGGAATCTACGCGCGATTGTACGAGCTTCAGTACAGCAAGCAGGAGGACCGGTCCGCGGAGGGTTCGCCGGGCACGGGGCGGACCGGCGGCGAGACCCAGGCGCTCGACGAAGCGCCGTTCGCCGGAGGACGGACCGCGGACGGCGCGGGGGAAGGGGCGCCGGCATGATCGGGCGGCAATCTTGGAGGAGGGTCGCGTGAACGAGGATGTCAGCCCCGGAATCCCATCTCAATCAGGCGATCCGCCACCTCCGTGGTCCATGCGAACCTACATCATCTCGCTTCTCTATCGAGGCGCCTACCATCCCGCCGATCCCGTCAAAGCCGAGGAGCTGCAGCGCGAGCACCTTGCGCACATCTCCCGGCTGCTCCGGGAGGGAAAGGCGATCGCCGTCGGTCCGTTTCTCGATGACACGGATCTACGCGGTATCTGCATTTTCGACTCGGATTCGGTCGACGAAGTCCGCGCCATCTGCCTCACGGATCCGGGCGTTCGTGCCGGCGCGTTCCGCGTCGACGTTCATCCCTGGTACGGCCCCAGAGGGATCACGTTCGTTCCGCCGCGTCCGCCGGCCGAGGGCGGCGCGTCGGAATGACGCCGAATTCATTCGAGCGTGAGCTTGAGGTCGCGGAACGGGTCGCGCGCGAAGCGGGCGCCCTTTTAGAGGAAGCTTTCGGCAAGTCCCGAGAGGTCGAGTACAAGGGGCGGATCGATCTCGTCACCGAGATGGACCGCCGTTCCGAGGACCTGATCGTCGGGCGCTTACGGGCGGCGTTCCCGGGGGACGACATCTGGGCCGAGGAGGGAGGCGGCGGGCGGAGCGGCGCCGAGCGCGTGTGGATCGTGGATCCGATCGACGGCACCACCAACTACGCCCACGAGTATCCGGTTTTCTCGGTTTCGATCGGGCTGCAGGCTGCCGGGCGGTTGGTGGTCGGAGCGGTCTTCAACCCGCTATTGGACGACATGTATTCGGCTCGCCACGGTGGCGGCGCGTTGCTGAACGGACGTCAGCGCCGGGTCACCGAGGTCGATACCCTGGAGCGCGCGTTGTTGGCGACGGGCTTCGCGTACGACGTTTCGACCGAGGACGATCCCGAGAAAAACAACCTCGGGCCCTTTGCGAGGTTCATCCGCCGCGCGCAGGCCGTGCGCCGCGCCGGCTCGGCCTCGCTCGCCATCGCGAAGGTCGGCGTGGGTCGTACCGACGGGTTCTGGGAGGGAGGCCTTCACGCGTGGGACATGGCCGCCGCGATGGTCGTCGTGGAGGAAGGGGGCGGGCGCGTCACGGATTATAGGGGTGCGGCGCCGGCACTCGAGCATCGTGAGCTGGTCGCGACCAACGGCCGGCTCCATGCTGCGATGCTTGAGGTGCTCGGGATGCGCGGGGTTCCGACCGGCGTTACCACACGAGGGGAGAACTGAGCGATGGGCTGTTGCGATTGTCTGCCTGGCCGTGCGCTTTCATGGAGTTGAGATCGTAAGCAGAGGATCGGCTAGGCCTGCAACATAACGGTTTTGCAGGTGGTCCAGGCCACATTCACGAAGTGACGTTGCCGCAATAGGAACCGCAATCGCCCCAGGGAGTTGCCCCCCGCCCTGGGGCGAGTCATTTTCGGTAGCGTTTGGGAACCGAAAGTAGCACCGTGGAGCCAGAAACGGGGACGAGACTCGTGGGTCCCCTGGTCCTACGGGCGGGACGCGAATCTCGGCGCCCAGGGATCTCGGAGACGACGCGTGGGACGCTTGCATTGCCTCAACGTAGGATGTGCTGATGCCAGTGTGATCAACACAGACTCGGGCACATTCCTTGTAGATTGCCACAACATCGCTGATCACGATCACACTCTCCCCTCGAGCAAGAGGCTTCGTGGCGTCTTTATCACGCACCAGCACGAAGACCATTACTCAGGCCTCCGATACCTTTGCAGCAAAGGCTTTTCCATCGATCATCTTATCTACTCTCCCTATAACCGTCGCCGGGGAGACGACAGCGTTACGTTGGAGGAGTGGAATGAGTTCACCTGGTTCAAAGAATACTTCGCGGCCAATGGGACACAGCTGCACGCTCCCTACCGCCAAGCGACATGGGAGAAAGCTTGGTGGAGCACAGACGGCATAAGGTTTGAGATCATCGGTCCACATCAGAGCACAGCGAACAGCGACACGCGACACCTCCACGACGCGTGTCTCGTGATCAAGGCGATTCTCGGACAGCGGGCTTGCCTTTTCACAGGAGACGCTTCCGACCTCAATCTGGAGTACATCGCCGACAACACAAACAACTACTGCAATGACATCCTCCACGCCAGCCACCACGGCAGCCTCGAAGGCGCTTATCTTGAGTTCGTGAAGAAGTGCAATGCGCAGTACACGCTGATTTCCACTGCCAGCGGCAAGTACGACAATGTGCCCCACTCGACGGCCTTGAGGAGGTACACGGAACATACTGCGCACGATGTGAGGAGAACCGATGTTGACGGCACGTGGATGTGGACCTTTTGAGGATCGGTAAACGACAATGGACCAGACTTATCTTCTGAAGGAATACGAGCTATGCTTTGAACAACTCAGATTCTATGACACGCGCCATGAGGACCTCACTAAGTACCTCTTCTCGCTCACATCTGGGGTCACGGCCGCTGAGTTTGCAATTCTCCAATTCCTAAAATCTACTACACCGACCTTTTTTGCCTCCCTCGCTGCCTTATCGTTGATTGTCTTCGTCGCAACAATCCTCCTCTATGTCGCCATGCTTCAGAATCGTCTCTATTTCGTCTTCGTTTCACGTCAGATCAATGCGATCCGAAGATTTCTGATGACCACCGGTGCAACTGACTTCACGGACAACCAACTGTATACACGCACAGATCTTCCTGCATTTAGGCTACGGAGCCTTCATACGGCGCATCTTGTTGGTGCGGCACTGGTCTCATCATTGTTCGCAGGTTCAATGATGTATGCCCTCGTTTCGTCACGGACAGATGTCAACCCAGGTGCGATCGCTTCGATCACGGTGTGCGCCGTGGCATGCGTTGAAGTCGTGCTGGGAGTGGTCTATCTGCAATCTGCGGGTAGGGAATCGGCGAACGAGCTCTTGGCACGGTAGCTGGCAGCGCTCTAACGATCGGGGAACCCGAGGCATGAGGGAATTCGGACGTTGTTGAGACCGAGGTAGGGTGGATCACGTCCTCGAGCTTGGCACGCCCAACCGGCCTCGGATGGTGCAGTGGTCGCGCATTGAAGAAAGGCACAAATGAGGAGTCCCGAGGAAGCCTCCAACTGGTCCGACTCTATTCTCACAGAGAGCGCCATGCGACTAGCGCAACTGCTACTACCGGCCATAGCCCAGACGCGCATAGTTGACCATCTGTTGTCCACCTACGGGGAAGTTAATCGGCGCGTCCTTAGCCAGATGGAAATGCTCCCGCGTGCCCAGAGCGTCGAGGATATGCGGAGGCTCGTCTTTGAGGTGGCCGCCTTCGCGACGTTCCTCCTCGCGCTGAATGAAGCGCCGGATCGAATTCTGCCCGACGGAGGTGATACGCACCGGGAGCGAGTTCGTTTTTTCAACGGTGTCTTGTTTCTGGAAATGCGACGTGTCCTCCAAGACGCGGGGATGTTGGAGGTCAGAGAGGTGATCATGGACATCAGTGGAGGCCCGGCTGCCGGAATCAAGTACGATCTCGGCGGCCCGGTAAGCCTAGAGCAAAGGCTCGACGAGTACATGCGCCGCTGTCGGGGATGGGACTCCGCCCTCGCCTCCTTTACGTTTCACGTCGCCAGAGCGCTCGATGTTGAGGAGTACTTTGCCACGGAGTTACTCGCCATGCAATTCGTCGAACCGATCATCGACCTCACTCGGCAGATGGCAGACCGAGTCTTCGGGCCGTGTCTGAGAAGAGGGGGAAGTGCTTGATCTTCTGCCGGTCGTGTCCGAAGGAGGTCCTTGTGGACCCCGTCATGAGAGGGCGATAAGAGTTCGACGCTTCACAGCAATTTCCGTTTTGAGCGGATTGCCTTTTTGCGGATACGGACCGTTCGCAAATGAAAAGGGGCCGGAGGTCCCCTGCCTCTCCAGCCCCTGCAAAGCATTGCGCCCGGTGGCCGCATCGCGGTTGCGCCGTGCGGTCACGAGCTCCTGCCGCGCCCTCAATCGGGTGAAGATCAACTCGCTCCGCTGGAAAGGCGTCCGCGGTCGCCCCGTGGAATCCGGTCACGAGCAGTCCGGCGCGCTACGAGAACGAGGGAGATGAGCCGGGGACGCGAGATCGATTTCATGATGGCATGCCCTCCTCCACGATGGGTGACCGTTTAGGTCGAATGGGAGTCGGACGATGTGGACCCTTGCATTGCAGCCGCGGAGGCGATCGCGCCCATGCGAAGAGATGAATCGGCACGCGGTTTCATTCCTACCGAGGAAAGGGCTCCCGCTGGGAGACCCCGACGCTGATTGCTACGAGTTTTCGCGGGGATTTGAATTACTGGACGCGCTCTGCCTGTGCGGTCCGCGCGTCAAGCCGAAACGCGGTTCAACGCGGCGCGGCCGCAGCAGGAAGCGCGAGTCGCAAGCCTAAGGGGTGGCCCCGACGGGCCTTAGCTCCGGACAAAGCCCAGCAGGTACCCGGCGTCCGAGGAATTCAGGGCCCGGTCCAGAAACTCGCTCCGGAACTGCTCCATCACGGCCTCCGCGGCGTCCGGGGAGAGATGATTCTTCGTGCGGAGCCAGGCGATCAGGACCTTGACCTCCTGCTTGGTGCGGCCGGAGATCAGCGCGGGATCCGACCTCGACTTCGCCTCCCACGCGGCGGCGCACGCGAGGCGGAGGAGGTCGTCGGCGGCTTCCGCATTCCGCTCGCGGACGGAGTACGCGAGCATCCTGAGCGCGGCCGCGAGAGCCGTATAGTTTTCCGGCGATTCGGGATCCTTCTTGATGGCTTCCTGGGCCCGGCGCGCCGCGTCGACGTGCTCGGTTGCGGGCGTGGGAGCCGCTTTCTTGCTCGATGTGCGTAGCTTCATGACTGGATTCTCCGAAGTCGGTTCAGATTCTGCTCGAACTCCTCGACGAACCTCTTCACGACTTCCGCGGCGGGGATGATGTCGCGGATCAACCCGCTGGACTGACCCGCCTCCAGCTCGCCTTCCTCGACGTTTCCCTCGAGAATTCCGCGCCTGGAGTGGGAGCGGCCGTACACCTGTTCCAGCTCCTCACGAGTGGCTCCGGCGGCCTCCGCCTTGCGGACCTCCTCCACCCACCGGTTCTTGATCGCGCGAACTGGCGCGATGCGTTTTGCAAAGAGCGTTGTCGCCGCGTCGTTGGCGGCCACAACTGCTTCTTTATAGAGAGTGTGGGAGGAGGATTCTATAGTGCATGCAAAGCGTGTGCCCACGGAGATGCCCTCGGCGCCGAGCGCCAATGCAGCCAAAAACCCCCGGCCGTCCGCGATTCCGCCCGCGGCGACCACGGGAACCGAGAGCGCGTCGACGAGCTGGGGAATGAGCGCGAGCGTCGTGATCTCATCCACGCCGTTGTGGCCGCCGGCTTCGAAGCCTTCGCCCACGACGATGTCCGCGCCCGCGTCTTGCGCCTTCTTTCCGTGCTTGATGCTCGGGACCACGTGAATCCACGTTACTCCGGCGGCCTTGATGCGCGGCGCTAAGAGGGCGGGATTGCCGGCGCTCGAGATGATGACGTCGATGCCCTCGCCGATCGCGATCTCCAGCAGCTCCGCCGCGTCCCCGCGCAGCAACGGGATGTTCACGGCGATCCGCTTCTTCGTGAGCGCGCGGGCTTTCTGAATCTGCGACCGCAAGAGATCCTGTTTCATCCCGGCGGAGCCGATCGTGCCCAGGATATCGGCCTCGGCGCACGCGACCGCCAGCTTGTAGCCCGACGCCCAGATCATGCCCGCCTGGAGGATGGGGTAGCGAATTCCGAGGATTTCAGTGACGCGGGTGCGGATCTGATCGATCACGCGAGCCGCCCGGTGGGGTGGACGCGCGCGTCGGTCACACGCGGACCCGCGGCCGCCACGACTCGATCGCCCGCTGGCGTAGGAGCGCATCCGCGAGCGTGAGGCAGGTCATCGCCTCGGCGACGGGGACCACGCGGGGGCACAAGCACGGATCGTGGCGGCCCTGGATGGCGAATTCGCGCTCCTCGCCGTGCACGTCCACGGTCTTCTGGGGGATCGCGATCGAGGAGGGGGGCTTGACCGCGATGCGCGCCACGATCGGTTCGCCGGTCGAAATGCCGCCGAGAATCCCCCCGGCGTAATTCGTCGCGAATCCGGCCGCCGTCATGCGGTCGTTCATTTCGGAGCCGCGCATCTTGGCGGCCGCGAAGCCTTCGCCGATCTCGAAGCCTTTGACCGCGCCGATCGACATCAGGCCCCACGCCAGGGAGGCGTCGAGCTTGTCCATCACGGGATCGCCCAGCCCGGCGGGAACGCCCGTGGCCATGATCTCCACGACGCCGCCCAGGGAATCGCCTGCCTCGCGCGACTTCAATATTGCCGCTTCCATCCGGGGCGCCATCGCGCGGTCGGGGCAGCGCACCACGTTCTGCTCCGCGAATTCGAGCTCGCGCGCCCCCGCCACCAGGTCGCCGACCTGCACCGTGTAGGCCTGCACGCGCGCGCCGACCCCTTCCAGGACGGCACGCGCGATCGCGCCGGCCGCGACACGACCGACCGTCTCCCGGCCCGAGGACCGCCCGCTTCCCCGGTGATCGCGCACCCCGTACTTCTGCCAGTATGTGTAGTCGGCGTGCCCGGGCCGGAACACGTCCTTCAAGTTGGAGTAATCCTGGGATCGAGCGTCCACGCTCCGGACGACCAGCGCGATCGTGGCCCCGGTCGTCACGCCTTCGAACACGCCCGACAGGATCTCCACTAGGTCGGGTTCCTTGCGCTGCGTGGTGACGGCGCTCTGGCCGGGGCGCCTGCGGTCGAGATCCCGTTGCACCAGCTCGGCGGTAACCGCGATCCCGGGCGGGCAGCCGTCCAGAATCACGCCCACCGCCGGGCCGTGGCTTTCACCGAACGTGGTGATCGTGAGGAGTTTTCCGAAGGTGCTGCTCACTTGGAGCGGGGCTTCTTGGCCCGAAGCTTGGACTCGGCCTGGATCATCCTGGCGGCCACCTTGTACGTGCGATCCCGCCACGCTTGATGTCGCCGCGCCATGCGCTCGAGGTTCCAGAGCCATGTCGGGCGGATGTGCTTGCGCGCGTCCTTCACGATCGGCTCCATCTTCTTCCAGATCAGGATGTCCTCACCGTGCGTGTCGAAGAAGAGCTCCTCGTTCAGGAGGCCCCGGTTCACGAACGCCGCGACCATCTCCCAATACGAGGTGGTCATGCGAAGATGTCGGTCGACTTCGTCGCCGGTCAGGTAGTGCCGGCGGACCTCCTCCCAGCTCTTGGCCGCGAACTCGGAAAGCATGTACGCTCGCGCGCGGCGCAACTCGGGATCGCGCCTCAGCTCGTAGAGATGGAGGATCAGGGAAACGTCTTCGGAACTCGGACGCGCCATCGATTGGATCCTTTCTAGCGGATGACCATGGTCGGCCAGCCATTCTCGCCCGGGCGAGCGGCGTTGTCAAACCGGGGCGGAACCTATAGGCTGCGTGGATGCGATACATCGTGCACACGGACGGAGCGGCCAGGGGGAACCCGGGCCCGGCGGCGATCGGGGTCGTCATCGAGGACGAGCAGGGACACACGGTCTACGAAGCCAGCCGCGCGCTGGGCATGAAGACCAACAACGAGGCGGAGTACATGGCCCTGATCGCGGCCCTGGAATACCTGAAGGACGCGCGCGCCAGGGAAGCGGAATTCCTCCTCGACAGTGAGCTGGTGGTCCGGCAGCTGAACGGGGAGTACAAGGTGAAGGAGCCGCGGCTCCAGGCACTCTACGGGCAGGTCATCATGCTCCTGAACGCGGTGCCGAAACACACCATCCGCCACGTTCGGCGGGAGCAGAACACGCGCGCGGATGAGCTTGCGAACGAGGCCTTGGACGCGGTCGGGTAAAGGCGCCGCCTCTTGAATCTCCGCGGGCGTGCCGGTAATCTATTCTCGGCGTAACAGGCAGGAGGTGATGGCCGGAGTGCCACAGGCGGCCGCGGGCCGCGCTTGCGCGGCCTGAGGAAAGTCCGAGCTCCACAGGGCAGGGTGCTGGGTAACCCCCAGCGGGAGCGATCCCAGGGAAAGTGCCACAGAAAATAAACCGCCTCGGGCGAAAGCCCGCGGTAAGGGTGAAACGGTGCGGTAAGAGCGCACCAGCGGAGGCGGTGACGCCTCCGGCTCGGTAAACCCCACCTGGAGAAAGACCAAATAGGGGAGAAGAGGCGGCCCGCCTCATTCGACTCCCGGGTAGGTTGCTTGAGGCGTCCGGTAACGGACGTCCCAGAGAAATGGTCGCCACGGAGAAATCCGACAGAACTCGGCTTATGGGGCACTCCGGCATCGTTTCCATTCCACGCGTAGAGATCGGACCGTACAAGGTCCACTTCGTTTCGGGCGGTCGATTCCGCCTGGACGGCGGCGCCATGTTCGGGGTCGTCCCCAAGGTGCTCTGGAACAAGGTCGCTCCCGCCGACGAGAGAAATCGAATCCGCCTCGCGATGAACTGTCTCCTTATCGAAGGGGACGGCAAGCACGTGCTGGTGGATACCGGCGTCGGCACGAAGAACGATCCGAAGTTTCGCGACATCTTCGCCGTGGAGCGCCCCGAGTCGCTGCTCGAGGATCTCGCGGCGCTGGGTATCAAGCCCGAGGACGTCACCACTGTCGCGACCACCCACCTCCACTTCGATCATTGCGGCGGGGGAACCACGCGGGGCGAGGACGGCGCGGTGCGCCCGACCTTCCCGCGCGCCCATTACCTCGTGCGGCGCCAGGAGTGGGAGTCCGCGCATCCGCCGAACGAGCGAAATCGCGCGTCGTATCTCTCGGAGAACTACGATCCGATCGAGACGGCGGGGCAGCTGGTGCTCCACGACAAGGACATCGAGATCCTGCCCGGCGTAACCCTCAGGGGATTGCCGGGGCACACGGTCGGGCACCAGGGCGTGTTCTTCGACATCGACGGCGCGCGCGCCCTCTACACGGTCGATCTCGTTCCGACGGTCGCGCACCTTCCGCTGCCGTACATCATGGGATTCGACACGCATCCCCTCACGACGCTGGAGACGAAACGCGCGATCCTACGGGACGCGACACGCGAAGGCTGGCTCTTCCTCCTGGAGCATGATCCGGATCACCTCGTGGTCCGCGTCGCGGGCACCCCGGAGCGCCCCACGTTCGAGAAAGTGGCTTGACAGCGTAACCCCCAAGTTTTTATCCTGCCGTACTTAGCACCTTTTTTCACGAAGTCCGGAGGGTTTGGCAGCAACCGGTCTGAAGCCTCGATTCTCGCGCTCCGGGGAACCACGATGAATCAAGTCGATCCCAACTCGACCACGGCGTTCCTACCCATCCTCATGATGCTGATCGTGGCGATCGGCTTCGCCGTGTTCACGCTGGTCGCGTCCCATTTCCTGGGAACACGCGTGAACGATCCCGCCAAGCTGAGCCCCTACGAGTGCGGCATCACGCCGACCGGGTCGGCGCGGGAGCGCTTCCACACGCGGTTCTATCTCGTCGCCATGCTCTTCATCGTGTTCGACATCGAGACGGTTTTCCTCTATCCGTGGGCGATCGTCTTCAAGCAGCTCCGGATCTTCGGCTTGATCGAGATGGCCGTGTTCGTGGGGATCCTCCTCCTCGGCCTGGTCTACGTCTGGGGGAAAGGCGCGCTCGAGTGGGACTGACGCCGCATCCAGAGGACCTGACCCCGCTGGGCGACGTGGAATCCTCGATCGTCGGCCTATTGAAGCCGCGTTTCCCCGACGCGTATCGCTCGGAGCAGCTCTTTCGGGAACAGCTCTCGGTCCGGCTCGATACGAGCGCCTTTCCCGAGGTGCTCCGGGTCCTCCGCACGAATCCCCAGCTTCTGTATGAGTTCCTGACCGACATCACCGCGGTGGACCGGCACACGCACCGGGAGCCCGGCGAGCCGCGCTTCGAGGTGGTCTACAACCTGTATTCGCCGACCTTCAGTCGCCGCATCCTCGTCAAGACCTGGGTGGAGGAAGGGGGAAGCGTACCGACGGCGACGACGCTTTGGCGCGGAGCGAATTTCATGGAACGCGAGGTCTACGACATGTTCGGCGTGATCTTCTCCGGCCACCCGAATCTGGAGCGGATCCTCACGCCGGACGGATGGCTCGGGCATCCGCTTCGCAAGGACTTCCCGACGCAATCCGCGCAATTCCCGGTCGTGGAGAGCTGATCCCGTGCTCTCGCCGGAAGCGCGCCAAAGGATCGAGTCGCTCAAAACGGTCTACGAGACCAACCAGTCGGCGCTGATCCCCGCGCTCCACGTCGCTCAAGCGGACCAGGGTTGGCTGAGCGAGGAGACGCAGCGCGAGGTGGCTTCGATCCTGGGTCTCACGGCGCAGGCGGTCCGCCAGGTCGTCACGTTCTACACGATGTTCCAGCAGAAGCCGGTCGGCCGGCACCTCATCCAGGTGTGCCGGAATCTCTCCTGCTCCCTCCTCGGCGGACAGAAGCTGCAGAAGCAGATCCAGGACAAGCTCGGCCTTGAGGACGGCGAGACCACCCAGGACGGGCGATTCACGTACCTCTCGGTCGAGTGTCTCGGCTCGTGCGGGACCGCGCCGGTATTGATGGTGAACGACCGCTACTACGAAAACGTCACGCCTCAACAAGTCGATCGACTCCTGGAAGAGCTGAAGTAGCCGCGTGGACGCCGCGTTCCTGATCGAATCGGCGGTCAAAGTCTTGATCGTCCTCGGATTCGTATTGCTCGGGGTTCCGCTCATCGTGTGGATGGAGCGGAAAGTGATCGGCCACATGCAGGACCGGATCGGACCCCAGCGGGTCGGCCCCTTCGGACTCCTGCAAACCATCGCGGACGGTATCAAGCTCTTCTTCAAGGAGGACCTCATCCCCGGCCAGGCGGACCGGGTCGTCTTCTTCCTCGCGCCCGCGCTTTCCGTCATCACCGCGTTTGTGGCGCTGAGCGTCGTGCCGTTCGGGGACAAGGTCACGGTGTTCGGCCGCGACGTGCCGTTGCATGTCGCCGACGTGAACGTCGCGATTCTCTGGGTGCTCGGAACGACCTCGATGGGCGTCTACGGAATCGTCCTCGGCGGCTGGGCCTCGAACAGCAAGTATCCGCTCCTGGGAGGGCTCCGATCCTCGGCGCAGATGATCTCCTACGAGCTGGCGCAGGGGATCTCGCTCGTGAGCGTGATCCTCATGACCGGAACGCTGAGCCTCGCGGGGATCGTGGCGCAGCAGGAACACATGTGGTTCATCGTGCCGCAGTTCTTCGCGTTCGTGATCTTCCTTCTCTGCGGCATCGCCGAGACGAACCGCGCGCCGTTCGACCTGCCGGAAGCGGAAACCGAGCTGGTGGCGGGCTTTCACACCGAGTACTCGTCGATGAAATTCGCGCTCTACTTCCTTGCGGAGTACGCGAACATGATGGTGGTTTCCGCCGTCGCGATCTCGGTCTTCTTCGGGGGATGGCGCGGGCCGTTCCTTCCGCCCGTCGCCTGGTTCCTGATCAAACTCTCGCTGTTCCTCTTCTTCTTTGTCTGGCTGCGGGCGACGTTTCCACGTCTTCGGTACGACCAGCTCATGGCCTTCGGGTGGAAGGTTCTTCTGCCCGCGTCGCTCTTGAACCTCGCGGTCACGGCGATCGTCGTGGCGCTCACGGGATAAGGCGGCCATGGGCGAAGCCATCCTGTTCACGCTCTTCTCCCTGTCGGCGGTGGCCTTTGCGCTGGGGATGGTCTTTCGGAGAAATGCGGTCCATTGCGCGCTCCACCTGGTCGGCGTCCTTCTCTCGCTCTCGGGGATGTTCGTTCTGCTCCACGCGCAGTTCATCGCCGCGATCCAGATCCTCGTATACGCGGGCGCGATCATGGTGCTCTTCCTCTTCGTGGTCATGCTCCTGAACGTGAAAGGGGAGACCCCGCTCCTCACCCCAGGCTCGGCGAAAGGCTTCGGGTTCTTCTTCGCGTTCATCGCGTTCGTGGAGCTGCTCTGGATCGTCGTGTCGCAGGGAGGCACGGAGGGAGAGCCTGCGCCGGTACCGGCCTTGCCTCCCAACTTCGGATCGCCGGCCGAGATCGGCAAGATCCTCTACACCACGTGGCTTTTCCCGTTCGAGGTGACCTCGATCCTGCTCATGATCGCGGTCGTCGGCGCCGTGGTCCTGGCGAAGCGGAAGTTCGCCTGATGGGGTCGATGGGCGTCCCGACGGAGTACTACCAGCTCGTCGCGGCCCTGCTGTTCACGATCGGGCTCATCGGGGTGCTGGTGCGCCGGAGCGCGCTCATCATTTTCATGTCGATCGAGCTGATGCTGAACGCGGTGAACTTGAGCTTCGTCGCATTCTCCAGACAGCACGGGCAGATGGACGGGCAGATCTTCGTCTTCTTCGTGATGGCGGTCGCGGCTGCCGAAGTGGCGGTCGGCCTCGCGATCCTGGTGGCAATCTTCCGGAATCGCGAGACCGCGAGCGTGGACGAAGTCCACCTCCTGAAGGGATAGCGCGTGGGACTGACGCTTCTTTGGCTCGTGCCGCTCCTGCCGCTGGTCGGCGCGATCCTGAACGGGGTCTTGGCCGGAACGCTCCCACGCAAGATGGTCAGCGCGATCGGGGTCGGCTCGGTCGGGCTGTCGTTGGCGATCGCGGTCGCGTGCTTCGGCGACCTGCTGGCGCTCCCCCCCGAGTCGCGCCGGGTGACTCAGGGGCTCTTCACCTGGATTCAATCGGGGGACTTCCACGCCGAGGTCCGGTACGCGCTCGATCCTCTAGGCGCCGTGATGATGCTGGTGGTGACCGGCGTCGGCTTCCTGATCCACGTCTACTCGACGGGGTACATGGGGCACGAGAAGGCGTACGGGCGTTACTTCTCCTATCTGAACCTGTTCACCTTCTCGATGCTCACGCTTGTCCTGGCGGACAACTTCCTGCTCATGTTCCTGGGCTGGGAGGCCGTCGGGCTCTGCTCCTATCTTTTGATCGGGTTCTGGTACCAGCGGCCCGCGGCCGCCGAGGCGGGGAAGAAGGCATTCGTGGTGAACCGCATCGGCGATTGGGGATTTCTCCTTGGGATCTTCCTGATCTTCGTGACGTTCGGCTCCGTGGATTTCGCGACGGTGTTCACGCAGGCGCCGCAACGTCTCGCGGTGGGGAGCGCCGTCGCCACCGCGATCGCGCTGCTTCTGTTCCTCGGCGCGACGGGCAAGAGCGCGCAGCTACCCCTCTACGTCTGGCTTCCCGACGCGATGGAGGGTCCGACCCCGGTAAGCGCGCTCATCCACGCGGCGACCATGGTGACCGCGGGGGTCTACATGGTGGCGCGCTGCCACATCTTCTATCTGCTCTCGCCGCCGGCCCTCCAGGTGGTCGCGATCGTGGGAATCCTGACCGCGCTCTTCGCGGCCACGATCGGCCTCGTCCAGAACGACATCAAGCGCGTCCTCGCCTACTCCACGATCAGCCAGCTCGGCTACATGTTCGTGGGCTGCGGCGTGGGAGCCTTCGCTTCGGGGATCTTTCATCTGATGACCCACGCCTTCTTCAAGGCGCTCCTGTTTCTCGGCGCGGGCAGCGTGATCCACGCACTTTCGGGGGAGCAGGATCTCTGGAAGATGGGCGGCCTCAAGGCCCACCTTCCGTGGACCCATGCGACGTTTCTGATCGCAACACTGGCGATCGCGGGCGTATTCCCCTTCGCGGGCTTCTTCAGCAAGGACGAGATCCTGTATCAGGCCTGGCTTCGCGGGGGACCGCTCCTCTGGATGGCGGGCGTCATCGGCGCCTTCATGACGGCGTTCTACATGTTCCGGCTCTATTTCCTCACGTTTCACGGACGATCACGCGTGCCCCAGGAGGCGAAGCACCACCTTCACGAGTCTCCAAACAGCATGACCGGCCCGCTCATGATTCTTGCGGTCCTGAGCGTGATCGGCGGGTTCGTCCAGGTCCCGATCCTGGCGGGAGGGCAGCGGCTCGACCAATTCCTGGAGCCGGTATTCGCCGACGCGGTGGATCTCGCACCGGCGGCGCATGCGGCCAGCGCGGCGGGGGCGGAGGTCGGCCTCATGGTGATCTCGCTCGTGGTCGCCTTGATGGGAATATTCGTCGCGTACAAGTTCTATGTCGCCGATCCGGAGCTCCCACGGCGGCTCGCGGAGCAGATGCGGGGAGCCTATCGCCTTGTCTTCAACAAGTACTGGGTGGACGAGATCTATGAATCCTTCGTGGTACAACCGATCTACCAGGGCTCGGTCCGGCTCTGGGAGCGCTTCGACGCCGCGGTGATCGACGGGGCCGTGAACGGCGTCGGAAGGCAGATCGAGCGAGGCGCGGAGCTTCTGAGGCTAGCCCAGACCGGTTACGTTCAGGTCTACGCGCTGATCCTGACGCTGGGGGCGGTGGTCTTGATCGGCTACCTGGCGCTCCGATGACCTTCACGATCCTCGGCGTTCCGATTCTCACGTTCCTCACGTTCTTTCCGACCGTGGGGGCGCTCCTGATCATGCTGCTGCCCGCTTCCAAGCCCAGGACGGTGCGCGTAACCGCGTTCCTCGTGTCGATCATCACGTTCGCGGCGTCGATTCCGCTTTTCACCTTGTTCGACTCGACGCAGCGCGGGATGCAGTTCACGGAGCAATCGGCGTGGGTGCCCAGTCTGGGCATCAGCTACCACATGGGCGTGGACGGGATCAGCATGCTCCTGATTCTGCTCACGACGCTGCTCACGGCGGTTTCGATCCTCGCCTCCTTCTCGGCGATCACGACGCGCGTGAAGGCGTACATGGTCACCTTCCTGCTTCTCGAGACCGGGATGATCGGGGTGTTCACGGCGCTCGATCTCTTTCTCTTCTACATTTTCTGGGAGGTCATGCTCATTCCGATGTACCTCCTCATCGGGGTCTGGGGCGGTCCTCGGCGCGTCTACGCGGCGGTGAAGTTCATCCTGTACACCGTCGCGGGCAGCCTCCTCATGCTGGTCGGTATCCTGAAGCTCTATATCGCGCACCATGCCGCGACCGGCATCTACACCTTCGACCTGCTTCAACTCTACGACACGCCGCTCGATCCCGGCACGCAGCTCTGGCTCTTCGGCGCCTTCGCGCTCGCCTTCGCGATCAAGGTTCCGATGTTCCCGTTCCATACGTGGCTTCCGGACGCCCACGTCGAGGCTCCCACGGCCGGGAGCGTCATCCTGGCCGGGGTGCTTCTGAAAATGGGCGTTTATGGGTTTCTGCGATTCGCGATCCCGCTCTTCCCGGAAGCGGCGATGACCTACACGCCCTGGATCGTGGGCTTGGCACTCATCGGGATCATCTACGGGGCCCTGGTCGCGATGGTCCAGCGCGACGTGAAGAAGCTCGTCGCGTATTCCTCCGTCAGCCACCTGGGGTTCGTCATGTTGGGAATCTTCGCGTGGAACGCGCAGGGGCTTTCCGGCGGGATCCTTCAATCGATCAACCACGGGCTCTCGACGGGCGCCCTGTTCCTGGCGGTCGGGATCCTCTACGAGCGGCGTCACACGCGAGAGATCGCTGATTTCGGCGGGTTGTCCGAGACCCTGCCTTGGTTCGCGGCGTTCTTCATGATCGTGTGCCTATCCAGCATGGGCCTGCCTGGCCTGAACGGATTCATCGGCGAGTTCCTGGTTCTCCTCGGCGCGTTCCGCGCGTGGCCGCTCGAGAGCCTGGGCCCCTTGACCGTGGGGAACCTTGTGAGCGCGATCGCCGCCATCGGCGTGATCCTGGCGGCGATCTATCTGCTCTGGATGTATCAACGTGTGATGTTCGGTCCGGTCACGAATGAGAAGAACCGGGGGCTGCCCGACCTTGCCAAGCGTGAGTTCTGGACGCTTGCCCCGGTGATCCTCCTCATTATCTGGATCGGCGTGTATCCGAATCCGTTCCTGCGCAAGCTCGACGTATCGGTCTCGGAGCTTCTGAGCCGGGTCCACGCGCAGACTTTGTCCATGAGGACGGCTCCGCCCGCGCTGCCCCCGTTGATCGTTCCCGCGAGCGCGGAGGGATCCAGGTGAACCCGCTTCAGATCTCGACGCCGATCGGCATGATCGGTCCGCTCCTGATCCTGTGCGGCGTCGCCTTCGCGATCTTGCTCCTGGATCTCGTGCTCCCGCATTCCCAAAAGCACTGGACCGGCACCATCGCCCTGGCGGGCGTGGCGTGGGCGTTCGTGGTCGCGGCGGGGCAGTGGGGCTCGGAGCAGCGAGGGTACGCGGACATGGTGGTGCTCGACGATCTCTCGACGCTCTTCAACCTTCTCTTCCTCGCGAGCACGTTCGTGACCATCCTGCTCTCCGAGCCCTTCCTCCGGTCGGAGAACGTGGAGCAGCCCGAGTACTACGCGCTGCTTCTCTTCTGCACGGCGGGGATGATGCTTCTCGCCTCGGCGCTCGACCTGATCACGCTCTTCCTGGGGATCGAGGTTCTTTCGATCTCGCTTTACGTCCTGGCGGGCTATCGCCGCGGGTCGGACGCTTCGAACGAAGCGGCGATGAAGTATTTCCTCCTGGGGGCGTTCGCCTCCGCGATCCTTCTCTATGGGATCGCCCTCACCTACGGCGCCACAGGGACCACGAACCTGAGCCGGATCGCCGAGTCCTTCACGACATCCGGGAGTCAGTTTCCGGAAGGGCTCCTCCTCGCGGGGATGGCGATGATCCTCGTCGGCTTCGCGTTCAAGGTGGCCCTGGTGCCGTTTCACATGTGGACGCCCGATGTGTATGAAGGGGCACCCACGCCGATCACGGCGTTCATGTCCGCCGGCCCCAAGGCTGCGGCTTTTGCGGCGTTCCTTCGCACCTTCTTCGTAGCCTTCGGACCGATCCACGGGGACTGGAACATGCTCCTCTCGGTGATCGCCGCGCTCACGATGACCGTGGGGAACGTCGCGGCCATCGCGCAGACCAACGTGAAGCGGATGCTCGCCTACTCGAGCATCGCGCACTCCGGTTATGTCTTGATCGGATTGGTGGCGGGCGGGAATGTGGGGGGAACCGCCTCGATCTTCTACCTGCTCGCCTATACGGCCATGAACCTGGGCGCCTTCGCGGTCGTGATCCTACTCGAGCACAGAGGGGTGGGGGGAGACGAGCTGCGCGATTACGCGGGG
>VBOX01000007.1:23747-67999 GCA_005893265.1 Candidatus Eiseniibacteriota bacterium | reverse complement strand
GAACGTCACGGACATAACCGCCGGGTAGGGTGCGAGATAGCCTCGAACCGACGGGATGAAGAGCATGGCGATGGAAAGAAGTATGAGAAATGGCATCGCAAATCTGATGGGCGGCTGCCAAAAGCGCATGCCTGGACCTTAGACATGGCTACCCCGGGACGTCCAGGGATTTTGTGCGGTAAGTACATACTTCTCTTTTTTTCCGGAACTAGGGAGATAACGCATCCCTAGTTCCGTTTTTTTCTGGGTTCCGCATCCTTACCTGCTCGCGTATTCAGCGCTAAGGCGACCCAAGGGTCGCTCAGCGAGAGGGGCTGGACGAGGAGTGATCCGGGCCCGAGGCGCCCGCCCCGCGTCTGTTTCCGTTCCGCCACACTGTTACCGATATCCTACCTAGCAACCTCCCGGCCCCGTAAGGCCCGGTAGGGCTCCAACCGCCTCAACCCCAAGCAATTGCTCGCGCGCCCCGCGCCTCCACCACGGTGGCATGTGCCTTGCGGTTCTGGGACGCGACACATAGGGCTGGTTCCCCAACCGAAGGAGGCATTCACCGTGATTCGAAACCTCGCTAGAGCGCTCGTCCTTTCGATCGTTCTGCTCTCGCTCGGCTGCCATAGGGACAACGTCACGGGTGTGCCCGTCGACAGTCCTCCGCACACCGTGGACGGGGTCTACAGCGTGACGGGTGATGGGCAGGTCACCATCTATTGGCGCGCCAACCAAGAGAGCGACATCGCCTATTACAAGGTCTATCGGAACATCGCCGCCACGGGCACGTTTACTTTGGTGGGGTCCACGCCCCAGACCAGCTTCGTGGACACGGGCGTGGCGAACGGCAACACCTACTTCTATGCGGTTTCCGCCGTGGATCGCGCCGGCCAGGAGAGCGCGGAGCTGAGCTTCGAAAACGTGTTCGACACCCCGCGCCCCGAGGGTTTCGGTGTCTCCCTCAACAATACGTTCGTGACCGACCCACAGAGCGGCTGGGATTTCTCCGCGCAGGCGAGACGCTCTTCGCTCGACCTGACGACCGACGTCTATTACGGTGCGCAGAACGGTCACTTCCTGATGTACGCGCCGTCAGACACCAAGATCCAGGATGCGGGATACGTGGCGCTGCGCGACGTCGACTTCGCGCCCCCGGCGGGCTGGTCGGCGGACGGCCAGGTCGAAGCGATCCTTGGCCATAGCTACATCGTTCTGACGCGCGACAATCACTATGCGAAATTCGAGGTGAAATCGCGCGACGGCTCGACCATGGTCATGGATTGGGCCTATCAGATCGATCCCAACAACCCCGAACTGACGAGGCGGGCACCGTAATGAAACAAAGGGCGGCTGGACTCGCAATGGCACTGGCGACGCTCGTCGCGGCGGCTTCCAGCGCCTTCGCGGCGGAGCAGGTCCCGGTGCCCTATCCCACGGGGGAAGAATCCCGGGTGGAGAACGCCGCGCGCTCGCGGCGCCTCGACGTGGACGTCTGGATCAACAAGGACGAAGGCGGAATCTACCGTCCGGGCGAGAGCATGAGGGTCTACTTCCGCGGAAACGCGGATAGCTACATGCTCGTGTTCAACATCGACACGGACGGGTACATCCATCTGGTCTATCCGTACGGACCGGGGGATACGCCCTCCGTCGAGGGCGGGAGAACCTACATGATCCCGTCGCGCAGCGACCCCTACGATCTCGTCGCCGACGGGCCGCCTGGGATCGAGTACGTCGTCGCGGTGGGAAGCCCGTATCCATTCCAGGATTTGCCCTGGTACCTTTCCGCAGACGCCGACGGTGGCCGTCCCGAAGGCGACTACGACGGTGAAGACGATACCGAATCGGGACGCATTGTCGGCGACCCCTACGTCGGAATCGATCGCATCCTGCATCGGATCGCCGCCCCGGGCCGAGAGGACCTTCTCGCGACGAACGAGACCTATTTCTATATCGGCCGTCGGGTAGAATACCCGCGGTACGTCTGCGCGGATTGCCACTACCACCCTTACTACTTCGATCCGTACGTCACCGCGTGCTCCGCCTTCGACATTCGCATCGACGCGACCTGGGCTCACTACGCGCCCCTCCGGATCGGCGCCGTGCGCCCGCGCTACATCTACCGTGTGCGCCCTCAAGCGCCGACGCGATATCGCCAGTGGAAGCAGCAGTGGTCCTCGCTTGATGGGCGGGCCACCCTACGCACCCGTTTCTTGCCCGAGCGCGATGTCCGTTATCGCCGTGAGCGCGAGCCGCGGATCCGCCCGACGAGGCCCGAGTTCCGCGACCTGCGCCGCTATCGCGAAGGGCGCTTCTGGAGAGGCCGCGACGAGATCTTGAGGCTGAGAGAGCGTCGGGACCGGGTGGGCCCGCCTCCCGACCGTAGCGCGAGGCAGCGGCAGGAGGATCGCCCGGGCGGTCGAGACGTGAGGGATCGAGAGCGCCGGCCTCCCGAGGATCGCGGATACAGGGATCGCGGGCGCCCTCGTCCACCCGCGGACGGTGGCGATTCCCCTGGGACTCCCCCTGACGATCGGCGCGGCAGGGATCGCGAGCGCGCCCGGCCGCCCGAGGAGGACCGCGGTGCGAAGGAGCGCCGGCCGCCGGACCGCCAGGAAGAGCGCGGAGATCGCGGAGGGTCGAAACGGGATGGCCAGGATCGAGGCGACCGGAACCGTGGCCGCGACGATCGCGACCGAGGCGACCACGGGAAGAACGACGACAACGGCGACAACGGGCGTCGGGGAGACGAGCGACCCAACCGGCGCTGAGGGTGATTGACCGGGGAGCAGATTCGCCGGTACACTTGAGTAGTGCGATTTCCGTCGCCCCGGCCCAGTCGGACGTTCCCGTTCCTCCTGGCAATCTCCTTAACGTTCCTCGTCCAAACGGCTTCGGCCGTGCCTCCCGTTCCGGGGAAACACGGCTATCCGGGACCCAAGGAAGGCTTTTCCCCCGGGCGCCTGAGGCATGACTTCGCGCTCCTGCCGGGGCGCGGGGAACGTAGTCCCGCAGAGACCCAAGCCGACTACAGGGTGCTCGCGCTTCGGGTGGCCTTCAGCGACACCCCGATTGAATCCTCCGCGGCCTACTACAACCGGCTCCTTTTCTTCATGAACCAATACTGGAACCAGGTCTCAGGGGGGAAGGTGACGCTCCAGCCAACCCTGTGGGATTCGGTTTTCACACTGCCCCAGACGATGGCCTACTACGGGGACGACGACCGATTTCAGGAGAGGGTCGTCTTCATGATCCGCGACTTGGTCGCGCTCGCCGATTCCACGGTCGACTTCCGCCCTTACGAGAGCATCGTGGTGTTCCACGCCGGCAAGGGGCAGGAAGCTGACGTCCTGGACAACAGCAGAGGGCAGCTCTGGTCGGCGTTCCTGACCCCGGAGGATTTCAAGGCCGTTCTCACCGACTCGACCGGAGGTGTCGGGATTAAGACGAACGACGCGATCACGCCCGGGAACTTCTATCGGGTCAAGGAAGTGGTGGAGCTACCGGAGTCGGAGAGTCAGGATGGCTACGTCTTCGGGATGACCGGGGTCACCTGTCACGAGTTCGGGCATCAGCTCGGGCTTCCCGATCTCTACGACACCACCGGCGACTTGAACGGCTTCTCCCAGGGGCTGGGATCCTGGGACATCATGGCCGCGGGCGTCTGGAACGCGAACGGATTTGTCCCCTGCGAGCCGAGCGCCTGGAGCAAGGCGTCCCTGGACTTCATCAGGCCGGCGCTGGTCAGCTCCAACCAGGCCGTTACGCTCTCGCAGGTCGAGCGCGCCGTCGGCGTGAACCCCAGGCTCATCCAGATTCCCGTAACGCAGACCGAGTACTTTCTCCTCGAGAATCGAAGGCAGGACCTGGATGGGAACGGCGCCTTCACCTTCGATGACGTGAACGGTGACGGTGCGTTCGATTTCTACACCGACAGCTATCAAGGGGCGGAGTTCGACTTCTTCCTGCCCGGTGACGGAGCGGGGTCCGGGATCCTCGCCTACCACGTCGACCAATCGAAGATCGACTCGGGACTCCAGCTCAACGTCGTGAACGGGGACCGCGACCGCAAGGGAATCGACCTCGTCGAAGCGGACGGCATCCAGGATCTCGACGATCCGCCGAGCGGGTTCAACGGGGGCAGCCCGGACGACGTATTTCGCGCGGGGTGGCGCGACCGATGGACCCCAGACACCACGCCTTCCACGGAGGCGTACGGCCACGTCCGCACCGGGATCTCGGTCGCGAACATCAGCGCCCCCGAAAGCCTCATGACGTTCAACGTCTCCTTCCAGGGGCTGAAGCCGGGTTGGCCGGTCGTGATCGGAGGGCGCGCGAGAAACGGCGGGGTACCGCCCCTCGCCTATGACCTGGACGGTGATCAGAAGCCTGAGCTGATCGTTCCCGTCCAACGCCTCAACAATACGGGCGCGCTCTATATCTTCAAATCGGACGGCACCGATTTTCGCGATTCCGATTTGAATCCCGCCACCCGCAACGCCTTTCTCACGACCCCATCCGCGGTCACCGCGACCCCTTGCGTCGGCGACATTGACGGCGACGGGATCCCCGAGATCGTCTTTCAGACCCTGGACGGCGCCATCTACGCCGTGCACGCGGACAGCACGGAGCTGGCGGACGGGGACAATAATCCCGCGACGTTCGGGATCCTGGTGCCCGGGAGCGGCGCCGGGGGAGGTGGCCAGGCGATCCTCGCGGACCTGAACGGCGACGGCGGGATGGAGATCATTACGGGTAGGCCGTCCAACGCGCTGGCGGGGACGTTCCTCAAAGTCTATCGGGACTCCTCGGGAACGATTACGACGTATTTGGTGCCGATGGGCGGGTCGACGGCGACGCCCGCGGCCGCGGCTGACTTGAATGGTGACGGCTTGCCCGAGGTGATCGTTACAACCAGGGCCGCCGGCGGTGGGGGGGACGCAACGGCGAGCGGGTTGGCCATCGTGAATTGGGAGATTCTTCGCGACCCGCTCCTCCCAAGGGATCCCGATCAATTCTTCGCGTACATGATCCGAGGCGGGCGGTTTTCCGCGCCCGTGATCGTGGACTTAAACCGAGACGGCATCCCCGAGGTGGTGGTGGCCGACCGATTCGGCTCGATCCACGCGCTTCATGTCGCGTTCGCGCCGCATATCCCGGGGGACCTTCCTTCCACCTACATCACCACAACGGAGCTTCCCGGCTGGCCGACGGCTAGCCTCTCGGCCGGGACCTTGTCGGAGGTCTCGGTCGGCGACCTAGAACATGACGGATACCCGGAGGTGTTTCACATGGGAGGCGACTGCCTTGTCGCCGGGGTCCATTACAGCGGCTCCCAGCGAAGCGGCTACCCGCTCTCGCCGCAGGACGCTCTGGCGCCCGTGGACTCGACCGGGTTCTGGCCCCCGCTCATCGCGGACGTGGACCGGGACGGGGTTCTCGACGTGATCCCGATCCTGCCGGACGGAACCCGTCCGGCCTTTCGCGCGGACGGGCGGCGCATCGCGGGCTTCGGCCAGCTCGGCAGCACCGGATCGGGTTCCCCGCCGATGCTCCTGGACTTGGACGGGGACGGATTCCTCGATTGGGTCGAGACCTTTGACCAGGTCCCGTTGGATCCGCGGGTCCAGGTCGAGGTGCACGCGACCTCGATCCCGGCGAGCCCGGGGTCGGTTGCCTGGTCGCAATACCGGTTCGGGCCCACCCGCGACGGCTTTTTCCCACCGTCCCCGGCGGGACCTCCTCCCGGGACCTCCATCCTCTCCCAGGTGTATGCATTCCCGAACCCATCGCGCGCCGGCACCACGTCCATTCATTACAGGCTCGCCGGTCCCGCCCGCGCGGTGCGCCTCAAGATCATGGATCCCACAGGGCACGTGATCTCGGAGCCCGCGACGGGAGCCGCCGATCTGCTTGGATCGGCCGAGCACGCCATTCCGTGGAATCATGCCGCCATGGCGAGCGGCGTCTATCTATGCCGCGTCGAGGTCCAATCGGACCGCGGCGTTGAAGTCGTGTTCACCAAATTGGCCGTGGTCCGATGAGCCTCATCGAGGAGACCTTCATGCATCGTTTCGTTCGCCCGCAGGTGCTTGCGCTCGCGCTGCTCTGGATGATCCTCACTCCGGCGTTAGCGCTCGCCGCGGGGGAGGCAGGCTTCGCCTTCCTGAAGCTCGGCGTCGGCGCGCGCCCCATGGGAATGGGGAGCGCCTATGTCGCGCTCGCGGACGACCCGACGGCGGTCTACTGGAACCCCGCCGGCCTCGCGAGCGCGGAGGGAACCCAGCTTCTTGTGATGCACAACGAGTGGATCCAGGACTTCCGGCAGGAATTCGCGGCGGTCTCCGGCTCGCTGGGACCCGGCGCGTTCGGCTTTGGGCTCTCGGGCTTCTACACCTCGGAGTTCGAGGGGCGCGACGACGTGGGAACTCTCACCAGGCATTTCGGCTTCAACGATCTCGCCGTGACCGGCGCCTACGCGTACCGCTTCGCGCCGCAGGCGGCCGGAGGCGTTGCGGTGAAATTCATCCGCGAGATGATCGACCAGGAGAACGCGACGGCGGTCGCCTTCGATTTGGGCGGCCGGCTTGGAATCGGGAAGACCGGAGCGGCGCTGGGCGCGGCGGTACAGAATCTGGGCGGCAAGGCGAAGTTCGAGTCGGAGTCCTTCCGGCTGCCGACGACGGTGCGCGCGGGCGCTTCGCTTTCGCGCGCGATCTCGAGCGTCGGGGGGAAGGGTACGCTGAGCGCGGAGGTGCGCAAGGCCAAGGGGGATGACACGCGATTCCACCTGGGCGGCGAGCTCGATTACAAGGAGCGGCTCGCGCTTCGGGCGGGCGCCAAATTCGGCTACGACGACGAGAAATTGAGCTTCGGCGTGGGGCTGATCCGGAGCCGCTTCCATTTTGATTACGCGCTCGTGCCTCTTTCCTCCGATCTGGGCACGTCGCATTTCTTCTCGGTCACGGCGCGCCTCTAGGGGACCGGTCCCTCCCGAAAGTCCTCGAGGCGAAACACGCCTCCCTCGAGCCGCGCGTAGCTCCTCTGCTCGATCCAATCTCCGAGGACAACCAGCTCCCCCTCGCTTTCCCGCCGGTGCACAGGAACGTGAAAGTGCGCCAGCACCAGGGCGTCGAACCCGGCATGGAAGACCGGGCGCCCGAGCGTCTCCAATAGCCACCGCTCGCCACGCAGCGCGCGCGGGGCGTGATGGCGGCTCGTGTGCGAGGTCATCGTGGCGAGCGGAATGCCGATGTCGGGATGAATCCAGCGGAAGAGCCGGCGCGCGATCCCGTTCCGGAGCACCCGCTTCAGGAGCTTGTAGCCGCGGTCCCCCGGACCCATTCCGTCCCCGTGCGCGAGAAGGATGCGCCTGCCCTGGATCGTGAGGGGGAGCGACTCGTCGGTGAACGCAACGTCGAGCTCTCGCCGCAGGTAATCTCCAATCCAGAAGTCGTGATTTCCGCCGACGTATGTAACAGGAAGCCCCGCACGCCGCAGCTCACCCAGCCTTTGAAGCACGGCTACGTAGCGCTTTGGGATCGTGTGGCCGTATTCGAACCAGAAATCGAACAGGTCGCCGGCGACGTAAAGGGCGGCTCGCTCCCCACGAACGACGTCGAATAGACGGAGGAGGTCGTGTTCCCGCTCCCGGTTGGACTCAGGAGTTCCCTGGCCCAGGTGGGCGTCCGCGACAAAATAGGCGCATCTGGGCTCGGTCATGGCGCGTCAGTATAAACGGCGCAACGGCACCGGCAAGCGCGCTTCGGTCCCAACCGGGCCTGGAACCGATGCTCTCCGAAAGCGGTACTACAACCTTGACAGACGGCGCCGTACCTTCCTAGAGTGGATGCAGGGCAACAGCCTGCGAATTGAGAGGTTATGACCACCGCTTCGAAGTTTTGGGGTCGTGTCCAAGAGGATGTGCGCACCGTGTCGGAACGGGCCCGCAGAGAAGCGGAACGGGCCGTCCGCACGGGCGTCCTCCGGGTGGACCTGGTTTCGCTTCGCCGTGGCCGCAACCGGGCCAACGCCGATCTCGGCGCGCGCCTGCTCGCCTTGTGGTCGGAGGAGAAGCTCGGAGACTTGACCCAGGATCCAGAAGCGCTGCGTCTCAAGGCGCTGGTTCAATCCATCGAAGAAGTGATGACGGCCAAGGAAGAGGAGCTCAGGGCGATTCGCTCCCGAGGCTCCGATGAGGCTAGAACCCAATAGTGGAACCAGCGTCCGCTGAGGACGCAGGCAGACGGAGGAAGAGGAATGGAATCGAAGGAGACCATCCGTGCCGCGAAGGTACTGATTCTCGCGGGCGGGATCCTGGCAATCGGAATCGTGGTGGGGTTCATTCTCGCGGGGAACCTCAGCCTCTCGCCGATCACCCAGGCGAAAGAGACCAGCGTACCCGCTGTAACGTCGCTCGACAGTCCCTTCACGCAGATCGCCGATCGGGTGCTTCCCGCGGTCGTGACCATCGACACCAAGCGGACGGTGGATGGGGACGGATCCCCCCAGTTGAACTTCGAGGGTCCGTACGGCGACTTCTTCAAGAGGCTCTTCCCGGATCAACCCAACCAGCCCAAGACCCCGCGAACGATGAGGATCCCCAGCAGCGGCTCGGGCTTCATCATCGAGAAGGACGGCCGGATCCTGACGAACAACCACGTCATCCGGGACGCGTCCGACATCACGGTGATCCTGAACGACAAACGCAAATTCAAGGCGAAGGTGGTGGGCAGCGACCCGAGCACGGACGTCGCGGTCATCAAGATCAACGCCGACGGCGATCTTCCGACGGTGCCGCTCGGCGATTCGGATGACGTTCGAATCGGCGATTGGGCGGTTGCGATCGGCAACGCGCTCGGCGAGCTCTCCGGCACGTTGACCGTCGGGGTCATCAGCGGTAAGGGGCGTACGAATCTTTCCATTGTCGGCGGCGCGCCCGCGTACCAGGATTTCATCCAGACCGACGCCTCCATCAATTTCGGGAACAGCGGCGGGCCGTTGCTCAACATCCACGGCGAAGCGATCGGAATCAACACCGCGATCAACCCATCGGGCGAAGGGATTGGATTCGCGATTCCGATCAACATGGCGAAGCACATCTCCGGCCAGCTGATCGCGCACGGCAAGGTCACGCGCGGCTGGCTCGGAATCGCGCCGCAGGAGCTGACGCCCGAGCTGGCCGATTCCTGGGGTCTCAGGAACGTCTCAGGCGTGCTTGTCGCGAGCGTGAGCCAGGACACCCCGGCCGACAGCGCCGGCTTTCACGTGAAGGACGTGATCACCGAGTTCGATGGCAGGAAGGTCTCGGACGTTCAGAACTTCCGACTCCTCGTCGCCGACACGCCGGTCAACAAGAAGGTCCGCGTGCACGTGCTCCGGGAAGGGCAGCCACGCGACATCTACGTTCGCCTGGGCGAGCGTCCTGATGAGAAGCTCCTTGGGCGGAGGAACGCTCCCCCCACGGAGATCCTGGGATTGTCGGTGGAACCCGTGACCGGAGATTTCGCGAAGCAGAACGACATCCGCGAGAAGACCGGGGTCGTCGTCACCGAGGTCACGCAAGGGACCCCTGCCGATGACGCCGGCGTCACGCGGGGCGACGTCATCAAGGAAGTGAACGATGCGAAGGTGAGAGACGTCAGCGACTACAATGCCGCGATCGATAGAGCCAAGGCGAAGAATCCGAGGAAGCCGATCATCCTGCTCATCAAACGTGGGGATGCGACGCAGTTCTTGGCGGTGGACCCTGAAGGATGATCGTGAGCGGTTGAAGACGCCTCGGCCGCACTCGGTTTGGCCCGGCCTTAGGCCCCAAGGACGGGGGCTTCGGACGGGCCTCACCGTTTGCGGGGTGGTGGCCGTTCTATCCTTGGGGATGACCGGGACGGCGGCTCCGCGTGACGCCGCGAGGACGCCTCCGCGCGCCCCCAGGCCGGCGCCCGAGCTTGTCCGGATCCGTTTCTGGACCGCGCCCGACCACACGAGGCTCGTATTCGATCTTTCCGGCCCGCCCCCGGTCGAACCTCAGTTCCGCCTCGCGGGTCCTACCTCGTACGAAATCTCGATCCCGAAAATGCGGAAATCGATCGCGGTGACCTCCGAGTTCGTCGGGGACAGCCTGGTAGCCGACATCTTCCCGTCAGTCTCCGACTCAGGAGTCCTGGTCCGGGTCGGCCTCAAACAGGCGACGACGCCGCTCGCCTTCGTTCTCGCCGCGGCGGACGGCATTCCGGACCGCATCGTCATCGACGTGCCGGCGCCTCCCAATCCTCAAGCCGACCTCAAGCTGGAGCAGCAGCTGACCGAGATCAAGAAATCCAAGCGCCTCGTCGTCGCGATCGATCCCGGGCACGGCGGGGACGACACCGGCGCGCTCGGCTATCGAAGGCTGCCCGAGGCGGACGTCGTGCTGGCGATCGCGAAGAAGCTGAGGTGGGAATTGGAGCAGATCTCCGGCGTGAGCGCGTTTCTTACCCGCGCGGGGGATTATTTCATCCCGCTGCGGAAGCGGATCGAGCTTGCTCGAAAATATCAGGCGGACATCATGATCAGCATCCACTGCAACGCGAGCCGGAATCGCGACGCGACCGGCACCGAGGTCTATTTCCTCTCGCTCACCGGCGCGACCGACGAAGCTTCGCGATCGTTCGCCGAGGCGGAGAACGCCGCCGATTTGATCGGAGGCGTCCCGCGCGAGACGGGGGACGACCTCCTGGGAATCCTCTTCGACCTGAAGCAAAACGACACTGTCCGGCGCAGCAGCGAGCTGGCGGAGAACCTCGTCGACGCGCTCCGGGACGAAGACCGATTGAGCACGCGCGGCGTGAAGCAGGCGGGCTTTGTCGTGCTCAAGGCGCCGGAGATTCCCTCGGTTCTGGTCGAAACCGCGTTCATCTCGAACCCGCGCGAAGCGGCGATGCTCAAGGATGCCCAGTTCCAGTCCAAGGTGGCGGAGCGCCTCGCGGACGGGGTGCAGGCCTACATGAAGAACCATGCCCGGAGCGCCTCCAATTAGCTGGAGACCACCCAGGGCGCGCGGTGTACATTCGATGGGTAGCCGGAACACCTTGAATTCTCGAAAGGAGAGCCGTCATGAAGCGTAAGATAATGATCGTTCCCGCGGTTTTGGCCGCCATGAGCCTCGCCGGTTCGGCGTGGGCCGGCGGCAGCACATGTTCGGGCAGGTCCGAGGGCGCAGCCAAGCAGGCGGCCGCCGGTTCACACTGCACGGTCGGCTCCTCGGCGCAGGCCAAGGGCCAGTGCACGTTTGGCGCCAACACCGCGGTGTTCAGCTTCGCGGTTCCCACCGCCCATTGCGGCGCGTGCTCGGACAAGATCCAGACCACGGCGATGGCGCAGAAGGGTGTGCTCTGCGCGAAGGTCGATTTGGAAACGAGGACGGCGTATGTCGCCGGGGATCAAAAGCTGAACCAGAAGGCGATCGCAAAGGCGATCAAGGAAGCCGGCTATGCGTGCACATTCAAGGCCAAGGGTCCGAAGGTGCGCGATGAGCTGGTGAAGATGATGGCCGCCGGGTCGAACGCGTCACCGGCCGCGGCCAAGAAGGATAAGGTCTGATCGTCCGTTAGAATCGCGCGGTCGAAAGCACGGGCGGTGCCCAGAAGGCGCCGCCCGTTTCGTTTGGCCTCGGCGTCCGTTCCACGAACGCGTCCTACGTCGTTCTCGGGGCCCGCCTCGGCTTCACTTGATCGACGGCTCCCGCGAGGCGCTTGGCAAGCGCGCGGCGGCTGGCCGGCGTGTTATCGAAGGTCGTGAGGAGGGTCCGCACTTCCTCCCAGCCGTCCGCTACGTGCGGGTTCAACGACGCGATGGCCACCGTCTCCGGGTACCGCCTGAGCCATCCGCGGGCGACCGCCTCGTCCTCAGGCGACAAGGCGCCGCGCGCCGCGAGCGTGAGAAGCGCCGTGCCCTCGAGCCGTTTCGGCCACGTCGAATCGTCGGGGTCGACCTCCCGCACGGTCATGCCGTGCGCGCGCAACAGATCGGCCATCCCGGCGCGTGACGGGGGCCGATTCACCTCCAGGACGTCGACCGGATTCCGCAGCGGGACTCCTCCAGCCCCCTGCTTGAGCATCCGCATCGCGCCCTCCGCGACCCGATCCAGCTCCTCGGGGGTGATGAGTTGGCGTGACTCGCGCTCGAGTGAATCGCTCCACGGATGGGGGCGCGCGGCGCTCGCGGCGCGGAGCATCCGGATCCGGTTCAGCGACGCGCCGACTCGCTCTTCGGTCAGGCGCCCCGATCGGAGCGCCTCGCGCAGCGCGGTGATCGCTTCCTCGGGCCCGGGGGAGGGCTTGGAGTAGAGAAGGAGGTCGCACCCCGCCTCGATCGCCCGGACCGCGATCTCTCCGTAGGGCGCGATGGAAGCCACGCCCGCCATCTCGAGCGCGTCGGTGACGACGACGCCACCGAACTTCATCTTGCCGCGGAGGAGCTCGGTCACGACCCGTCGCGAGATCGTGGCCGGCAGCGCTGGGTCGGGCTCCACGGCCGGAACGTGGACGTGCGCCGTCATCACGACGGGCACGCCCCAATTCACGGCGGCTTCGAAGGGGCGCAGCTCGCGAAGGTCCATCCGTGCCCGGTCGGCCGTCACCGTTGGCAAGACCAGGTGTGAGTCCTGGTTCGTATCCCCGTGGCCCGGGAAGTGCTTCACGACCGGGATGACCCCGGTCGCGAGAATGCCTTCGACCGCGGCGCGCCCGCAGGCGGTCACCTGGGAGACCGAGCTTCCGAAACTTCGAATTCCGATGACAGGATTCGCGGGGTTTGAGTCGATGTCGAGGACGGGAGCGAAGTTCAAATTGATCCCGAGCGCCAGGAGACGGCGCGCGGTGCGCTGGGCGAGGTCCTTGACGAGCGGGGGCCCTCCGGAAGAAGCGACCGCGCGTGCCGATGGGGGTACCTCCCAAAATCCGGCGATCTGGGAGACCATACCCCCTTCTTCGTCGACTCCGACGAGAGCAGGAAGCTCGGGTGTTCCGATGGTTTCGTGCACCGTCCGGGTGATTCTGGACGTCTGGTCGGGGTCCAAGAAGTTCGCCGCGAAGAAGATGACCCCTGAGGGCCGCACGCGCTGGAGGCGCTCCCGGTCCTCGGGCGTGAACTCGGTTCCGGGGAAACCGACGATCAGGAGCTCGCCGAGACGTGCTTCCAGCTCCGCGGAGGTCACGGGACGAGGACCTCGAGGAGAAGCTTCCGGTAACGCGCGTACACATTCTCGGGGATGGCTCCGGTCTGAACGCCCGCAAGGACCGAGCAACCGGGTTCCATCCGATGGGTGCACGACGTGAACCGGCACGGCGGGGCGTCCTGGATTTCCGGGAACACGCTCGCGACCTCGGCGGGACCGGTCCCTCCCAGAGCGACGCTCCGCACGCCGGGCGTATCGATGACCAGGCCTCCCTCAGGCAGGCGGTACAGCCGCGCGCTCGACGTCGTGTGGCGGCCCTTTCCTGATTTTTCGCTCAGCGTTCCGGTCGCGATCTGCTCCTCGGGAATGAGGCGGCGCAGCAACGAGGACTTGCCGACCCCAGAGTGCCCTACGAACACCGACGTGATGCCCTGGATCGTCTCCTTCAGCTCGTTGATTCCCGAACCGGTCTTTGCGCTCACGAGCACGAAGGGAAGCGGGATCGCCGCGTCGGCGATCATGCGCTCCGCTTCCTCGCGCGTGACGAGATCCGCCTTGTTGAGGCACAGCATCGGGCTGATGCCCCCGCGGTGTGCGAGGAGCGCCCACCGGTCCACGAGCCCAGGACGGAACGGAGGCTCGGCCGCCGAGGTAACGATCACCGCTTGCTCGGCGTTCGCCGCGACGAACTGAGCCTCACGACCCTCGCCGCCCGCGCGCGCCAGAGAGGTCCGACGGGGCGCGATCGAAACGATGGAGAGGGCGCCCGCGGCGTCACGCGCAACCTCCACGGAATCGCCGACCGCCAGAACGTTCGCGCGGCTCTTGGACTTGGACTTGAGCTTCGGACCCAGTGAGGCCGGCAGCATGTCCATTCCATCCCAGACAAGAGCGCTCGAACCGAACATCTGCGCCTGCCCCCGCTGCGGCGAATCGCTCCCGGCCACCCTGGACTGTTGTGATGCGTGCGGCGCTCCCCTGGACCCGCGCGGCGCGGGCGCTTCCTCCGCCGCGGCTGCATCGCCTCAAGTTCGCGCACGCGGCCACGCGCCCGCGAGGTCCGGTCCACGCCCCCGCTCGCAGGGCGTCCCGGGCATTGCCTGGCTATTCCTCGTCGTCGGGCTGGCGGTGGGCGGCATGGTCGGTTTCGCGCTTCACTCCGCGATCGGCCCGCGCGGGGAAGCGGGGATGCCCGCCGGACCCGCCGATATCATGGCCGGAACGCCGCAGGGAGCTCCCCCGAGAATGCCGGCGCAGATCATGCAACAGGTGCAGTCCTACAAAGCCGCACTCGCCAAAAACCCTGACGACCTCGACGCCAATATCGGCCTCGGGAATCTGGAGTTCGATTCGGGCCAGTGGGAGAACGCGATCAAGTACTACTCGCGCGCGCTCGCGATCGATCCCAAGAACCCCGACGTTCGGGTGGATCGGGCGATCGCCTATCACTCGAGCGGACAAAACGACCTCGCCAAGACCGAGCTCCTGCACGTCACGAAGGAGGACCCCCGTCATAAGAACGCGTGGCTCAATCTCGGCGTCGTGGCGCGGGAGACCGGTGACCGCGCGGGCGCCGCGCGGGCTTGGGAGCGCTTTCTCGAATTGGATCCGAACGGCGAGCACTCCGCCACCGTCCGCCAGGAGCTTGCGAGTTTGAAGTCGGCGGGCTGAACAGCTCCGCGGATCCCCGTTTCACGAGCTTGTGCCCAACCTCGCCCTGATCTCCTCCAGCACCGGCCGCAGCGCCCACCCCAGCCTGGTCGCATCGTACGCCCGAAGCAGCGACGCCGCGTCGTCCAGGTCGTACCAAGGCGCGAGCAGGCGGACCTCGAGGCTTCGCGCCCGGGCCCGCTCGAGCGTGGTCGCGGCAGCGGCGCCGCTTCCCCACGGGATCTCATCCAAGATCGACTCGTGGTCGCCGCTCATGCCGATCAGGTAATACCCGCCATCCTCCGTCGGCCCCAGCGCGACATCGCAGACGGAGAGCGCCTCGATGGCTTCCAGGATCCGTTCCGGATCGAGCGTCGGGGCGTCGGATCCGATCGCGATCACCCGACGGGCTCCCTGCCCGCGCAGATCGCGGAACGCGGCGGCGAGCCGTTCACCTAAGTCGGCGCCCCGCTGCGGTGAGATCGTGACCCCGGCCTCCTCGGCCAGCGCCCGCAAAGGACGATCCGCGTCGCCGTCCAGGAAGAGCGTCCAGTGCGCTCGGATCGCCGGCACGATGAACCGGGCCGTATCCTCGAGAGAGGCGCGGGCGACCCGGGCCGCGTCCTCGTGGGTCAGCGGAGGAACCAGGCGTGTTTTCACGCGCCCGGGCACGGGGGCCTTCGCGAAAAGTGCGATCGCTGGATCGCGTGCTCCTCTTCCGCTCGCGGGATTCACGCGATCCGCTCGGCCCGCGGGGCCAGGCGGCGCCCGGACCGGCGCTCCACGGGGCGCCCAAGGGGCGGGAGCGGGCCTTGCGTGCGGCGCAGATGGAAGAGGATCTGCTGCAGATAGCCGCGGCCGGGCCCGAACCGCTCCGCCCAGCGCGCCAGCTCCTCGTCCTTCGCCCTCCGGCGCGACCAGAGCTCCAGGGTCGCGCGCCGGATCCACCGATCGACGGGATAGGCCTCGAGGCGGTGGAGTCCGAAGAGCAATGTGCAGTCGGCGATTTTCGGCCCTACCCCGGATAGCTCGCACAAGCGCCGGCGGGCTTCCTCGTACGAAGCTTCGCGCACGGCCTTCCAGGACCACGTGGCCGACGCGACGAGGCGGGCGGTTTCCAGGAGATAAGGCGCGCGGAATCCCAAGCCGCTCGCGCGGAGATCGGATTCGCGTGCCCCCGCGATCGCGTCCGCGGCGGGAAAGGCCCTCCTCGAGGAGTTGGCGATCGGCTCGCCCCAGCGCGACGCCATCGCCTCCACGCACCGGCTGATCTTGAGGATGTTCGCGGCGGCGGAGCAGATGAAGGAAGCGACGGTCTCCCAGGGATCCTGACGCAGGAGTCTCAGGCCGAAGAGCGGGAGGATCCCCGGGAGCGCGCGAAGCTCTTCGGCGTGCTCCAGGTGGACCATCGGGTCTTCGTCCAGCCTGAAGTATCGGGCCAGCGCCTCGCGTCCGGGATCTTCCCCGGTGACGGAAACCGCGAGGCCCGTTGGTGGAACGAACGCGACCGAGACCTCGGCCCGCCCCACGATCCCGCGCCACGCTCCGGCGTCCCGGATCCACCGGAACGCCTGGCCGCACGAAAATGTGAGGTCGAGATCGATGGGTCCTGAGACGCGGAGCTCGTAGCGCACGGCTCAAGCCTCGGGGCATGACGCGAGGACGTCAATTTCTTTTGTCCGCCCAGGTGGTTTCCGTTGACCGGCCCTTTGCGCGCGTGGGAAACTTCAGTCGAGTTCTGAGTACTTTCGGTTCGGAGACGTCCCTTCGCGGCGGCGCCCGACGCAGCCCATGACCAGAATGAATCGGCCTTCATCCACATGGCGCAGGCTCGCCATTCCCGCTTCGCTCACGCTCGTCGCGGTCTGGATCGCGGCCCAGGTCGCGCCCAGCCGCGCCGCGGAGAGCAGGGCGCACGTGCGCCTTGTGCGGCTTCTGGGTGAAGTGCCCGACTCGGATCGGGCGGTGCTCGGTCACACCCACGACCTGAGGCTCCGCCTCGAGCATGGAAACGTACTTCTCCTGCGAAAAGGAGGGGAGTTCGCAGCGGTCCTGCCGATTGAAGGCGTAACGGGCGGTAAGGACTCCCTCCGCTACTTCTATTACGTCGAGCATCCCGCGTTTCTGTGGGTCTTCCCGGGGCAGAAGGACAAAGGGCTCAAGACCGTGGCCGACGGAGGTTCCATCGTGTTCAACCGGTTCGAGCTCAAGTGGCGGTCCGCGCCGGGCGGGCTGGGGTGGATTTACTTTCCGGATGATGAGGCGAGCCGAAACATGAGGTTCTCGGTCGTGAGCGGACGCACCGTGGACGAGGCGGATCCCAAAGACACGAAATACTGGATCGAGCTTGGTTCGCCGGAAGCTTCCGGCTTCTGACGACATGTGGAATCGTGTCCGCGCGATTCTCTTCGAAAACCTGGGTCTCAAGCTGGCGTCGCTTCTTCTCGCCTTCTTGCTCTATGCCCACGTCGTCACGGAGCAAGAACGCGAATCCATCGATCCGATTGAGCCTCACGCGGCCTTTCCTTTCGATCGACCTCGCCGCGGCGAAGCCGGGCATGTTCCAGACGTCCATCACCGCGGACGACATCTCGCGCCGGGCCATCCCGCCCGAGCTCGCCCGGCTCGTCTCCGTGACCGAAGTGCGCGACCCCCGCAGCGTGAACCTCGCGATCGAGCCCAAGGCGACGCGGAGCCTCAAGGTCCGGGCGCGCGTGGTCGGACGGCCCGCCTCCGGGTACGTCGTTTCCGGGGAGCCGGACGTGGAGCCGGACTCGGTGCGGGTCATGGGGCCGGCGAAGCTGCTCAAGGAAATCGACACCCTGTACACAGTCGCAGTTGACATCACCGGAGAACGCGAGAGAATCCAGCGCTTGGTCGCCCTGGCTTTGCCTGCGAACGTGGCCAACCTCGAAACGCGCCGCTGCGTCGTGACCATACGGCTCGACAAGGCGGAGCCCGACTCCTCGTCGGGCCGTGCGCGAAGCCGGTAAGGCCCGAGAGTAAGAGAGGAGACCGATAGGATGAAGCGAACGACGGACACGAACTCTACCGCGAACGCCACCGTGGATCCGCAAGCGACCGTGGTGGCGGACCGGACGAACGCCGGTTTCAGCCTCGTGCCGACGCGGGTGTTCTTCACGAAAGGGGTTGGGAGCCACCGCGACGAGCTGCGTTCGTTTGAGCTCGCGCTCAAGGACGCCGGCATCGAAAAGCTCAACCTGGTCCATGTGTCGAGCATCTTCCCGCCCAAGTGCAAGATCATCCCAAAGGACGAAGGCGTGAAGCTCATCGCCCCCGGGAGCATCGCGTTCTGCGTCATGGCCCGGCTCGCATCGAACGAGATGCGCCGGCTGATCGCGTCTTCGATCGGATGCGCCATCCCGGCCGACAAGAGCACGTACGGGTATTTGAGCGAGCACCATGCGTACGGGCAGACGGACGAGTACGCGGGGGAATTCGCCGAGGACATGGCCGCTTCGATGCTCGCGTCGACCCTGGGCCTGGAATTCGACGAGAGCGCGAACTGGGACGAAAAAGAGCAGGTGTTCAAGATTTCCGGCGAGATCATCCGCACCTTCAACGTGACGCAGTCGGCTGTCATCTCGGCGAAAGGCTGGACGACGGTTCTCTCAAGCGCCGTTTTCTTGTTCTAGAGACGATGGCGTCGCGCGGCCGGCTCGGCCGGACGGAGGCGCCACAATCACCCAACACCCGGAGCCCAAGGATGCCATACCGAAAGTTGCTTCTCTCGATCGCCCTCACCGCACTGCTCGCCCTCCCTCAGAGTTCGCTCGCGGCCCAGTCGGCCGACTCGACCGCGGCCGCGCCTCCTTCCCAGCCAGACCGATCCTCGTCTTCGGCCGATTCCGTTCAAGCGTCCTCGAGCGATTCGACGGTCGCCAAGCCGGAGGCGAAAGGCAGGGGCAAAGGGGCCGTGAGCCCGAAGAAGGCGAAGAAGAGCAAAACCAAAACCAAGGCCAAAGCCACCTCGAGCGGGAAGGGAACGGAGAAGACCATGGAAGCTGGCGCCAAAACGGGAACCACGCCGGTGAAGCCGGAGGTGCTGCCAACGCACGTCCAGGTCCAGCACATCCTCATCGGATTCTCCGGCTCGGTTCCGGGCAAGAACATCACCCGGACGAAGGATGAGGCCAAAACCCTCGCCTACCAGATCCTCGACCGTGCGCGGAAGGGGGAGAATTTCGACGAGCTTGTGCGTCAGTACACGGACGACTCCCCTCCGGGGATCTATGGAATGAGCGGGATTGGAATCGCGCCCCAGTCGGGAGAGTTCCCGCGCGACCGGATGGTGCCGGCGTTCGGAAACGTGGGCTTCTCGATCAGCCCGGGGAACATCGGGATCGCCGACTTTAATCCACAGGCGAGCCCATTCGGCTGGCACATCATCAAGAGATTGAAGTAGGGCTCCCCGGCTCGACTCCGAGCGCGCGGAGCGCAAGCGGGGTCAGATCAGTCAGACTCCGCGGCAGGATGGTGGCCTGGTCGGCGGCATTCCAGGGCGGCCCCCACATCGCGAATATCGCGGGGTTCATCGTATGCGTGCGCACGGAGCCATCCTCGAGATTGCCGTGATCGCTCACGATCAGGACGCATAGCCGATCCAAATCGACGCGGCTCAAGACAGTCTGGAGCGCGCGGTCCAGGTCGCGAAGGCACTGCATGGCCCGAGCGCGGTCCTGGGCGTGCCCGGCGCGGTCGGTCTCGAAGTATTCGAACAGGGAAAGGTCGTTTCGCATCGCCTCCTCCGCGATGATCGCGCCGGCCTCCTCCGGCGTCCTCTCCGGCAGCTCGTAGCCTCGTTCGCGCATCCTCCAGTGGGTGAGATCGTGCGCCACCGCGCGTCCCTCGAGCAGATCCTCCCAGGAGCGAAACCGCGCGCCCGAAGCGAGCGTGGCGAGTGAGGTCGCGGAGAGGCGGCGCTGCGCGTGAGGCATCTCGAAGTACTCGGGGCGGAACGCGTTCAGGAAGGTTGCGCTCAGGCCCCGCTCGCGGACCTGCTTCAGGAGTGAGTGCTCGAAGAGGATCCGCCGCAGGGTCGGTCCCGGAAAACCGGAGACGTGGTGCCCCATCACCTTCGGCGCGTTGACCCCAGTGAAGATCGACGTTTGACCCGTCGCGCTCTGCGGCAGACCGGGCACACCCATGGAGGCGTCGAGGCCCCAAGCCATCCGCGGAGGGCCCACACGGGCTACGGGCGCGAGCGATTCCGTGAGCCGGAGTGTGGGAAACTCACCCGTAGCGAGCGGGTTCCGTGCGGGGTCGTCCGTCCCGACCCCGATCCCGTCGATGAAGAAGAGGAGAACGCGCCGCCGATCTCCGCCGCCCGTCACCGCGCACTCCAGGCTGCGGAGAGAAAGGCGGTGTCGGTGAGCGAATCGAGGCGATCAAAGGACGCGACCGGGGCGCGGTTTAGACAGAGAGGAATCGTCATGCCTGACGAGTCGCGATTATAGCGGCTACCGCGGCGGGAAAAGAAATCGGGAGCCGCGAATCGAGCGTAAGGTGGTGGCAGGCCGGCGACGCAGGATCATGAACCTTCGCTCGTGCGACTCCCGAATTCGGTGGTGTCGCAATCGACGTGCCACGGGGGCCTTCGCCGCGCCTTTCGCTCTGCCGATAAGTATCTTTAGGGAAATAAGTTACAGCGGTGCACCCCGCACGCTCGCGTGCAGTTTGCGAAGGTGCTCTCCACGGAGGCAGCATGCAGCGGGAGGCGGTGCAGAATTCGCGGCTGTGGCGGAACTTCCAGCGGGAAAAAGCCTTGACAGCTTTCGCCAGCGCCCTATATTCGCCAATCGCGCACCGCGAGGCGCTTATGTTCAATGCCACCTCCGCCTTAGGCGCTCCGCGACGCGCGGGCTGGCGATTCCGCGCGGCAGATCCCACATCCGCCCGGCTGACGCCGAGAGGATTACCTCTTCAGGAGGGGTGATGACCAAGGCAGAGATCGTCGATGAGATTGCGGAGCGGACCGGCCTGACGAAGAAGGATGTGGCCGACACCGTCGATCAGTTCCTGGAAGCGGTCTCGAGGGCTCTCGCTGCGGGCAAGCATATCGAGATTCGCGGCTTTGGAACGTTCAAGGTCAAGGACCGGAAGTCCCGCTTGGCGCGAAATCCACGAACCGGCGAGTCCGTTCCGGTGCCCCCTCGGCGCGTGCCGGTCTTCAAGGTATCGAAGGAGCTGAAGGACATAGTCGCGCAGGTCTGAAACGCCCAAGCGGCTTCAACGAAACGGGACGCCCCGTACGAGGCGTCCCGTTCTTGCTTTCTGGTTTCTCCGAAGGCGCTTCAACCGCTTCCCTGGCCGGACGCCTCCCCGGCTACCGGCGGTCGCGGATGAGCAGGAGCCGCACCAGCTCTAGGACAGCGACCGCCGCCGCGGCCACGTAGGTCAGGGCGGCGGCATCGAGCACCTTTTTCGCGTTCCGCTGCTCGTCCGGCGCGACGAGGCCGAGCCGGTTCAGCTGGACGAGCGCCCGCCTGCTCGCGTCGAATTCGACGGGAAGCGTGATCAGCTGGAAGATGACGCCGAATGTGAAGAGGAAGATCCCGATGTCGAGCAGCCCGACGCCGAATACGGCGAGCCTGTTCGCAAAAATGAATCCCGCGATGATGAAGATCCACGCGAGGTTCGTTCCGATATTGGCCAGCGGAAAGATCCCGGTCCGTATCTGAAGCGGAACATAGCCGTGCGCGTGCTGGATCGCGTGTCCGCACTCGTGCGCGGCCACGCTGATGGCCGCGATCGACGACTCTTCGTAATTCTGTGGGGAAAGCCGGACCGTCTTGTGGATCGGGTCGTAGTGATCGGAAAGAACGCCCTGCCCCGGCTCCACCACAACGTCGGGAATGCCGTTCGCGGCGAGGATGGATTGGGCGATCTCGCGTCCGGTTCGACCGCTCGCCGACGGCACCCGGCTGAACTTGGTGTATGTGGACTGGACCTTGGCTTGCGCGTACGCCGCCAAGATGATGGCCGGGATCAACAAGATCATCGTCGGATCCCAGAACGGCAGAAACATCGATTTCCTCCTAGTCTCTCGGTTTTGAGGCGGCTCCCCGCTCCCCTATACTGCTTCAACTTGGGAAAGTTTCGGCAAAGCCACTCGAATTGAGACTATCACCGAGCACCTCTCGATTCAAGGAATCGGGGACGATTTGACAACAACTTACGTCGATCTGCGAAGCGACACGGTCACCCGCCCCACCCCTTCCATGCGGCGCGCGATGGCGGAGGCGGAAGTGGGGGACGACGTGTTCGGCGAGGACCCAACGGTATGCCTTCTGGAGGAGGAAACGGCGACGCTTCTCGGCAAGGAAGCGGCGCTTCTCGTCCCCAGCGGCTGCATGGGGAACGAGATCGCGGTGTCCGTGCACACGCGCGCGGGGGACTCGATCCTCCTCGATCGGTACTGCCACATCGTGCAGGTGGAAGCGAGGGCGGTCACGGAAATGCTCGGGCGCCGGTTCCTCCTGCGCGACGGGGACCGTGGTCGATTGCGTCCGGAAGAGGTGGACGCGGCTGCCCCGCACGGAGAGCCGGGTCAAGCCCCGCTCGGGCTCGTGGAGGTCGAGAACACCCACAACTGGGCGTCCGGGGCGATCTACCCCTTGGAGAGGCTCGAGGCGGTCTCCCGCGCGGCACGCGCGCGGTCGCTGCCCGTCCATATGGACGGCGCGCGCCTCTGGAACGCGAGCGCCGCGACAGGAATCCCCCTCGCGAGCTACGCCGCGTGCGCGGATAGCGTGATGGTCTGCTACTCGAAGGGGCTCGGAGCGCCCGTGGGATCGGCGATCGCCGGCACGAAGGCCTTCATCCAGGAGGCTCGGGGCGCGCGGAAGATGCTCGGGGGCGCGATGCGCCAGGCGGGAATTCTTGCGGCCGGAGCCATCCACGCGCTCCGGCACCACGTCGCGCGGCTCGCCTCCGATCATGCGAGGGCGAAACGGCTCGCCGAGTCGTTTGCGGAGACGGAGGGCCTCACGATCGACCCGGACGAGATCGAGACGAACATCGTCATCGCAAGTGTGACCACACGCCCCGAGAAGCTTCAGGAGTTCGTCCGCGCGGTCGCCTCCGCGGGAGTCCTCGTCGCCCCTTTCGGCGGGCCGGGGCGGTTCCGTGCGGTGACGCACCTCGACGTGGACGACGCAGGGGTCGAACGGGCGATCGGGGCGGTCCGGGACGCGGCCCGATCGGTGCTGGCCCGTTGACCGATCCATCCGAGCCTCAGCCGGGGACGCTCTACCTGGTCGGCACGCCCATCGGAAACGTGGAGGATCTCTCGCCGCGCGCCCGGCGGATCCTTGGCGCGGTCGATCTCATCGCCGCCGAAGACACCCGCCACACGCGGGGGCTCCTCACGCGCTTCGCCATCCGGCGGCCGCTCGTCTCCTACCACGACCACAACAAGGTGCGCCGCACGCCCGAGGTGATAGAGAAGCTCAAGTCCGGACTCTCGGTTGCGATCGTTTCGGACGCGGGCTCGCCCGGGATCTCCGATCCGGCGTTTACGCTCGTCCGGGCCGCGGTGGCCGCCGGGATCCCGCTCGTTCCGATCCCGGGGCCTTCGAGCGCCCTTTGCGCGCTCGAGGTGTCGGGCCTCCCGACCGACCGATTCTCATTCGAAGGGTTTCTACCGCGGCGATCCTCGCGCCGGCGGGCCCGCATCGAGGAGTTGCGCGAGGACCCGCGGACCCTCATCTTCTTCGAGTCGCCCCATAGGCTCCGGGAGTGCCTGCGCGATCTCGCGGAGTCGCTCGGGGAGCGACCCGCGTCCATCTCGCGCGAGTTGACGAAGAAGTTCGAGGAGACCCGGCGCGGGACGCTTCCGTCTCTTCTCGAGTGGGTGGAATCGGAGCCTCCGCGCGGGGAGTTCGTCGTGGTGGTGGCAGGCGCGCCGCGGGCGGACGCTGGTTTGTCGCGTGAAGGGGTGTCGGAGAACGAAGGGGAGGAAGAGGCGTGAACGGGAATTGGAAAGAGCAGGCGCGGGGGCTCCTCCGGCCCATGGGCCGCTATCTCGCCGCGCGGGGGGTCATGCCCGACCACCTGAGCATCGCGGGATTGTGCCTCTCGCTCCTCGCCGCGCTCCTTCTGGGCCACGGCTCCTTTTTCGCCGCGGGCCTCGTCCTCCCGCTCGCGGGACTGTGCGACATCCTCGACGGCGACGTGGCGCGCGAGCGTGGAATGGTGAACGCGTTCGGTGCCTTTCTCGACTCCACGCTCGACCGCGTGAGCGAGGGCGCGCTCTACGTCGGGCTCGCCTATTTCTATTTCACCCGCAGCCAGAGCTCGACGGTCTGGATGCGCGGGATGTTCGAAGGGAGCGCCGAATGGGGGGATGCAGACGGCGCGACCCTCGGCATTCTGGCGCTCGCGACCCTGATTCTCTCGTTCCTGGTTTCCTATACCCGGGCCCGCGCGGAGGGGCTCGGGATGGAGTGCAAGGTCGGCATCATGGAGCGTCCCGAGAGGGTGCTGACCCTGGGCGCGGGAGCGCTCCTGGGGCACCGTTTCATGCCCGGAGTGCTGGGAGTGCTCTTCATTTTGACCCTCGTCACGGTCCTTCAGCGCGTGTATCATGTCCGGAAGCTAACTCAGACGAACTCCGCGTAACGCCCGGGCGCGCCTTAAGCGGGGTGCCGGGACCCGCGCCTGCGACCGCCATTTCGAGCTAATCCGTAGACGGAGGAAGGGATTCCAATGGGCAAGGTTCGCGTCGGCATCATTGGCGTCGGAAACTGCGCGTCATCATTCGTCCAGGGTGTCCATTACTACCGGAACGCCAAGGACAGCGACTTCGTGCCGGGGCTCATGCACGTGAACCTGGGCGGCTATCACGTGCGCGACATCGAGTTCAGCGCCGCGATCGACATCGATCGGAACAAGGTCGGGAAGGACCTCTCCGAAGCGGTCTTCACCTGGCCCAACAACACGTACAAGTTCTCCGACGTGCCGCGTCTCGGCGTGCCGGTGGCGCGTGGCATGACGCACGACGGTCTCGGGCAATACCTCTCCAAGATCATCCAGAAGGCGCCCGGCTCGACCGCGGACATCGTTCGGCTCCTGCGCGATACGAAGACCGATGTGGTCATCAACTATCTCCCGGTGGGTAGCGAAGAGGCCACGAAGTGGTATGTGGAGCAGGTCTTGGAGGCGGGCTGCGGCTTCGTGAACGCAATCCCGGTCTTCATCGCCCGGGAGAAATACTGGCAGCGGCGGTTCGAGCAGAAGAAGCTTCCCGTGATCGGCGACGACATCAAGTCGCAGGTCGGAGCGACGATCGTCCACCGCGTGCTGGCCCGGCTTTTCCGGGAACGGGGTGTTCGTCTCGAGCGGACGAGCCAGCTCAACGTCGGCGGCAACACTGATTTCCTGAACATGCTCGAGCGCTCGCGCCTCGAATCGAAGAAGATCTCGAAGACGAACGCGGTCACCTCGATGCTCGACTACGATCTGGGCGAGAAGAACGTGCACATCGGGCCGAGCGACTACGTCGAATGGCTGGATGACCGCAAGTGGGCGTACATACGTCTCGAGGGGCGCACATTCGGCGATGTCCCCCTCAACGTCGAGCTGAAGCTCGAGGTCTGGGATTCGCCCAACTCGGCGGGCGTCATCATCGACGCGGTCCGGTGCGCGAAGCTCGCTCTCGATAACGGGCTCTCGGGGGCGCTCATCGAGCCCTCCGCGTATTTCAAGAAGTCGCCGCCGGTCCAATACCCCGACGACCAGGCGCGCCGCATGGTCGAGGAGTTCATCCAGAAATACGGCCACAAGAAGAAGTCGGCCGCCAGGGTCGCGGACGCCGAGCGCGGCAAGCGCGTGCCGGCGGCGCCCAGGAGCGGCTTGAAGCGCGCCGCCCGTAAGAGCTCGTAGTCCCGGACGGCCGGACCGTGGCGGGGATCCTCATCACCCTGGAGGGGATCGAGGGATCCGGCAAGAGCACCCAGGCCGCCCGGCTACGCGATTCGCTCGCCGAAGCCCGAATTCCTGTATGCTTAACACGTGAGCCTGGCGGCTCTCCCCTTGCGGAGCGGGTCAGGGACCTGATCTTGCACGGCGGGGGCGAGCCTCTCTCGCCGGCCTCAGAATTGCTTCTATTTCTGGCGGCGAGGGCCCAGCACGTCGTGCGGACGATCCGGCCCGCCTTGGACCGTGGCGAAGTCGTTGTCTGCGACCGGTTCATCGACGCGACGGTGGCCTACCAGGGTGGCGGCCGGACGATTCCCGAGGCCTTTTTGACCTCGCTCAACGAGTGGGCGACGGGAGGGCTGAGGCCCGACCGGACCTACTTGATCGACGTCCCGATCGAGCTGGGGCTCAAGAGGGCGAAGCAGCGTACGGAAGTGCCGCCGGACCGGTTCGAGTCCGAGAGCCGGGCCTTCTTCGAGGCCGTCCGCGCGCGCTATTTGGAGATCGCGCGACGTGAGCCGGAACGGATTGTGGTGCTGCGGGGTACGGATCCGGAAGAGACTCTCGCGCATCAAATCAGGGATGACGTGCACCGGATCTTGAGCGGCCGAACTCCCAACGTGCAGAGGTAACAATGAATCGAAGGCAAATCATCGCGGTATGCGTCCTCGTCGTCGCGCTGATCGCGGGCACGTGGGCGGTAGCCCGAGTCCAGGAATCGAACGACAACACGTATTCCAATATCGAGCGCTTTATCCAGGTTCTGACGAAGGTTCGGGACAACTACGTCGAGCCGGTAAGCAGCGACAAGCTGATGGACGCGGCGATCCGGGGAATGCTCCGGACGCTCGATCCCTACTCACAGTACCTCGACAAGGAGGAGGCCGAGCGCCTCGAAACCACCACCCACGGCGCCTTCGGCGGAATCGGTATCTCGATCGGCATGCGCGACCGCTGGGTAACCGTGATCGCCCCGATCGAGGGCACCCCGGCCTGGAAGGCGGGGATCCTGGGCGGCGACCGCATCGCGAAGATCGACGACGTATCCACCGAGGGCCTCTCGCTCGACGATGCGATGAAGAAGATGCGCGGCGAAAGGGGAACGCACGTCAAGCTGACCATCCTCCGCGAGGGGCGTGACAAGGTCATCGACTTCGACATCGTGCGCGACATCATCCAGATCAAGAGCGTCCCCTATTCGGGCATGCTCTCGAACGGTGTGGGCTACGTCCGGCTCTCGAACTTCTCGGAGAGGAGCCGGCAGGAGATGGACGCCGCCTTCGACAAGCTCGAGAAGCTGCATCCACGCGGCGTGATCATCGACCTGCGCTTCAATCCCGGCGGGCTCCTGTCGCAGGCGGTGGAGGTGGCCGAGGAGTTCACGCCTCGGGGCAAGAAGATCGTATACACGCGCGGGCGCGATACGTCCCAGAACCGCGACTTCATCTCGACCGCGGATCAGATCCATAACCAGTACCCGATCGTGATCCTCGTAAATCAATGGACGGCCTCCGCTTCGGAGATCGTGTCGGGCGCTTTGCAAGACCTGGATCTGGGCCTCGTCGTCGGGAGGACCACGTTCGGCAAAGGGCTCGTGCAGACGGTGATTCCCCTCACGCGGAGCGTCAAGGGACCGAAGCTCAAGCTCACGACGGCGAAGTACTACACGCCGAGCGGCCGCTGCATCCAGAAGGACGAGCAGCTGAAGGATGGAGCGCTGGCGGATGACGAGGACTCGGGCGACACCGACAAGCCCGAGAAGACCGACGCGGGCGACCCGAAAAAGGCCAAGCCCGAGTACCGCACCGAAATGGGGCGGGTCGTTTTCGGGGGGGGCGGCATCAACCCCGACGTGGAGCTCACGGACACGAGGCTCCCCCGCGTGATGGAGGATCTGGAGGCGAAGCAGGTCTTCTTCAAGTATGCGGTCAAGTACGCCGCGAAGCACAAGGAGCCGCCGGCCAACTATGCACTCACTCCCGCGATCCGCGATGAGTTCGCCCAGCTCTTGAAGGACGAGAAGCTCGAGGCCAATCCGGACTCGCTCGCCGCCGCGAAGCGGTTGGTCGAGAGCGGCATCCGCCGTGAGCTGGGCCGCCGTTACGGCGGCGAGGAAGAGGCCTACCGGATCGCGCTCGAAGACGACGAGCAAGTCAAGTTGGCCGCCGCCCTGTTCGACAGGGCTCCGACACTGCCCAAGCTTCTGGCGCTCGCGTCGGAGCTGAACAAGGGCAAGCAGACGACGCAGACGCCCCTGAATACCAAACCGGTCCGCTAGGAGCGATGCGTGCAGGATCGGTCCAGATCCCGGGCAAGGTTCTCCTCTCCCCGCTCTGCGGGGTAACGGACTCTCCGTTCCGACGAATCGCCCGGCGCCACGGCGCCGCGATGGTCTTCTGCCCCCCAGGTCATGGCCGAGGCCGCCCGGATGTGCGAGGGGATGGGCTTCGACACCCTCGATCTGAACTACGGATGTCCTGTCCGCAAGGTCATCGCGCGCGAGGCAGGTGCGGCGATGCTCACAGACTTGGACCGGTTGCAGCGTGTCACGACCGCGGTCGTGAACGCCGTCTCGCTTCCGGTCACCGCGAAAATCAGGATCGGCTGGGACCGCGAGTCGACCAACGCCCCCGAGGTCGTGAAAGCGCTCGAGCGCTCGGGGGTCCAGTGGGTCACCGTGCACGCGCGCGCCCGCTCCGAAAAATTCACCGGTCAGGCGCACTGGGAGGTGATCGCGGCGGTGAAGCAGAGCACGACCTTGCCCGTCATCGGGAACGGCGACGTGAAAACCCCCGAGGACGCGCTCCGCATGATTCAGGAGACTGGATGCGATGGGATCATGGTGGGACGCGGCTCGTTCGTGAATCCGTGGCTCTTCGAGCGCGCTCATAGGCTGTTGAACGGTGACGATCCTGGTCCGGACGCCACCCCGCGCACGCGGATCTCCACGGCGATCGCCCATCTTCATGACCTCGCCGCGAAAAAAGGGGATTACGCCGCGGTCCTCATGCGAAAACACGTTGCCTGGTATGTGCGGGGTCTCTACGACAACTCGTCGCTCTGCCGGGAAGTGAATCATTGCAGCACGCCGGCCGAGGTGGAGACGCTCCTCAACCGGTATTTGGAGAGACTCGAGAGCGCTCCCGTGGCCGGCGACTCCGAGCCTCTCGCCCCGGCCGCGCCGGAATGGGGCGGCGAGGACGCCGACGCGCATGGATCCTGCGCGGCTCCGTAAGCTCCTCCTCGACGTACGCCGGGGACGCGTCACCACGCGTCAGGCGCTCGAAGCGATCGCCCACCTGCCGTTCGAGTCGATCACCGCGGGCAGCGTGGACCATCACCGCGGAATCCGCCAAGCCCTTCCCGAAGTCATCCTCTGCCAAGGCAAGACCCAAGCGCAGTGCCTCGGGATCGCCCGCGCGATCGTCGCGAAGAGCGGCCGGGTGCTCGCCACCCGCGCGAGCGTGGAGCAAGCCCAAGCGCTGATCGGCGAGTTCGGACGCGCCGCGACCTGGAACGAGGCGGCGCGAACGGTGGTCGTTCAGGAGGCGGGGCGCCTGCGCCGAGCGAGTCGGAAGCGGGGCGGCACATCCCGTCGCTCCCGGGCCCTTCGGGCCGGCGGCCGACCCGGTCGCGTGCTCGTCGTGAGCGCGGGAACATCCGACCTTCCGGTCGCGGAGGAGGCCGCGGTGACGCTTGAATTCATGGGCCTCTCCGTAGGCCGGGTGTACGATGCCGGGGTGGCCGGGATCCACCGTCTCCTGAAGCACGTTCGGGCGCTCAGGAAGGCTTCGGCGATCGTCGTGGTCGCCGGCATGGAAGGCGCGCTCGCGAGCGTCGTCGGCGGCATCACCGACCGGCCCGTGATCGCCGTCCCCACGAGCGCCGGTTACGGGGCCTCATTCGGCGGCCTGGCGGCCCTCCTGGCGATGCTCAACTCATGCGCGGCGGGGGTCACGGTCGTGAACATCGACAACGGGTTCGGAGCCGGGTACGCCGCTGGAGTGATCGCGCTCCGGTCCCGCGCGGAGAGATCGGCGTGAGCATCATCTACTTCGACTGCGTCGGTGGCGCGAGCGGGGACATGATCCTGGGCTCCCTGGTAGCGCTCGGCGTGCCGTTGCCCGAGATCGAGCGGAAGCTGCGCGCGCTCCCGCTCGAGGGAGTCGCGCTCCGGTCGACGACGGTGAAGCGCCACGGGTTCGACGCGCTCCAGCTTCACGTGGACGCCGAGGAGAGCCGGTCGCACCGGCACTTCACCGAGATCCGCCGCATGCTCGAAGGAGGCGCCCTTCCGCCGCGCGTGCTTCGCCGCGCCCTGGGCACCTTCGAGCTCTTGGGCCGTTGCGAAGCCGAGGTGCACGGGACGACCCTGGAACAGGTCCATTTCCACGAGGTGGGCGCCGTCGATTCGATTGTCGACATCGTGGGCACCGCGTGGGCGCTCGAGATCCTCCAGGTCGATCGATGCCACGCGTCCGTGATTCCGCAAGGAAGGGGCTTCGTCCAAGCCGCGCACGGAACGCTTCCGGTCCCCGCGCCGGCCACCGTGCGCATCCTCGAGGGCGCGGCCGTCCGAATGACCGAGATCGAAGCCGAGCTCACAACGCCGACCGGCGCGGCGCTGCTCCGGACGCTTTGCGACACCATCGGCGGCCCTGTCGGGATCCGGCCGCGTCGGACGGGCGTCGCCACCGGTGCGCGCGATCTCGCCGAGCGGCCGAACATCGTGCGCGCCCTGCTCGGGGAGGCTCTGGCCCCGGAGGAGGATGGGGCGGTCGAGGTGCTCGAGACCACGATCGACGACATGAACCCGCAGCTCTACGGCCACCTCACCGAGAGCCTTTTCCAGAGCGGGGCGCGGGAGGTTTTTCTCACCCCTGTGCAGATGAAGAAGGGGCGTCCGGGCGTCCTCGTCACCGCGATCTGTGAGCCCTCGAGCGCCCACGCCGTGCTTGAGCGCCTCTTCGCGGAATCGACGACGATTGGCGTGCGGGTGCGCCACGAAGGCAGGGTGGAGCTCGCGCGCGCGATCTCCGAGGTCGAGACGCCGCTTGGACGAATCCGCGTGAAGACGGCCGTCCTCCCCTCGGGCGAGGAACGCCGAATCCCAGAGTACGAGGACCTGAAGCGCCTCGCACAGGCGGCCGGTCGTCCCCTGGTCGAAGTCATGGACGAAGTCCGCTCCTTCCTCCACGAGAGCGCTCGGACCACGATGTGATCCGGCTGGAGGGCGTGGCGTACGCGGCGCCGCCTTCGCCCGCCGGCGTCGCCGCCCGAACGCTCGTGGGGCCGCTGGACCTCGTCGTTTCCTCAGGGTCGAGCCACCTCCTGCTCGGGAGAAACGGATCCGGCAAGACCGTCCTCATCCGAATGCTCGCCGGGCTTGCCGCGCCGAGCGCCGGCCGGTTTTTCCTCGGCGACGAGGAGATCCGTGTCGGCCCCGAGGGCCGCTCCCTCTGGCCCCAGGTCGGCGCCCTCTTCGAAGAGCCCGATCCGCAATTCCTCTCGGATACCGTCGAAGGCGAGATCGCGTTCGGTCTCGAATCGCTCGGGATCCCTCCAAACGAGGTTCGAGAACGGACCGCCTCGGCGCTCGGGGAATTCGGGCTGGCCGCGCTCGGGAAGCGCGCGCCCCAGAGCCTGAGCGCGGGAGAGAAGGCCCGGACCCTTCTTGCCGCCGCGCTTGTCGCGACGCCGCGCTGCCTCCTGCTCGACCAGTCCCTCGCGCACCTGGACCCGGGATCGCGAAGGGAGCTGGAACGGAGGGTCGTGGGTGAGGCCATGGCGAGCGGCCGCGCGGTCATCCGTACCCACCAAGAGGCCGAGCCGCCCTTTCCGGGTGAGACCCTCCACGTCCTCGAAGGCGGCACCTTCAAGCCCGCGTCCCAGCTCACGCCGCGGGCGGTGCTCGAAGGCGCCGGCGTCCCATTCCCGCTCGCGCTCAGGGTCTCTGCACTCCTCGCGATCGAAGGGCGCTGGTCCGGCCCATTGGCCGCGGATGCGGAGCAGGTCGAGCGGGTGATGCGTGGCGCGGGTGGAGCGGAAGAGGAGGCCACGCGCTCCGCCCCGGCCGGCGCCCAGGAGCCGGGCGAGCGTCCGGCTCCGGTCGGTCCGCGAGGGCCGGCCGCCCTGACGATGCGCGGGGTGGCGTGGTCCGCCGCCGGCAGACGCGGCGCGCCGCTCGTGTCGGGGCTGGATCTGGAAATCTGCCGCGGCGAAGTCGTGGCGCTGATCGGCAGGAGCGGAACCGGCAAGACCACGCTGCTCAAGCTCGCCGCCGGCATCGTAGATCCGATCGAGGGCACGGTCCACCGCGAGCGCTCCTCGGTCCCGCGCGTACGGCCGGTCGCGCTCGCGCTCGAGTACCCCGAGCGCCAGCTGTTCGGACGGACCCTCCTGGAGGATGTCGCCGCGCTCCTCTGGGTCGAGGGAATCCCCGCCGAAGAGCGCGCAAGGAGCGCGCGGAGGGCCATGGCCGAGGTCGGGCTGGATCCCGATCGGTTCGCGGATCGATTCCCGGTCTCGCTGAGCGAGGGAGAAAAGCGGCGGGCGGCGCTGGCGGGCGTGATCGTCGAGCCGCCCGAGATACTCCTTCTCGACGAGCCCACCGCGGGGCTCGACCCGGAGGGAAGGCGCGCGCTGGCCCAAGTCATGGATCGGCTTCGTGAGCGCGGGCGAACCGTGCTCCTCGCGAGCCACGATCTCGGTTTCGTCGCCACGGTCGCGAGCCGCGTGGTGGTGCTCACGCGCGGGGAGGGGGACGCGCCGTCCACCGTGGTCCAGGGTACGACCGCCGACGTGTTGCGCGACGATCGCCTGCTCACCCGGGCGGGAATCCCGGAGCCGGATTTCCTACGGCTGGAACGGGCGCTCCGCCCTGCCGGCCTCCTGGGTCCCCTGCCCGTTCGGGATGAGGGATCACTCCTCGAGGCCGTCGCACGAGGCGCCGCGGCCTCACGCCCCACGTAACGCACTACCTCTCAATACGATACGGCCAATCCTGGGCTCGCGGCGGCGAATTTCTCCGCGGCGCCCGTTATCAAGAAGGCGCGGGCGTCCGCCGATCTATTCCGATGCGGGTACGCCGCGATGTCCGACTACCTCCTCGTGTCCATGAGGCGTTGCACGAATGATCAACACAGATGAAGTCATCGCCGACCTCGATAAGCGTCGCAAGTTGGGAACCGCGTTCGAGGACATCCTGCAAGCGGCCGTCCACGGCTTGCACGAGCTGGACGAACGGTTTCACTGGACCGGAATCTACGAGCTGTTCCCCGACAACGTTCTCCGGCTCGGGCCGTTCATCGGGGCTCCGACCGACCACGTATTCATCGGAGTAGGCCGTGGCGTCTGCGGGACGGCAGTGGCCGAGCGGCGCAACATCAACGTTCCCGACGTTCGGCTCGTGAGCAACTACCTGGCTTGCAGCACGGAGACGAGGTCGGAGCTGGTCATCCTCATCCGGCGCGGCGAGAAGATCTACGCCCAGATCGACATCGACAGCCATCAGGTCGCCGCCTTCGACGAAGGCGCCGTGGTGCAGGTGCAACGGGTCGCCGACTGGCTCGCCTCACTCTACGATTCGCGCGAGCGCATTGGGCGGGCACCCTAGCCCGGACCCCTCATGACCCGCGATCCTCTCCAGCGGAGCAATCTGGATAAGCTCCTCGAGGCAATCCCGCGCATCCTCAAGTCGAGCTCCCTCGAGGGCTCGATCACCGAGGCGCTCGATCTCCTCCGCCACGGGGCGGGAGCCGATGCCGCGGTGGTTTTCCTCGCGGACGGAGATGCGCCTCTTCGGGAGCAATGGGCGCTGAACAATCCCCAGATCAAAACCTCGCTGCGCCCGAGGCTCAAGGTCGAGGCGCTCGAAGCGATTCGGAAGGGCGGACCCCATCTCACGACCTCGGATTGCACGAAGCCGGACGGGCGCGCGACGAAAACGGTGCTCCTCTCGACCGAGTCGGGACCACTCGGTGCCGTGGCGCTCATCTGGTCCTCCGCTCAAGTCCCCAGCGATCCGAAGACGATTTCGTGGATCGTCGCCGTGATCGAGATGGTGGCGTCCAAAACGATCGCCTGGGGTGAAATCTCGAAGCTCCGCCTCCAGGCGGAGCGCGACAAGCGATGGTTCAAGACGCTCGACGACCATCTCCGCGTCTTGGATCGGGAGCGGCAAAAGTTTGCCGCCGTCGTCAACCAGACCGATACCTTCGTTTTTGTGGCCGACGAGGCCCGGATCATCCGCTGGAACAATCGGGCCATGTCCGTTCTCCTTCCATCCGGCGGCGAGGGGTCGAGCTGGGTCGGTAAACCGTGCAGCGAGGTGTGCTCCCGGCTGGGCCAAAGGACTCGAGGCGCCGATTCCTGCGACTGCCCCATTCGGCACGCTCTGGAAATGAATGAGGTCAGCCACCAGGAGTTGCGGGTGGAGATCCAGGGCAGATCAGGTGTGCTGTATCTGACGGCGCTACCGATCAAGGGGCTCGACGGGAAACCCCATGAGGCGATGGTTCTCGTCCAGGACCTGACCGGGCTCGAGACGCTTCGCCAGTCCGAGATCCGGACCAGCGTCCTTTTCGAGCGGAACGCCGAGGCGATTCTCATGGCCGACCCCGAGACCCACCGGATCCTCCTCGCCAACCCGGCGGCCCAGCGAATTCTCGGGTATTCGCCGCAGGAGCTGCAGCAGCTCTCGCTTCAATCGTTGCACTCCGCCTCGGACTGGGAGCGCCTCGGCGGGTTCTACGGGGCCGCGGCGGAGGGTGAGGCACCGAGCCGGCTCGAATGCCGCGTCCTCACCCGGGAAGGCAAGGAGCGGATCGCGCTCGTGTCCTCGACCCGCGTCGAGCTGGAGGGGAAGAACGTCGATCTCGTCCATCTGGTGGACGTCACGTCCAGTCGCCTGGCGGAGCAGGCGCTCGGAGAGAGCGAGGCCCGACAGGGAGCCATGATCGAGGCGGCGCTCGACGCGATCATCTTTATGGATCACGCGGGGCGCATTCTCGAATTCAATCCCGCGGCGGAGCGCATCTTCGGGTACAAGCGTGAGGATGTCCTGGGCCGGGAGATGGCGGAGCTCATCATCCCGCCCGGGCTTCGAGAGGGCCACCGGCGCGGCATGGAGCGCTACTTGGCCACCGGCGAGGCTCATGTGCTCGGCCGTCGAATCGAAATTACCGGCATGCGCGCCGACGGTTCCGAGTTTCCTGTCGAGCTTGCCATCGCGCGGATTTCTTCGAACGTACCTCCCGTCTTCACCGGCTTCATCCGAGACATCACCGAGCGCAAGAAGGCGGAGCAGGAGCTGCGGGGCACCCAGGAGCGGCTGCGGATGGTTGTTTCCGGTTCCCCCATCGTGCTCTTCGCGACGGATCGCCATGGGATCTTGACGCTGTCCGAGGGCAAGGGTCTCGAGCGGCTCGGCCGGCGCGAGGGGGAATCGGTCGGCAAATCGGTGTATGAGCTATACGCGGACTATCCGGACGTGATCGCGGGCATCGAGCGCTGCCTCGCCGGGGAGGAGTTCACCGCGAGCGTCGACCTGGGGGGAGTCTCCTTCGAGAGCTACTACGCGCCGGTTCGCGATCGGGATGGACAGGTCGTCGGGCTGATCGGGGTCGCGACCGACATCACCGAGCGGAAGAGCCTCGAGATGCAGCTCCGGCACGCGCAGAAGATGGAAGCGGTTGGACGACTCGCGGGGGGTGTGGCGCATGATTTCAACAATCTGCTCACGGTCATCAAGGGTCACAGCGAAGTGCTGCTCGCGCGACTGGCTCCGGGCGAGCCGCTTCGGAACAGCGCCGAGGAGATCCAGAAAGCGGGCGCCCGCGGCGTGCTCCTCACGCGGCAGCTGCTCGCGTTCAGCCGGAAGGACGTCGCCACGTTCGAGGTTCTCGACGTCCCCGAGGTGATACGGGGCATGGAGGGCATGCTCCAACGGCTCCTCGGCGACGACGTTCGGCTCGTCACCAAGACGGGCGGCACGGCGCTCAGCGTGCGCGCGGACCGGGGTCAGATCGAGCAGGTCCTCGCGAACCTCGCGGTGAACGCGCGGGACGCCATGCCGCACGGGGGTGAACTCCACATCGAGGTGGGCGAGTGCCAAGTCACCGCCGACGATCCCAAGCAGGCCCGGGACCTCGCACCGGGGCCCTACGTTCTGCTCGCGGTGTCCGACCAGGGGACCGGCATGGGCGCCGAGGTGCTCTCACACCTCTTCGAGCCGTTTTTCACGACGAAGGACCAGGGAAAGGGGACCGGGCTCGGCCTGAGCGTTGTGTACGGCATCGTGCGCCAGACCGGTGGCGACATCCTCGTCGAAAGCGAGGTGGGCCGGGGGAGCACGTTCCGGATTCTCCTGCCTTGGAGCGGCGGCCCCAGCACGTCCGGCGACGCCGGGGGCGCGCCGGTCGAGGCCGGGTCGGCCACGAAGGGGCAGGCGACCGTTCTTCTCGCCGAAGACGAAGAGGCGGTGCGCGCCCTCGCGCGGGACATGCTTCAATACCTGGGTTACGAGGTTCTGGAGGCGAGCTCCGGCGACGAAGCCATCCGGGTATTCGAGCGACATCGTGATGCGATCCGGGCGATCGTGACCGACATCGTCATGCCGGGCATGAGCGGCGTCGATCTCGCCCGCCACCTCGTGAGCCTGAAACCCAGCTTGAAGGTGCTCCTGGTTTCCGGTTACACGAAGGACTCGCTCGCCGACGGCTTCGAAGAGGACGGGTTTGCCTTCCTACAAAAGCCGTACATGCTGGAGGAGATCCGCCGCGGGCTCGCGGACCTCCTGGCCGGCTCCTTGGCCGGAGACGCCGGCGCACCGCCCAGCCGCCGCGGCTAGTCCCTCCAGCGTGCGAGAAAGAGGTTGGTCTCGTGCGACCCCGGGTCGGCCCGGTTGGAGGCCCACACGAGCCACCTGCCGTCCGGGCTCATGTGAGGAAAGCCGTCGAATCCCGGCGCCATCGTGATCCTCTCGGGCTCGCCCCCTCGCTTGTCGACCATCCAGAGATCGAATTCGCGAGGATCGGCAGCTCCGGCGTTCGAGCTGTAGAGAATCCGGTTTCCATCGGCGAGAAACGTGGGGCAGAAATTGGCGGCGCCGTTCTTCGTGAGCTGCCGCGCGCCGGTACCGTCGGCGTTCATGATGAAGATCTCGAGTGAGCGGGGGCGGATGAGCCCCTTCGCGAGGAGCTCTCGATACTCTTTGAGCTCGGCTCCCTGAGGCCTGCTCGCGCGCCAAACGATCTGCGAGCAATCGGGGCTGAAGAAGGCGCCCCCGTCGTAGCCGGGAGTATCGGTCATGCGCTTCACCTTCCCCGTGTCGTCCCTCACGTAGACGTCCAGATCTCCGTCGCGGGTGGAGGTGAACACAATCGCTCCGCCGCGCGGGCACCAAGTCGCCTCCGCGTCGTAGCCCGGAGACTTGATGAGCGGCGTGAGCCGGGATCCGTCCGGATTCCCCTCGTAGATGTCGTAGGAATCGTAGATCGCCCACACGTAGCCGTGCGATCGGTCGGGCGGTGGCGGGCAGCTGTCCCCCGCCGCGTGGGTCGATGAGAAGATGATCCGCTTCCCCTCCGGATACTCGAAATACCCGCACGTCGTGCGGCCTTTGCCCGTCGAAACCATCCGAACGTCGCCGCTCTCCAAGTCGAGGACGTATTCCTGGTCGCATCCCGCCCCCCGGGGCGTGGCCTGGAAAATGAGCTTCTGCCCGTCGGGGCTCCAGTAGGCCTCGGCGTTCTCGCCGCCGAAGGTGAGCTGCCGGACGTCGCTCAAGTGACGCTCCGCCTCCAGGGGGTGCTCGAACGGGCGGCCCGCCCTCCCCCCTCCTGTCTGTCCCGCCCCGCCCTGAGCGCCGCGCTCGGCGAGGGTCGCCCGCAGCGTGAGCCGGCTACCGTCCCGGATCACGACGACGTCGATCGTCTCCGCAGGCCGATGGTCTTGCAGCGCGTACGTCATGTCGTAGAGGTTTGCGACCCTGGTTCCCGCCATCTCGACGATGCGGTCCTTACCCCGGATTCCGGCCAGATCCGCCGGGCCGCCAGGTCGGACGTCGGCGAGCAGCACGCCCCCCTCGGCCGACTCCATCGCGCTGTAGTCCGGGATCGTTCCGAGGTAGGCGCCATATCCGCGGCTGTCGCCCCCCATCGTGGGCTCCGCGGAGGCGCGGACGTACTGGGGCCGGGCCGTCGCGGTCGAAAGGTCTTGACCCAGGAACGCCGCGAAGGCGATCACCTTCGCCGCCCCCTCCGGATTCACAGTCGCCGGCTTGTCCTCCGGGCTGTGGTACTGCTCATGCGCTCCCGTGAAGAGGTGAAGCACCGGGACGCCGGCCGCGTAGAAGCTCGTCTGGTCGGAGGGGCCGTAACCATCCCCCTTGCTCGTGACGTCGAGCGTCGCCGCGGCCGCCGCGCGCGAGATGAGATCCTTCCATTGCGGGGCGGTGTCGGACCCCAGGGCGATGAGCCGGTTCCCGCGGAGTCGCCCGACCATGTCCAGATTGATCATCGCCGCCACGTGCCCCATCGGGACCGGCGGGTGCTGGACGAAGTAGGACGATCCCGCCAGACCGACCTCTTCCCCCGAGAAGAGCGCGATTACGATGCCGCGGCGGGCTTTCGCGGGCTCAAGCGAACGCTTGAGCTCCTCGCCGATCATCAACGCGGCCACCGTTCCCGAAGCGTTGTCGTCGGCTCCGTTGTGAATGGCGTGCTCGTTCGGACGCATCGAATGCTCGCCGCCGTAGCCCAGGTGGTCGTAATGCGCGCCGACCACGACGAACTCGTCCCTGAGCGCGCCCCGGCCGGGGATCAACCCCGCCAGGTTTTCGGCCTTGGCGTACATGGGCTGGAGCGCGACCCGTCCGGAAAGCAGGACCCCTGTCGAGGCCCGGGGACGCGGCTTTAAGTCCCGGTCCACGTCGTCCTGGAACCGCTTCAAGTCGATGCCCGCCGCATGGAGCCATCCCTGGGCCACGGACGTCTTCACCTGGATGACGGGAATCCCGGCCGGGCTTTCGGGGCCGTCGTTCCGAAGCGCGGGGATCCTGTCCTTGTCGTCCTGAAGCGGTCCCGTGACGAACACGATCGCGACGGCGCCCCGCTCGCGCGCGCGAAGCACCTTGTACCGGAGCGCCGACCAGCGGCTCGGCTTCCTTCCGTCGAATCGGGATGTGCTGTCTTTCTCCTGCGGCTCGTAGCGCAACATCAGGGCGACCCTACCCCGTAGATCGACTCCCTCGAATTCGCTGAACCCGAGCGGCGGCGCGTCGATCCCGTAGCCTAGGAAGGTGATCTCGCCCGAGAACGCGCCCGGGCTCGAGAACCCGAGCGGCACCCAAGCGGAATCGGCGACGCCCTCGAGGTGATTCCCCGGAAGCGATACGACGCCCGTCTTGATGTCGAACGGCTGGCGATAGCTCGAACCGAACGCGGGCGTGAAGCCGCACGAACGAAGCCCCCGCTCGATCCAGCTCGCGGCGCGGAGGATACCGGCGGTGGTGATTCCCCGGCCTTCCATGCTGTCGGCCGCGAGCGCGTCGACCCCGGAGCGGAACTCTTCGGCGAGGCGCGCAGCCTGGGATGGGGCGGCGGACGCGGCCGCGGAGGACGTGCAGAACAGGGCCAGCGCGATCACGCAGAGCCGGCGCCCATGCGGGACCCTCCCGTGCTCTCTCCGGGCTGTGCGCGATCGTTGGATCATGCCGAGCATCCTATCAGCTTCAATCGCGTGTGGAAAATGCCGGCACGGGCGGCTAGACTGCCCGAGCCGACCGACACAGCAGCACGTCCTCGGAGGAGAGAAAGGAGATCCGGGCCCTGTTTCTCAAGTATCGCTGATCCCGAAAGCGGGCTTGAGCGAAAGCCGCCCGGGTGGTATTCTGGTAGTGCAGTCGGGGCGAATCCCGCTGTGTTGATACCCTTCAAACTAGTTCCGAGAGGCTAGAAAGGGGCACCCGCATCATCACCCCTTCCGGTCCCGGAAGGGGTTTTCCGTGCCTACCGAAAAGTCAGTGGAACACGTCCGCGAGAAGGCGGAGATCGTCGACGGTGAGGGGCTTCGCCGCGCGATCACCCGGATCGCGCACGAGATCATCGAGCGGAACGACGGGGCCCGGGACCTGGTCCTTGTCGGGATCCGCACGCGTGGCGTCCCGCTCGCGAAGCGTCTTGCCCAGAAGATCAAGGAGTTCGAGGGGGTGGAGCCGCCGGTCGGAGCGCTCGACATCACGCTCTACCGCGACGATCTCCAGATGATCGCGCACCAACCTGTCGTGAAGGGCACCGACGTGCCGACCGGCATCAACGACAAGATCGTCGTCCTCGTGGATGATGTGCTCTACACGGGACGAACGGTCCGTGCGGCTCTCGATGAGCTGATCGATTTGGGCAGGCCCAAGGCGATCCAGCTCGCCGTCATCATCGACCGGGGCCACCGCGAGATTCCGATCCGGGCCGACTTCGTCGGTAAGAACGTGCCGACCTCCAAGCGCGAGGTGATCATGGTCCACGTCCACGAGGTCGACGGCCTGGACGGCGTGTCGATCGGGGAGGTCCTCGGATGATCGGAACGCGCAAGGACCTGCTCGGTCTCGAGGACCTTTCCGCCGAGGAGCTCGTCTCGATCCTCGACACGGCGCGCACGTTCCGCGAGGTTCTCGACCGTCCGATCCCGAAGGTGCCGTCCCTTCGCGGGCTCACGGCCGCGAACCTCTTCTTCGAGGCGAGCACCCGCACGAGGCTTTCCTTCGAGCTGGCGGAAAAGCGCCTGAGCGCCGATACCGTGAACTTCCAGACCTCAGGCTCCAGCGTCTCGAAGGGGGAGTCGCTCAAGGACACCGCGCGAAACATCGAGGCGATGGGGATCCACCTTGTCGTGATCCGGCACCAGGCATCCGGTGCGCCGCACTATCTGGCGCGAAACCTGGACGCCGGCGTGATCAACGCGGGGGACGGGACGCATGAGCACCCCACGCAGGGTTTACTCGACATCTTCACGGTTCGGGAGCGCCGCGGGAAGATCGCGGGGCTCAGGGTCGCGATCATCGGGGACATCATGCACAGCCGGGTGGCGCGCTCGAATATCTGGGGGCTTACCAAGCTCGGGGCAGCCGTCACGATCGCCGGACCGCCGACGATGATGCCCGCCGAGGTGGAGCGTTTCGGGGTGACCGTGGCGCGGAGCGTGGACGAGGCGATGGAAGGAGCGGATGTCGTGAATATCCTCCGAATCCAGCTCGAGCGCCAGCGGGGCACTCTCTACCCCTCCCTTCGAGAATATGCGCGCGTCTACGGCGTTACGAGCGAACGGCTCAAGCGGGCGAAGCCGGACGTCATTGTGATGCACCCGGGCCCGATGAACCGCGGCGTCGAGATCGCGCAGGACGTGGCGGACGGAAAGCACTCGGTCATCCTGGAACAGGTGACGAACGGCGTCGCGGTGCGCATGGCGGTCCTCTACCTGCTCGCCGGGCACAAGGCTCAGGGCGAGCCGCCCGTCGAAAACGTACCTACGGAGGCCAAGCAGACCCATGGCGAGCCCTCTCTGCATCCGCGGCGGTAGAGTCCTCGACCCCGCGCGCGGGATCGATCGCGTCCAGGATCTCTGGATAGCGGACGGCCGGATCGCGGGCCTGGGGGAGGACGCCCCGGCGGATGTCAGGTCGCACCCTCAAGTCGAGGTAATCCCCGTCCAGGGCGCGGTGATCTGCCCTGGGCTCGTGGACATCCACGTGCACCTGCGTGAGCCTGGGCAGGAAGAGAGGGAAACCATCGAGACCGGAACGCGGGCCGCGGCCCGCGGAGGCTTCACGACGGTGGCGTGCATGCCCAACACCGCACCCCCGCTCGACGATCGGCCGCGGATCGAGTACGTGGTCCGCCGTGCGCGCGAGTCGGGACACGCGCGCGTGTTTCCCATCGCCGCGGTGACGCGCGGGCAGATGGGAGAGACGCTCACCGAGATCGAGGATCTGATCGAGGCGGGCGCGGTGGCCGTATCCGACGACGGGAAGCCGGTTCGGAACGCCGAGATCATGCGCCGCGCGCTCGAGCTCACCGGCCGCCTGGGCGTTCCCGTGATCCAACACGCCGAGGATCCGGATCTCAAAGGGGATGGGGTCATGCACGAGGGCTGGACCTCGACGCGCCTCGGCATGAGGGGAATCCCGGACGTGGCCGAGTCGGTCATGGTGGCCCGCGACGCCCTGCTCGCCGAGCTGACGAATGGGCACGTCCATGTGGCTCACGTGAGCGCGGCCCGATCGACGGAGATCATCCGCCGCGCGAAGGCCCGCGGCATCCGCATGACCGCCGAGACCGCACCCCATTACCTCCTCCTCACCGACGAGGCCGTACAAGGGTACGATCCGAGGGCCAAGATGAATCCGCCCCTCCGGAGCGCCAGGGATCGCGACGCGCTCATCGAAGCGGTCGTGGACGGCACGATCGACTGCCTCGCGACCGATCATGCGCCGCACACGGAGATCGAGAAGGACAGTGATTTCGACTCGGCGCCATTCGGGATCGTGGGTCTCGAGACCGCGCTCGGCCTCTACGTGAAGGCGCTGGTCGAGCCGAAACATCTCTCGCTGTCCGAGCTGATCCTCCGTCTCACCGTGAACCCCTGCAAGATTTTGGGCCTTCCGGGCGGCACGTTCGAGCCCGGCTCGCCCGCCGACGTCACCGTCTTCGACCCGTCGCGGCGCTGGACCGTGCGCGCTTCCGAGTTCGCGTCGATGGGACGGAACACGCCCTTCGAGGGGTGGGAGCTTCCGGGCCAAGTGCTGCTCACGATGGTCGGTGGCCGAGTTACCTATCGGCCCGATGCCGTCCCGGCCAGCGCCCGATAGCGGGGTCCTTCCCGAAAGTGATACGATGGGGCCGTTCATGCAGACCCCGCACGCGAAGCCCCCGGGCTCCTGGATACTCGGATCGATCCTCCTCGTCGCCTTCACAGGTTGCGCCTACTACAACACGTTCTACCTTGCCAAGCGCTACTACCGCGAGGCGCAGAGGGCTCAGGAGCGGAGCGTGAACGACTTGCCGTCCCCCGACGCGGCGCAGAAGTACGACGCGACCGTCCGCCAGTGCAGCAAGATCCTGGTCGACTATCCCAAGAGCAAGTGGGTGGACGACGCCCTCTACTACATGGGCGCGGCGATGTACGGGAGGGGGGATTACGCGGGCGCGATCAAGAAGTGCGGCGAGCTCCGCGCCTCGCAGCCCAAGAGCCCCTTCGTGCCGGATTCGAAGCTTATCGAGGCCCTCTCCCTCTACCGCCGGAAGGAATACGTGGAAGCGGAGACCCTGTTTCGCGAGGTGGAGGTTCAGTATCCCTCGTTCAAACGGAAGTGGGAACTCTACTACTATGGCGCGGAATGCGAGGTCGGGCTGAAGAAGTACCCGGAAGCCCTTGTCTGGTACGACCGCGCGGTCAAGTCCGCGAGCAAGAAGCGCGAGCGTGCCGACGCGTTGAGGCATACGGGGGACGCCCTGTACGCAAGCGGAAAGTACGAAAGCGCTCAGCTCATGTACGCGGAATGCCTCAATGCCGAGGAGGACGGCGGCAGGCGGTTGGACCTCGTCATGAAGCGCGGCGACGCGCTCGAAGAGCTGAGGCGCTATGACGACGCGCTCGCGTTTTACGAGCGATGGAAACCTTTTGCCGTGAACGAGAAGCGCGATGGAGAGCTTGCGATCCGGATGTACGGGTGCATGGCGCTCTTGGGGCGGGTGAACGAGGCGCTCAACGGATACCGGGGCCTCGTCGCCCAGGTTCCGCACACACCGGTGGCCTATGAAGCGCAATTCCGGCTGGGATACGTGTATGAGTCGCAGCTCGGCGATTTCGAGTCCGCCGGCCGTGAATACGACAAGTTGAAGGCGGAGCCCGGCGCCTCCGAGTTCCAAACCGAGGCGTCGCGGAGATCGGGGAGTCTCGCCACCATCAAGAAATACCGCCAGACTCTTCTGTCCGACTCAACGCAGGCGCGAGCGCGGGCCGCATTTCTCATCGCCGAGCTCTACTACTTCCAGATCCAAAAGGTCGACTCCGCGCTGACCCAATACGCGGCGGTGGAACGCGGCTTCCCGAAAAGCCCCTACGCCCCGAAGGCGGCCTTCGCCCGGCTCTGGATTCACACGCACGACCAGGGCGACACCGCAGCGGCCGCCGCGCTCACGGATTCCATCGCGGGCATGTATCGGAAGACGCGTTATGCCGAGTCGGCGCTCTATCTGTGGAAGCGCTGGAGCGGAAAAACGGACGCGAGGACCGCGCTCCTGGACTCGATGCTCGCGCACCCCGACACGAGCCTCGCCCGCGAGCGGATGGAGGAGCTGCTCCCGACCGGGTCCGCGTCGCAGGACAGCCTGAAGGCGCCTCCCCTGCCGCTCCCGGGGCTGACGCCGGCGGAGGAAGCCCGGCGCGATTCGCTGGCCGACTACACGCGGGCGCTCTACAAGGCACAGCGCGAAGGGAAGGCACCACCGGGGCCGTCGCCCCT
>VBOX01000007.1:0-23718 GCA_005893265.1 Candidatus Eiseniibacteriota bacterium | reverse complement strand
AGAACCGCGAGCTCACCCCCGGGAATTTCCTGCTCACGCTCAAGGTGCCACGAGGATTCACCCGGCCCCAACCGGGCCAGTTCGTCCACCTGCGCGTCTCGACGGTATCCGAGCCCCTGCTCCGGCGACCCTACAGCCTGGAAGGATTCGTGGAACGCGGCGGGATCCGCGCGGTCCGGATCTACTACTCGGTCGTGGGGCGCGGGTCGAAGGCGCTCTCGTCCCAACCGAAGGGGCAGAAACTCGATCTCATCGGCCCCCTGGGTATCGGGTTTTCGCCGCGTCCCCGCCGGATGCCGATTCTCGTCGCGGGCGGTCGCGGCGTGGCGCCGCTCCTCTTCCTCGGCCGGAAGCTCCGCGAAAAGAAACGCCCCTTCATCTTCCTCTTCGGCGCGCGATCCAGCCGCGAGCTGTACGGTGTGCGCGACGTGCGCGGAGGAAGGCTCCACCTCGCTACCGACGACGGATCGGTGGGATATCGCGGAAGCGTGCTCACGCTCGTGAAGCGCGAATGGGAAACCGGGGGCCACACGCCGCTCAACGCCGAGATCTTCACCTGCGGCCCGCACGGGCTCCTCCACGAGGTGGCGGCGTTCGCCGACGCTCATGGAATCCGGTGCGAAGCCTCGCTCGAGGGGCCGATGGCGTGCGCCGTCGGCGCCTGCCGCGGGTGCCCGGTTCCGCTCCACCGCGGAGCGGCCGGGAACGGCGACCGCTACCCCGCGATGTGCGTGGAGGGCCCGGTCATGGACGCGACGGTCGTGGACTGGGAGCGGCTGCCGTGACCCCGAACCTCGAAGTGCACATCGGATCCCTCCAGCTCCGTAACCCCGTGCTCGTCGCCTCGGGAATCATCGGGTACGGGATCGAGTACGCTCGCCTCGTCGACCTGGACGCGATCGGAGGCATCGTCACGAAGACCGTAACCCGGCACGCACGGGCGGGGAATCCGCCTCCGCGGGTCGTGGAGACGGCTTCCGGAATGCTCAACTCGATCGGAATCGAGAATCCCGGCCTGGAGGGCTTTCTCGAGAGCAAAGTCCCGATCCTTCGCGAGCTTCCCTGCGCGGTGGTCGTCTCGGTGGAAGGGGAGGACGTGCGGGAGTTCTGCGAGCTGGTCGAGGGCGTGAGCCGCGTGGGGGTGGCCCACGCGATCGAGGTGAACATTTCCTGCCCCAACGTCGGGCCGCACGGGCTTCGCTATTCGACCGACGCGGACATGGCCCGCGAGGTCATGACCGCGATCCGCCCCCTGACCACGTTGCCGCTCATCGCGAAGCTCACCCCGAACGTGACCCGGATCGCGGACATCGCCGCGGCGTGCGAGTCGTGCGGCGCGGACGCGGTGTCGCTCGTGAATACGTTCGTGGGAATGGCGGTCGACTCGATCTCGCGCAAACCGATCCTGGGCACCGTCGTCGGCGGCCTTTCGGGTCCCGCGATCAAACCGCTCGCCCTCGCGAAGGTTTGGGAGGTGGCCCAGGCGGTGGACATCCCAGTGATCGGCATGGGCGGGATCACGAGCCCCGCCGACGCGGTCGAGTTCATCCTCGTCGGCTCTACCGCGGTCCAGGTGGGAACGGCCCTCTTCGCGAACCCGGGTCTTCCCGAGGCGTGCGTCGAGGAGCTCGGATCGTATCTGCGCCGCGCGGACGTGGCGTCCGTGGTTGATTTGATCGGCGCCCTGGACGTGCCGGCGGAACGCGGTGTGATCCGCGCCGGAAGGCACGTGCTGCCGCGCGCGCGCCGCGGGAGCGCTTCGTGAGCGGTGTCTTGCGCGACCGGCTCATCGTCGCCCTCGACCGCCCGGACCTGAAATCCGCGCTCCTGCACGTGGACCGGATCGGGGATGCGATCACCTGGTACAAGGTCGGGATGGAGCTCTTCTTCGCCGCCGGAAGGACCGCCGTCTCGGCCCTTGCCGAGCGGGGCAAGCGGATCTTCCTCGATCTCAAGCTCCACGACATCCCGGCCACGGTCGAGAAGGCCATACGGGCGCTGGACGGGCTCCCGGTTTCGCTCCTGACCGTGCACGCGGCCGGCGGTCCCGCCATGCTCCGCGCGGCCGCGGACGCGGCGCGGTCCTTGTCCTCGCGGCCGGGGGTCCTCGGCGTCACGATGCTCACAAGCCTGGACGGATCGGAGCTCCCGGCGCTCTGGAACCCGACGACGAATCTCGAAGAGAAGGTGCTCGGGCTTGCCCGCGTGTGCCGCGAGGCGGGCGTCGCGGGCGTCATCGCCTCGCCCCTCGAGCTCCAGGCGCTCCGCCTCGAGCACGCGGCTCCATTCCTGATCGTCACGCCCGGCATCCGCGGTCCCGGTGACTCCGCGCAGGACCAGAAGCGAACGCTCTCGCTCAAGGAGGCGCTGTCGCGCGGGGCGGACTACGTGGTCGTGGGGCGGCCGATCCTCGAGGCACAAGACCCGCGGGCCGTGGTGGCCGCATACGAGGCCTCGCTCACCTCCAGTCTTTCCATCGAAAGGACCGGATCATGAGGGCTTTGGTCACGGGGATCACTGGGTTCGCCGGAAGCCACCTCGTCGACTACATCCTCGGCGAGAAAAAGGACGTCGAGATCGTTGGGATTCAGCGCTGGAGAAGCCGGACCGAGAACATCGAGCACTTTGTGGGGAAGGTGCGGATGTTCGAGTGCGATCTCCGCGACGCATCCTCGGTGCGAGACGTCTTGGAGGAAGCTCGTCCGGACTGGATCTTCCACCTCGCCGCCCAAAGCTTCGTGCCCACTTCGTGGACCGCCCCCACGGAGTCGCTCGTCACGAACGTCATCGGCCAGCTCAACGTTTTCGAGGCCGTGAAGAAGCTGCATATCATGCCGCGGATCCAGCTCGCGTGCTCGAGCGAGGAGTACGGCATGGTGTATGAGAACGAGCTTCCCATCCGCGAGACAAATCCGCTCCGGCCGCTCTCACCGTACGCGGTCAGCAAGGTCGGGCAGGACATGCTCGGGTACCAATACTTCATGAGCTTCAAGCTTCCGGTGATCCGGACACGAGGCTTCAACCACGAGGGCCCACGGCGCGGCCCGGTCTTCGTTTGCTCGGATTTCGCGAAGCAAATCGCCGATATCGAGAAGGGGCTCCGCCCGCCCGTGATTCGCGTCGGCAATCTCGACGCGCGCCGGGATTTCTCCGACGTGCGCGACGTCGTGCGCGCGTACTGGCTCGCTCTCGAGAAGGGCGAGCCGGGGGAGGTATACAACATCTGTTCCGGACGCGCGTGGACGATCCGCCAGATGCTCGATCTTCTTCTCGGTATGACGAAGGCCAAGGTGAAGGTCGAGCCGGATGCCGCCCGCATGCGCCCGTCGGACGTCCCCGTACTGCTCGGGGACGCCGGCAAGTTCAAGAAGGTGACCGGTTGGGAGCCGACGATCCCCTTCGAGCAGACCCTTCGCGACCTCCTGCAGTACTGGAGGGACCGCTAGCCCCTTGCGCACCCTCATCACCGGCGTCGCGGGGTTCGTCGGGCGTCACCTGGTTCGCGAGTTCGCGAAGCGTCCCCAGGAGGAGCTCCACGGGGCGGATCATGTGCCGCTCGGGGCCTCCGAATCGGATCAGGATCTTCGGGCGAGGCTCAAGAGCCATCGTCGCCTCGACGTCACCGACTCCGATGAGGTGGGCGCGTGGGTGAGGGAATGGCGGCCGGACCGGATCGTTCATCTCGCAGCCCAATCCTCCGGCGCCGAATCCATCGGGAATCCAGCGGTCACCTATCGCGTGAACGCGGTCGGGGCCCTGAACCTGCTTGAGGCCGTGCGCCTCGAGGCGCCGGAAGCCGGCGTCCTCCTCGTGGGCTCGGCCGACGTCTACGGCACAGGCGCGCCGGGGCAGAAGATCCGCGAGGACGCCACGCTGAAGCCGCTGAACCCCTACGCGCTCAGCAAAGGCGCTCAGGATTCGCTCGGCGAGCTATACGCGGCGACGTATCGTTTGAAGATCCTGCGAACGCGCACCTTCAGCCACACCGGGCCGGGGCAGCACCCGCGCTTCGCGCTGGCCGGCTTTGCCGATCAGCTCGCGCGGATCGACGCCGGCCTCGTGGCGGCGGAGCTGCGCGTGGGAAACCTGGAAGGAGTCCGGGATTACGGGGACGTGCGGGACGTGGTGCGCGCCTACGGGCTCCTTCTCGAGCGCGGCGCGCCGGGCGCAGCCTATAATGTCTGCACCGGTCGGGGGCACCTCTTGCGTGACTTGCTCGACGCCTTGTGCGACGTCGCGGGATTCAAGCCCACGATCGTCCAGGATCCGGAACGGATGCGAGCCCGGGACGCCGACTACCTGGTGGGCGATCCGGCGAAGGTTCAATCGACCACTCGGTGGTCTCCCGAGATTCCGATGGAGAGGACGCTCGAAGATCTATACCGGGACACACGAGAACGGCTCCGGCGCGAAACCGGCCGTTAAAGGAGGGAACGTTGCGGATCGTCGTGGTTGGGACCGGTTACGTCGGGCTCGTCAGCGGCGCGGGGCTCGCCGATTTTGGCAACGAGGTGCTCTGCGTGGACGTCAACCAGAGCAAGATCGACCTCCTGGAGCGCGGCGAGATTCCATTCTACGAGCCCGGACTCAAAGATCTGGTCGGGCGGAACATCCGGGAGAAGAGGCTTCGGTTCAGCACCTCGCTCGAGCAGGCGACGCGCTGGGGTGAGGTGATCTTCATCTGCGTTGGCACCCCGCAGCGCCCGAACGGTACCGCCGATTTGCGCGCGGTCTTCGCCGTGGCGAAATCCGTCGCGAAGGCGATGCCCGCGTACCGGCTGGTCATCCAGAAGAGCACGGTGCCCGTGGGGACCGGAGACCAGGTCCACGCGATCTTGAAGCGCCATGCCAAGCGTGGGATCCCGTTCGACATCGCCTCGAACCCCGAATTCCTGCGCGAGGGTACGGCGGTCGAGAACTTCATGCGTCCGGATCGGATCGTGATTGGCACGGCCACGGAGCGCGCGCGGAAGATTCTTCGCAGCATCTACGCCCCACTCTATCTTCTCGAGACGCCGGCCGTGCTCACGGATGTGCGTACGGCGGAGCTCCTGAAATACGCCGCCAACGCGTTTCTGGCCACGAAGATTTCCTTCGTGAACGAAATGGCCAATCTGTGCGAGGCAGTCGGTGCGGACATTCGGGACGTGGCGAAAGGGATGGGCCTGGATCGACGCATCGGGCCGAAGTTCCTGCACCCCGGCCCCGGGTTCGGCGGCTCCTGCCTTCCCAAGGACACGGAGGCGCTTCGGGCCTTCGCGAGAAAGGCGGGGGTGCCGGTCCGGATCGTGGGTTCGGTCATCGAGACCAATAAGGCGCAGCGCGCGATCGCGATCCAGAAGGTCCTCGCCGCGCTGAAGGGACGCGGGACGCGCACGGCCGCGATCCTCGGCCTGAGCTATAAGCCGGACACGGACGACCTCCGCGAATCGCCGGCCCTGGACTTGATCCGCGCGCTCCAGAGAAAAGGAGTCCAGGTCCGCGTCTTCGACCCGGCCGTCGATCGCGGAACCGCCGGGGTTCCCTCCGGCGTCACGTTCGGGGAGAACGCATACGACGCAGCCAAGGGTGCGGACGTTCTTGTTCTGGTGACGGAGTGGAACGAATTTCGGAGGCTGGATCTGCCCAAGATTCGCCGCGTGATGCGCCGACGGGCGATCGTGGATCTGAGGAACGTTTACGATCCCGAGACGGTGAGGCGGCTCGGGTTCACGTACACCTCGGTGGGGAGGGCGTGATGCAGCTGATTCACGGCATTCATGTGAAACCCCTCAAGATCATCGCGGACGAGCGCGGGTACTTGATGGAAATGCTGCGCTCCGATGACTCCTTCTTCCAGGGCTTCGGCCAGGCGTATGTCTCGGTCGCCTACCCGGGCGTCGTCAAGGGGTGGCACTTCCACAAGGTCCAGACCGACCACTTCGTGATCGTCAAAGGCATGATGAAGGTAGTGCTCTACGACCAGCGCGAGGGGTCCCCGACCAAAGGCCTCATCAACGAGTTCTTCATGGGAGAGAAGAATCCGATCCTCGTCACGATCCCGCCGGGCGTGGTGCACGGCATGAAGGGGATCGGGACCGAGCCCGCAATGCTCGTGAACGTCCCGACCGAGTTGTATCGTTACGACAAGCCCGACGAGTACCGCATCGATCCTCACAAGAACGATATTCCCTACAACTGGGATCGAAACGATGGCTGAGGCGCCGGATCTCAAGCGGGGTCGCTTCCTCGTCCCGGGGGGCGCCGGATTCATCGGATCGAACTTCGTCCGCATGATCCGGAAACGGTTCCCGGATTCCCGCGTCACCGTCCTGGACAAGCTCACCTACGCGGGAAACCTCGCGAACTTGGAATCATTGTCCGGCGATCCGGGGTACCGGTTCATCAAAGGAGACATCTGTGACGCGAAGGCGGTGACCGCCGCGATGGAAGGCTGCGACCTGGTCGTCAACTTCGCCGCCGAAACCCACGTCGACCGGTCGATCGAGAAGGCGCACGAGTTCGTGCTCACCGACACGTTCGGCGTGTACGTGCTCCTCGAGGAGGCGCGCCGCGCCGGAGTCCGTCGGTTCTTGCAGGTAAGCACCGACGAGGTCTACGGGGAAATCCTGGGTGAGGCCGCGAACGAAGAGTCTCCGCTCCTGGCTCGGAATCCCTACGCCGCCTCGAAGATTGGCGGGGAGCGCCTCGCCTACTCCTACTTCGCCACGTACGGCGTGCCTACGATCGTGACCCGCGGCAGCAACAACTACGGCCCGTTCCAGCATCCCGAGAAGCTCATCCCGCTTTTCGTCACCAACGCTCTGCAAGAGCTGCCGATGCCTGTCTACGGAACCGGAAAGAACACCCGTGACTGGATCCACGTGGACGACCATTGCGCCGCGATGCTTGCGATTCTCGCCGCGAAGGACGTCGAAGGGGAGACCTTCAACATCGGAGCGGGGAACGAGAAATCGGTCCTCGAGATCACCGCTCTGATCTTGGATAGGCTCAAGAAGCCCCAGAGCCTGATCCGGCACGTCACCGACCGGCCGGGGCACGACCGCCGCTACGCCATCGACATGAGCAAGCTCGCGAAGCGGACCGGGTTTCAGCCATCCGTCGCGTTCGAGCGCGGGATCGCGGCGACGATCGACTGGTACGTCGAGAATCGCTCCTGGTGGGAATCGGTGCGCTCCGGGGAATACCGGCACTATTACGAACGAATGTACGGCGCCCGCTAGGGCGACCGGACAACCCGGAACGCCGTGCGCCGCCTGATCCGGTCGACCGCCCTCTTAGGCCTCGGCTCGGCCGCCACCGTCGTTGCCGCGATCCTTCGCGCCAAGGTCCTGGCCGCGCTCCTGGGGCCGCAGGGGACGGGCCTTCTGGCGCAGCTCTCCACCCTGACCGCGGTCCTGGTCCCGCTCGCGACGCTGGGCATGGGGAACGGCGTCACGGCGATGATCGCGGACGCGCGCGCCCGCGGGGACGCGTTCCTTGTGCGGCGCGTCCGCACCACCGCCCTCACGCTCTCCTGGCTCACCGGCCTCGCGCTCGCGTTGGTGGCGGCGCTCGCTTCACCCTGGCTCGCGGACCTGCTCTACCACGACCGCGCGTGGAGGTGGGTCGTGCTGGTGGGAGCCGCGACGGTACCCCTATCGGCGATCGCCTCCCTGCGAGTCTCGATTCTCCAGGGACACGAGGCGGTGAAGGCGATGGCGGCCCTGAACGGGATCGTCGCCGCCGCGGGCATCGCCACGATCGTCCCGCTGGCGTGGTTCTTCGGGTTGCGCGGTGCCGTGGCGCAGCTTGTGGTCGTCGGGGGCGTCTACGTTTGGGCGAGCGGGAGGCTGGTCGCGCGGCATGCGTCTCCGGAGCCTGAGAAACGCCACTCCTGGGGCAACCTCATCGATCGTCCGCTGGTGCGCCCGCTCCTCCGCTACGGATCCAGCGCGCTCCTGGTGGGGCTCGCCGCGACCCTGACGGTCCTCATCCTGCGCTCGGTGCTCGTATCGAAGCTCGGGCTCGGCCCGAACGGGATCTACCAGGTCTGCATCGGCATCTCGGGTCTCTACATGCCGCTCATCCTGAACTCGATCACCGCGATCGTCTGGCCGCAGATCGCGGGGCAGAGGAATGACGAAGAGACGACCGCGACCATGCGCCAGGCGCTCAGGCTCGGCCTCTTGCTCATGACCGGCGCGACCGGCGCGATGCTCGCGGGAGCCCCGATCTGGATTCCTCTTTTCTACTCCAACAGGTTCCTGCCCGCGCTCGATCTGCTCCCGATTCAGTTCCTGGGGGATTACTTCCGCACCGTCTCCTGGATGTGCTCCATCTGGCTCGTGCCGAGGAATCGCCTGAAGCCCTGGGTGCTCTACGACGTGGTCTACGGCGTCGCGCTGCTCGTCACGTTCGCCCTGCTCGTGGACCGCGTGGGTCTTAAGAGCGCCGTGATCGCCTACGTTGTCGCGCACATGAGCCACGCGGTGCTCCACTACGCGCTCGCGCGAAGAGCGCTCCGCTTCCGGTTCGGACCTGATAACAGACGGCTCCTTCTTGCGTCGCTCGCGCTTCTGCTCGGCCTGACCCTCTGGACTCCGCGGGGGATCCTCGGCGTGGCGCTCGGTGTGGCATCGCTCACCCTGTGGGCGGCGCTGGTGGTCCGCCCCGACGAGTGGCGGACGGTGTGGCGGAAGGGAATGCGCTATCTGGGGGGTCGCGAAAGTACGAGTGACGGTTCCTTGGGCCCCCGGTAGACTCGGAACCCATGCGTGTTCTGAACCTCGGCTGCGGACGTAGAAAGGACGACTTTCCTGAAGCAAGGGCCGCGTCCGGTATCGTCGGCGTGGATATCAGCCCGCGCTCGCAGGCCGACATTCTCCATGATTTGAACCGATTCCCCTATCCGCTCGATTCGGATTCCTTTGATCTCGTCATCATGCAGGATGTCATCGAGCACCTCGACGACGTCCTTGGCGTCATGGGCGAGGTCTACAGGGTCGCGCGACCCGGCGCGATCATCCGCATCCGCACACCGCACTCGCGGCGCGCGGCCTAACCGGAGGCGATCGTCGCGCAAAGGCCGTTCTGAATCCGCGCCGCTGATTCCAGCGACCACCGCTCCTCGGCGAGTGCTCTACCACGCTTTGCCATCTCCGCGCGGGACGCGGGGGCGAGCAAGAGTGCGACCACTTGCTCCCCCAACCCTTCCGCTGTGTCGCTCGCGGCGTAGTGATCCCCAGGGTTCAGGCCCAGCCCCTCCGCGGCGAGCCGGGTGGCCACCACCGGGACGCGGGCTGCCATGGCCTCGGTGATCTTGACGCGCACGCCTGCCCCCACCCAGACTGGCACGACGAACGCGGAGGCCCGCGCAAACTCCTCGGACATCGTTTCCACGTAGCCCACCGGATCCGCTCCAACCTTGTTCGCGGCGGTCACGAGGGAGCGGGGCAGATCCTTCCCGACGATTCGGAGCCTCGCCGCCGGGATGCGCGCCAGCACCCGGTGCCATCCTTTCCGCAAGAACTGGATCGCTCCGTCCACGTTCGGCCGCCACGCGAAGGATCCCGCGAGCAGCACGATGGGGGGCTCGACCGGGCGCGGATCCACAAAGCGGGAGAGATCCACGCCGACCGGCAGCACCTCGACGCGCACACCGGGGGCCAGCTTTCGGAGCTGCGCGGCCTCCTCTTCCTGGATTGCCAGGACGAGGGCGGCCCGCTGGCAGAGCGCCGATTCGGCCGCGCGCAGCCGCTTGGCCTGAATTCGGGCGTAGAGCCCGGCCGGGGTCCACCCGAGGCGACGGGCGTATCGGTCCATCCATAGGTGCTCGAGATTCTGCTCGCGGAGAATCATGGGGACGCCGTTCAGGTCGTCGACGTAAGGGGCGAGATGCAGATTGTTCACGAGCGCGAAGCTGGGCCGGACTTCGGCAGTGAGCGCCCGGAGCTTCCGCGAGAGTTCTGGATTTTGGTAACGCGTGATCGTGTAAGGCCAGCGACCAATCAGCCCGTCCAGCGCCGCGGAAAACACGGCGGGCGGGCGGTGGGCGACCCGCACCACATGGATACCGCGCTCCTGGAATTCACGCGGGATCGGTGCTCGGTCCTCACCCGGTGGAACCAGGCTGACGAGGGTTGTCTCGTACTCGCTAGCCGCGGCCCGCACGCACTGCCACGCCGCAATCCGTCCTCCATCATCGAGCGGCCATGGAAATCGGGGAGTGAGGACCAGGGCGCTTCGCCGGCTCACGTCGCGGCCCGCCGCGGCATCGCCTGGTCGAGTAATGCCTCGGCTCGTTCCATCACCTCGTCCACGGAGATCAAGTTCACGCACGGAAGCTCGGGGTGCACGCAGACGCTCTGACGGCACGGAAAACAGTGCACGGGTTTGTGCAGCACGATCGCCTGGGTCGACCACGGCCGGAACCTCTTCGGATCCTGTGGACCATAAAGCGCCACAACGGGAGTCCCGCAGGCCGCGGCGATATGGGCGAGGCCGCTGTCATTCCCGATGAAAAGAGCGGATCGTTCGATCACTGCTTCGGTCTCAGCCAGGCGCGATCCGAATAGGAAGTGGACCCGCGCGGTGGGAACGAGCGGGCGGATTCGTTCCGCGATGTCTCGCTCTTCCTCCCCTCCCACGAGGAGAATGTTTATTGGATGCCGCTCCAGAAGCCTTCGCGCCACCTCCGCGAATCGCTCCGGGTGCCATGCGCGGGGTCGCCACGAGGCGCCGGCGTGAATGGTCACGATAAGACCACTTTCCTCAATTCCGAGGCCGCGCAGTTTGGCCCCGATCGCCGCGCGATCGCTCTCGGCGGTAAAGATCTCGACCCGCGCCTCTTCCGCAGCAGACGATCCCATGAGCGGTCGCACGACGAGGAGATTGGTTTCGACCTCGTGAAGGGGCATCACGGCGGTGTTGGGCGATCCGGTCCGCCCGCGCGCGCCGAGGGCCGACGCCCGGCTGCGGATCCAACGGCTCAATCGGACCGTGCCGCGATCCAGCCGCAGGATCGCCCCGGACAGGAAGGGGAGGAGGAGGGTCCAACCGTCCCCGCGGAGATCGATGATGTGGGTGTAGCGCGCACCTGCGATCTCCCGCATGACCCGAAACGGGTGCCGCCCGTCGGCACGCGGCGAAACCGCCCGGCGAAAGGCCCGCGCGTCGTACGTCAGGATCTTGTCGATGCAAGGGTTCCCGGTCAGGAGCTCCTTCGCCCAAGGACCCAGCATGACATGGATCGGCGCCCCGGGGAGGGCCCGTCGCAGGGACCGGAACACGGGAGTCGCCGTGACGACGTCCCCCAGGTGATCCAGCTTGACCACAAGGACTTTGGGTGGGCGCCTCCGGCGAAACGCCCCAAGGAGGTTGACCAGACGCGAGGTGAAGGCGGAAGCCAGCAAGAATAGGTACTCCATTCGAGGATTCTTGCGGACGCGGAGGACCCTGGCAAGAGGATGCAGGGTATGGCATCATGGGGTCAGGAAGGCGACGATTCCCCCACATCGCGAGTCAGCGGCCGAATACCCGACACCAAGCCGGAAATGCGCGCTCCCGCCGGAAAGGTTTCCCCGGCGCCCATGGGACGGCTCGAAGCGCGCCCACATCGATCCGGACTTATCCAGAACGCGAGGGCATGATGCTTCTGAACGGGAATGGGAACGGGAACGGAAGCGAAAACGGAAGCGAAACCCCGGCGATTCTCTCCAAGCCTCTCCGGGTCCTGATCACCGGGGGGGCCGGCTTCATCGGGAGTCACCTGGCGGAGTATCTGCTCGCTAAGGGCGCCGAGGTCACGGCCGTGGACGATCTCTCGACCGGATCCCTCGCGAACATCGCGCACGTGTTGGAGCGGACCGACTTCCGATTCGTGTACGAAAGCGTGACCGACGAGACCGTCATGGATCGTCTCGTCGGCGAATGCGACATGATCTACCACCTGGCGGCCGCCGTCGGCGTGGACCTCATCATCAAGAGCCCGGTTCGGACCATCGAGACGAACGTCCTCGGCACCGAGGCAGTCCTGAGGCTAGCGCGCCGTCATCACAAGAAAGTCTTGATCACTTCGACGTCGGAGGTTTACGGGAAGAGCGACAACCATCCCTACGAGGAAGATGACGACCGGGTCCTTGGCCCGACGACGCGCAGCCGCTGGGCCTACGCCGAATCCAAGGCGCTCGACGAGTTTCTCGCGCTCGCGTACCACAAGGAATACCGCGTCCCGGTCGTAATTACGCGCCTCTTCAACACGGTCGGTCCGCGCCAGACGGGCACCTACGGCATGGTCATCCCGCGCCTCGTCCGCCAGTCCGTCGAGGGACGGCCGCTCACCGTCTACGGCGACGGCCGTCAGTCACGTTGCTTCTGCAACGTGCGCGACGTGGTGTCGGCGCTCGTGGGGCTAGGGCTCCATCCGCGCGCCGAGGGAGGAATCTTCAACGTAGGAAGCGAGCACGAGATCACAATTCTGGAGCTCGCGCGGAGGATCATCAGGCTCGCCGGGAGCGAATCGTCGGTCGAGTTGATCCCCTACGAGCGCGCGTATCGCTCGGATTTCGAGGACATGCGCCGGCGCGTTCCGAATACCCAGAGGATCCGCGGCCTGGTCGGCTGGGAGCCTCGCATCCCATTGGATCAGACGCTCCAGGAAGTGATCGCCGAGTTCCGGTCTCGGATCGAACCAGCGTCGAGCCCTGAAACCGTGCGGGCCGCCGGCGTGCGGTAAGGAATGGTTCCAAGCCCAACTTCCCCCGCCGGGCGGGGCCTTCCGCCCGGCTTCCCTCACGCCCTCCGAATCGCCGCTCTCGTGATGCCGCTCGTCGTGGGAGCCTGGGGGGCCCCGCCGGCCCAAGCTCAAACGGGCGAGCTTTCGTCGCCTCGCGCGATCCTTTCTCCCGCGGATCCAAGGACGATCAGTCCGCCGATCGAGGGGCGTGTCGATCCGGATACGTACCGCGTCGGACCAGGGGACGAGTTCGCGTTTCGCCATTCCGACCTTCTCGATCCGAAGATCCTCCGCGTGAGTCCCGCCGGCGAGATCCTTTTCCCCGATGCGGGAGCGGTCTTCGTCGCGGGACTCACGCTGCGCGAGGCGGAGGCCAAGGTCCGGGAATCGCTACGATCATACGTTCGGGGAAAAGGGCTCGTGTTCACGCTGTATCGTCCGCGGCAATTCCGCTTGCCCGTGTTGGGGGAGGTCAGGCGCCCGGGGGCCGTGACCCTGACGGCCCCGGTGCGTGCGTCCGAGGCCATCGAGGCCGCGGGCGGCATCGGCCCCGGGGGGGCCAAGCGCGGGATCGTCGTTCGTCGCGGCCCCGACTCGCTCGGTGTGGATCTCGTTCGCTACGGCACCGCGGGGGATCTTTCGGGTAACCCGCTGGTTTTCGAGACGGACGTGGTCTTCGTGCCCGTGTCGGGACGGTGGATCGAGATCTTTGGCGCTGTACCGCACCCAGGTCGCTACGACTTGATTCCCGGAGACCGCGTGAGTGATTTGGTCGCGCTCGCCGGTCGACCCCTCCCAGAGGCGGCTCTCGATCAGGCCGAGCTGGAGCGATTCGATGCAGGGAGAGTGGGCGAGCGCCGGCCGATCCCGCTCGTAGGAGCACTGGCTGCCCCGCGCTCGGCGGAGGACCTCGAGCTTCGAGAGGGGGACCGGCTTTTCATTCCGGCGCGAGCGCATTACAACGAGGGCGCGGTCGTGTGGGTAGAGGGAGAAGTCACGCATCCCGGTCCCTATTCGATCCGCGACGGCGCGGACGGCATACGCTCGGTGCTCACGCGGGCCGGCGGGTTCACGGAGTTCGCGGACTTAAGCCGGGCGCGCATCGACCGGAGGGTGGATTCGGCCGAGAGGGATACTGCGTTCCTGCGTCTCGCCGAGGAACATCAGGACATTGTCACCAAAGAGGAGCGTGCGTGGGTCAAGGCCCGTGTGCGCGAGCGTGGGGCCGTCTCCGCCGATCTCTCTCGCATTCTCGCAACCGGCGACGGTCCGGACGTCGGCAAGTCGGGCCCCGCGGGCAACGGCGATATTGCGCTCCTGGATGGGGACCACGTCGTCATACCACGCCGCTTTCCCTCAGTCTCCGTCCAAGGGGAGGTCCGGTCGACGGGCCTCGTCGCCTACGAACCGGGACGGCGGGCGGCGGACTACGTACGCGCGGCCGGTGGCTTCACGGAGCGGGCCAACAAGAGCCATCTGCGCGTGACCGTTGCGCGGACGGGCCAGCAGATGAAGGCCGGCGAGGCCGGCCCGATTCGGGCCGGCGACACTGTATGGGTGCTCGGGAGGCCCGAGCGCAGCACGTGGGCAGCCGTGCGCGACGTCCTCACGACGGCGGCGCAAGTCGCCACCATTTACCTCGTGATTCACCAGGCCACCAAGTGACGCAGGGCATCCCCATCGATCTCGTCGCGTTGCTGAGGCGGCGGTCGCGCTTCCTCGCGCTCAACATTGGACTCGTCACTGTCGTCGCGTTGGTGGGAAGCTTCCTGCTCCCGAAATGGTACGCGGCCAAGACGGTCCTGCTTCCGCCGACGGAAGAGGAGCCGGGCATGAACTTCTCCCAGCTGCTCCCCCGCGGGTTCGGTGGTGTCAAGTTGCCCGGCGCGCCCACGCTTGCCGACGTCTTTGTCGCCGTCTTGAAAAGCCGCTCCGTCGGCGACCGGCTCGTGGAACGATTCGATCTGGTGCACCGATACCGAGAGAAGGATACCGAGAAGGCGCTACGAGAGCTTCGCGATCACACCCGGCTCCAAATCGGAGACGAGGGGACGATCTCGATCACGGTCGAGGAGCGCGATCCCAAGACGGCGGCGGCGATGGCGAACGCCTACGTGGAGGAGCTTGACCATTTCAATCAGTTGACCCGCACGTCAAGCGCGCGCCGTACGCGGGCGTTTATCGAGGAAAGGCTCGCCGTGGTGGGGAAGGATCTCGCGGCCGCGGAAAATAGCCTCAGCGGCTACCAGCAGCGGAAAAACGTGGCGCTCCTCTCCCCCGAAGCGCGCGGCGAGGCCGAGATCGGCGCGAATATCATGGCGCAGAAACTGGCCCTCGAGGTGAAGCTCAACGTGCTCCGTCAATCGCTGGTCGAGTCGAGCGAGGAGGTCCGGCGCGTGAGGCAGGAGCTGGCCGCGGTCGAACGGCAGCTGGGCACGTTGCCCCAGGCGGGTGTCGAGACCATGCGGCTCTGGCGGGACCTCAAGGTTCAGGAGCAGCTCTTCGAGCTACTGACGGGCCAGCTCGAGGAGGCGCGAATCCGCGAAGCGCGCGACACGCCCACGGTGCAGGTGCTCGATCCGGCCGTACCACCGCTCCACAAATCACGGCCGAAGCGCGTCGTGATCGTGCTGGCGGGGGTGCTGCTCGGTTGTTTCGGCAGCCTGGGGTACATCCTGCTCGCGGAGCGGCGCGGGTCTTGATCGTCGGCATCGCCCTCGCCGAAGCGCTTCTTCTTGGCATAGGATTCGCGCTCGACCAGCCGCTTCTCGGAGTGATGACCGCCGGCGCGCTCACCTACGCGCTTCTCGCCTATCGCCACCCTAATTTGGCGTGGGTGCTCGTTTGGCTCGCGTTCCCGTTTGCAATCGAGATGGTCATCCCGGGCGGCCACGCGCTTTACGTGCCGACCGAACCCATGATCGCGCTCGCGATCCTTGCATGGTCGGTTCGTGTGCTCGCCGGAAAGCCGATCCGCCTGCCCCGCTCCAGCCTCCATGCGCCGCTTGCGGTGCTTGCCGCGCTGACGCTCCTCTCGGTCGCCACCAGTGCCTTTCCCGGACTTGGACTCAAGGGGTTGATCGCGGCGTCGGGCTACGTCGTGTTCGCCTATCTCTACTGCTTCTTGAACTGCCATGATGCAGCGACCGTCGAACGGTCGGTGCCGTGGATCGTGGGCTCGGGCGCCGTGTGGGGTCTGTTCGGGACGATCCGAGTGCTTCAACAGGGCCTCACTCTCCAGCACGCCTACGGCGCTGCCCGTCCTTTCTTCACAGAACACGGTGTCTACGCGGCCTATCTCGCAATGATCTTGCCGCTCGCACTTCTCTTTGCTCTGGAGCGGCGTGGGAGCACGCGGGTCATGTACGCCGGTGCTTCGCTTGCGCTCGCGCTCGGAATCGGCTTCTCCCTCACCCGCGCCGCGTGGATCTCCCTAGCAATCGTCCTTCCACTGACCGCGGCGCTTTGGTTCTGGTGGCGCCGGAGGCTGAAGCCCATGGCGCTCCTAGCGGGCCTCAGCGTGATCGTATGCTGCGTCATCCTTGGAGTCGGCGCAGGTGGGCGGATCACGAAGCATGCGGGCTCAATTGCTGCGACGGAAGATGCCTCCAACCTCGAGCGTTTCAACCGCTGGATGGCGGCGGTCGAGATGGTGCGAGATCGGCCGTTGCTAGGGATGGGATATGCATCGTATCCGCATATGTACACTCAGTACCGCCGCAAGCTGATCATCACGGAGCTCGCCTTCGTACACTCGGGAGCGCACTCGGAGATCTTTCGCCTCTTGTCTGAGGGCGGGGTTCTAGGGTTCCTAGCCGCGATGTGGCTCGTGGGGGCGGCAGCCGTCCTGGGGCTCCGCATTTTCCGCCGCTCAGACGACCAGCGGGCGAGGCTCATCGCGCTCGCGTCCCTGGCTGGGCTCGGGACGTACGCCATCCATGGATTCTTCCGAACCTATATTGATCTGGAGAAGGTCGCGGTCCCGTTTTGGGCGGGACTCGGCGTTCTCGCCGCGCTGGGACGGGAGTTCGACCCCGCCGATGGATCCCTGTCGGGACGGACTCCCGGCACCGGCACGTAGGCGCATGGGGTCGCGGAGCCCGCACCGAGCCACCCGCGTGCTCGCTGTGGACCATACGGCTGGAGTGGCGCCTTTTCGGAAGAAGTTCGAGGCGCTCGCCGCAAGTCCCGGGATCGACCTCACCGTCCTCGCACCGGATCGCTGGGTGGAGAACTATCGTGTCGTGCGCGCGACGGCTGGTGGGCAGCCCGGATATCGTCTCCTAACCGGCGCGGTCGGATGGCCTGGCTACGAGAACCGTGGATTCTTTCGTTCGGGACTCGGCCCCGCGATCCGCAGCGTCCGCCCAGATGTGCTTCACCTCTGGGAAGAGCCGTTCAGCGTCATCACCTTTCAGGCGCTTTCGCTTGCCGCGATCTGGGCGCCCAAGGCGAAAGCGATCTTCTTCTCCTTCGATAATCTCAGCGCCGGCTTCCGCTACTCCTACCGTCCTTCGTGGCTCTACGCGCGGATCGAGCGTTTCGCACACCGCCGGTGCGCGGCCGGCACCGCGGTGAGCGAAGAGGTAGTCCAGGTGCTCCGTGCCAAGGGATTCCGGAAGCCCCTCGAGGTGATCCCGCACGGAATCGATCTCGGCGAGTATTCCGACGTGGCGCAGGGCACGTCGGACGCGCCGGCGCGGCGCGCTCCCGCGGAGGACGTGCGGGGCCGGCTCGGGCTTGAGCCTCCGGTCGTAGGTTTTGTCGGCAGGCTTCTCCCCCAGAAAGGTGTTGATCTCCTGCTCCGCGCGGTTGCGCTGCTTCCCTCGCCCCGACCTTCGATCCTGATCCTGGGCGACGGGCCGGCACGAGGCGCGCTCGAGGGCGTTGCGGCGGACCTCGGGTTTGGATCCAGCATTAGGTTTCTGAGCGGGGTGCAGCACGACGCCGTGCGCGGGTTCATGGCCGCGATCGACGTGCTCGTGCTTCCCTCGCGGACGACGCCCAAGTGGAAGGAGCAGTTCGGGCGGGTGCTCGTCGAGGGCATGGCCGCGGGCTGCGTCGTGGTCGGGTCCTCGAGCGGAGCGATTCCCGAGGTCGTGGGGGACGCCGGCCTCATCTTCCCGGAGGACGACGTCGAGGGCCTCGCCCAAGCGCTGCGCCGCGCGCTGGGTGAGCCGGGGCTCGGAGAGGCGCTTCGAGTCCGCGGGCGGAAGAGAGTGCGCGCGTACTACACGTGGGAGGCGATCGCGTCCAGGATCACCGACTTCTATGCCCGGCTCCTCGCGGCGTAGGCTCGGCAGCCCGAGGATCACGGGACCGGTACCACGCGATCGTGCGCTTCAGACCCTCGTCGAACGGTGTCTTCGCGGTCCATCCTAGAAGCTTCTTCGCGCGGCTCACGTCCAGGGACCGCCGGGGCTGCCCGTCGGGCTTCGTGCGATCCCAGACTAGCTTCCCGTTGAATCCGCACAACGTGGCGATCTTCTCGGCAAGCTCCCGGATCGAAATTTCCATCCCGGCGCCGAGATTGACCGGCTCGCTTCCCTCGAGCCGCTCCGCGGCGCGCACGATCGCCTCCGCCGCGTCCTCGACGTAGAGGAACTCGCGCGTCGCCTGACCCGTGCCCCAGACCTCCAACGCGTCCGCTTTCGTATCGGCAGCTTCCACGCATTTGCGGATGAGCGCGGGGATGACGTGGGAGGTCTCCGGATCGAAATTGTCTCCCGGGCCATAGAGATTCACCAGGAGCACGTTCACCGCGTCGTACCCGTACTCCTGCCGGTAGGCCTGGGACTGCACGAGCAGCATCTTCTTCGCGAGACCGTAGGGCGCGTTCGTTTCCTCTGGGTACCCGTTCCACAACTCTTCCTCGCGAAAGGGAACCGGGGTGAACTTGGGGTAGGAGCAGATCGTCCCGACGCTCACGAACCGTCTCACGCCGGCGCGGCGCGCGTGCTCCAGCAGGAGAGCCCCCATCATCAGGTTCTTGAAAAAGAAGGTGCCCGGGTGGCTCCGGTTCGCGCCGATCCCTCCGACGACCGCGGCCAGGTGAATGATCGCCTCGGGCTTGAGATCCGCCATCATCCGCTCGACCTGGGCCTCGTGGGTCAGATCGTAGTCCTGGGAGCGGAACGTCGCGAGATTCCGGTAGCCGTGGGAAGAAAACGCGGCCATGAGATGGGTCCCGAGGAACCCGGCTCCTCCGGTCACGACGATACGGGATTCGGGATGGAGCCGGAGTCCGACGGCAGGGGAAGTCACCCCGAGAATCTTATGGAGCGGGCGCGGAAAGTCAAGGAAGCGGGGCTCCTGGGGGCGTGCTAGGATCGCCCGGACCCTGGAGGGGAGTTTTGAGAATCGGAGTGGACGCGCGGAAGCTGCGCGACGGCGGAATCGGAACCTACATCCGCAATCTCCTCACCGTCTTCTTCGGACGGAAGGACGGTCACCGGTTCGTCGTCTTCCTCCTGAAACAGGATTTGGGGGCGCTGGCGCACCCCGGTTCGCCGGCGGAGGAGGTCAGGGTTCGCGCGGGGAAATACTCCGTCTCGGAGCACTGGCTCCTCGCGCGCGCCGCGCGCCGCGCGCAGGTCGCTTCGCGCGATTTTTCCCCGCCGGAGCGGGAATCTACGCCCGCACCATCGCGGGCGCGGCCGTGCGAAAGGCTCGCATCGTTCTCGTGGACTCGGGGCACGTCCGCGAGGACGTCATGGAGATCCTGGGCGTCCCGTCCCAGCGCGTGCGGATCGTGCCGCTTGGCGTCTCGAGAGAGTTCACACGGAGATCCGCGGAGGACGCGGAGCGGTTCCTAAAACAGCGGTCGCTTCCCTCCGCGTATTTTCTCTACGTCGGCGCCCGGAAGCGGCACAAGAATATCGCCCTGTTGATCGACGCGTTGGAGCGGCTGCCCCGCTCCGAGCGGCTCCCGCTCGTGCTCTCCGGCCCGGCGTGGCGGCTCGGCCATCCGCTTGCTCAGCGGGCACTCCGCGCGGGGGTCTCCACGTGTATTCATTTCTCGGGTCCCTTGCGCGACGACAGCGAGCTGGCGCTGCTCTACTCCGGGGCGGCGCTCTACGTGCAGCCATCCTTGGACGAGGGTTTCGGCCTCCCGCCCCTGGAAGCCATGGCCTGCGGCACACCCGTGCTCTCCTCCTCGGCGGGCGCGCTCAAGGAAACCCTCGGCGACGCCGCCGTGTTCCTCCCGCCGAGCGAGCCCGATGTGTGGGCCGAGAACATGACGGAGCTGCTGCAGAACAGCGTGCGGCGCGAAGCGCTCATCCGGCGCGGGATCGCGCAGTCACGCGCGTTCACATGGGAGCGCACCGCCGAGCTCACGATGGAGGCGTATCGCGAGGCCCTGAACGGTGGCTGACGCCATCGCCAAGGCGTCGGCCGTCTCCTTTCTCGTTCTCGTCGCCGCTCTTCCCTGGACGGTGGCGCCCATGTCCATCGCCCTGGTCCTCTGCGCGGCGCTGACGCTGCTGGCCTGGCAGCTCCGGGGAAAACGACGCTGGGTACGCACCCCGGTCGATCTCCCCGCGCTCACGTGGATCGCGGCCCTGGCGCTCGCATCCTTCTTCGCGCTCGACCCTCGTGCGAGCTGGCCCCGCGTGCTGAAGGGATTCCTGCTCCTCCTCGTTCCGGTCGCCGCGTATCACGCGCGCGATGAGCGGGCCGCCCGGCGCGCGATCGCGGTGCTGCTCGTCTCGGCCGCCTTGGCCGCGATCTTTGCGCTCGCGCGTTTCGTGGGGCAGGGTCCCGAGTTTCCTAATCGGGTCAAGGGCGCCGTGGGCCATCCGCTCACGTACGGAGGGCAGGTGCTCCTCTTTGCCTCCCTGGCTACCGCGATCGCGATCCGCTGCGGAGGGCGCTGGCGCGCGTGGGCGCTCCTCGCCCTCGCGGTGTTGCTGCCGGCTCTAGCGGGGACCTACACGCGGAGCGCCTGGATCGGCTACGTCGCGGCGCTCGCGGTCATCGTGGCGGCGACGCGCGCGAGATGGCTGACGGCCCTTGCCGGCGGCGTGATCTCGCTCGCCTTCGTGCTGCCCGGCGCTTATCGCGATCGCGCGTTCAGCATCTTCGATCCTGGGAGCCCCTGGAACAGGGAGCGGATTCACATGTGGGAAGCCGGAGCGCGAATGGTGCGCGACCATCCATGGACCGGGGTGGGATTACAAGATTTGCACCCCATATACGAAGCGTACAAATCCCCGGCGGCCATCGAGCCCGCGGGTCACCTCCACAGCGTGTACGTCCAGGTGGCCGCCACGATGGGGGTGTTCGGGCTCTTAGCACTCCTCTTCCTCGTGATCGGACTCATGCGTGCGGCGTTGCGCAGGTTTCTTGAATCCCGTCGATCCCCGATCTCGGGCGGGGGCTTCGGCGTTGCAATTTCGCTCGGCGTCTCGGCGGCGCTCGTTGGTTTCCTGGTCTCCGGGCTCATGGAATGGAACTTCGGCGACGAGGAGCTGCTGGATCTTCTCTACGTCCTCGTGGGTATCGCGTTCGCGGCCGGGACATGGCCGCGCCCGTCGAGCGCCGCGCCGTCCAGCCCCGCGCGAACAAGAAGAGAAAGAAAACGTAGGACCGCTCCCAGCCGTGCGTCAGGGTCCGGGCGCGGATCGCGTGGGTCTCGCGTAGCGTCCTCCAGAGCGATCGCTCCGACTGACCTCCTCCCGCCATTCGCGTGAGGGTCTCGGGGATCACGAGGAAGCGCTTGCCCTGGGCGAACGCGCGCAGGAAAAAATCGTAGTCCATCGCGTTGGGGTACCGCTCGTCGAACCCGCCGACCTCCCCGAAGACCGCGCGCCGCGTGAACGTGGCGGGATGATGGATCGTCATGTCCATGCGGAGCCGCGACGGCTTGGGCCGGTAGATCGTCTCCCTCCGCTCCTCCCGCTTGAGGATCGATCCGCAGAGAATGTCCGTGCCCTCCGCGGCGTGGGCGAGAACGGCGTCGAGCGCCCCCGGCAGATACGTATCCCCTGCGTGGAGGTGCGCGACCCAGGTCCCCGTGCTTAGCCGCACGCCCTTGTTCATCGCGTCGGCGATGCCCCGGTCGGGCTCGGAGATCGTGCGCACCCCGCGCGCGGAGAGGGAGACGAGAAATTCCCTCGTTCCGTCGGTCGACCCGCCGTCCACGATCCAGTATTCGAGCGAAGGGCATCCCTGCTCCAGCACGCTCTCCACGGTAGGCCGGAGCAGGTGGAGCGCGTTCCGGCATACGGTCACGACGGTGATCGCGGGCCTCACCGGCGTTCCTCCCCCCCGGGCGCCGGTCCATCGAGCTCCCGGTAGAGCGCCTCGTGCGCCTCGGCGCAGGCGTCCCAGGAAAAGAGCGCCGCTCGCGCCTTAAGTAGCGCGCGCAGGGCGCCGTCGCGTCCCAGGGAGAGGCAGCGCTCGATACCGGCGCGGATGCTTTCGGGCTCCGTTGGATCCACGTAGATCGCCGCGTCCCCGGCCACCTCCGGGATGGAAGAGGCCTTCGAAGCGACCACCGGGCATCCGAGCGACATCGCCTCGAGCAGCGGCAACCCGAATCCTTCGCAGCGGGACGTGTAGAGAAGCCCCGCCGCCCGCTCGTAGGCCCATTTGAGCTGGGTATCGCGAAGGGTCTCCTGCCGCAAGGCGCCGGCGGCCTTGAGCCTTCTCGCGAGCTCACGCTCGTCCGGACGGAGCGGGCCGCCGCCGACGCAAAGAATCGAGGTGGACGCCGCGGCGCTCGAGGTCGACCAAGCGAGAAGCGTGGCCGCAAAATTCTTGTACGTGTGCCTCTCGCCGACCCAGAGGAAGAAGGGGGACGCGAGCCCCGGCACTTCTTCCGCGGGGATGGGGCTCCAATCCGTCCTCCCGCAGTGGATCACGCGGGTTTTCCGCTCGTCGACATCCAGGATCTCCACCAGGTCCCGGCGGGTCGATTCCGAGATGCACACAATGCGGTCGGCCCGGCGGCAGATCGCCCGCTTCCAGCGTGCGGGATCCTCCGAGCTCCACCACCGCCGCTGGAAGAGAGAGGGGAAGAGCTCGTGCGCCATGTCATAGACCGTGAGGACCATGGGAAGCGACGTGGGGATACCGGCGGGATCCCGGTAGTAAGTCGGATGCACGATCTCGCCGGAATCCCCGCGAAAGTGGACGGCGTCGACCCAACCGTTCACGACCGCCCGAGGACGAGGGCTCAGGCGAAACGCCCGGAGATAGACGGAGGCTTCGGCGGTGAGCCGGCCCGCCTGGATCGCGGGCGATTGGTGGAGCCCCGCCACGATGCGCGTGGGCCGTCGAAGGCGCGGGATCAGCTCCCCAAAATACCGCGTGATCCCTCCCCGGGCCTGGAGGCGAAAGATATCGCCCGTGTACAAGATGGGGCGCGTCATTCCCCTCGCAGACGCGAGCGGATGCTCTCGCAATCCGAAACCGTGAGGCTGGGCCTGAGCTTCTTCATGATCGGGAACGCGAACGCGCCGAGGCGGACGGCTGCCTGCCACTTCCATGCGGGAAAGGGCTTGCGCGCGAAGATCTGGAAGAACGGTCCCGCCGTCACGTGCGGATACCCGGTCTCCCGTCCGAGGCGCTCCAGCGTGTCCCGCCGATAGAAGGCGACGTGTTGGCCGCTCTCGACGGAGAGATAGTCCCAGTCGGGATCCGGTCTCGTTCCCGGGTGAAGCTCCGTGCTCGTGATGATCCAGTCGGCCCCAAGCTCGGCGATGCGCCTGAACTCCTCGAGGGGGCGCGCCAAGTGCTCGAGCACCTCGAACGCGGTGACGACCCGCGGCGTCGCCGGCCCGGGCCGCCATTCGAAGCCGCGCGCGAGCATGTTCGTGGCGTAGGGGTCCATCCAGAAGTATTCGAACCCCACGTCGCGCATGAGGCGCGTGAAGATTCCGTATCCACCGGCGTAGTCGAGGCAGGGCTCGAGCCGGATTCCCGAAAGATGGAGGTACGTCGCGACCACCCGTCTCGCGCCGAGGTTGCGCGCGAGCACACCGGTGTCGGCCGGGTGA